>NZFT01000107.1 GCA_002690755.1 Phycisphaerae bacterium
CAGCAGCAGCAGCAAAAGCAGCGGCGGTGGTGGTGGTGTCGGGGACGGATTCACGTCTCCCGGGGGCGGCAGCGTGGGCGTGAACATCGACCCCGCAGCGTGGTCACGCGACCTCCTGCAGCGCTACTCCTCCTCCTCCTCCTCCTCGCAGCGGCCGGCGGGCGCGGAGGCCGGCGTGGGCTGGTGCGCGGCCGGGGGCGGGGCGGGTTCGGAGCCGCAACCGGCGATACCGAGCGCAAGCCCGGTGACGGCGGTCAGGCCGATGAAGTCACGAAACAGGTTTCGGGTCCGGTTGGTCATGGCTGGTGACCTCCACGGTTTTGTCGATTCGGCGGAAAAGCCCCTTCAGCACCTTGCCGGGGGCAAGCTCGTGAATACGTGGCCGTTCGTCTTCGGGAATCCCCGAAATCGACGCGGCCAGATCCTCACAGTTCGACGACCATCGTACAGGAGTCGTCAATTGTTCGATCAGTCGTTGCTTCAGAAGTTCCGCATTATCCGGTTCATGGGGCTTTCCGGTGACATTCGAGTACACCACGGTCGAAAGCGGCTGAAAATCAACCTCGGCGAGCGCTTTGGCCATTCCCTCGGCCGCGGGGGCCATCAGGGGGCTGTGAAACGCACCCGCCACCGAAAGGGCGGTGGCCCGAAGGCCCATTTCGCCCGCGGCGGCGACCGCCCGCTCGCAAGCGGTCCGGGAACCCGAAATCACGATCTGGCCCTTGGCGTTGAAATTCGCGGGCATGAGGACGTCGTCGCCTCGGGCCGCATCGCAGACGGCATGAGCCTGGGTTTCGTCCGCGCCGATCAACGCGACCATGCCGCCGTCGGACGCTTCCGCCGCCTCCTGCATCAACCGACCTCGCGTGGCCACGAGCTTGAGCCCGTCACGGAATCCGAAGGCGCCGGCGAGATGAAGGGCCGTGTACTCACCGAGGGAGAGCCCGAGCGTGGCGTGGACGTCGGCGTTGCCCCAGCCGTCGAGCAGTCCCTGGTAACTCGCCACCGCGGCGGTGAAGAGGGCCGGCTGGCTGACATCGGTCCGGTTCAACGTCTCGGTCGGACCGTCGAAGCAGACGCTGGTGAGGGAGCCGATCGATCCGAGGTCGACGACTTCGTCGGCGGCGGCGAAGGTCTGGGCGGCGGCGGGGTGGGCGTCCATCCAGCCCTTCCCCATGCCGACGGCCTGAGCCCCTTGTCCGGGGCAGAGCAGAACGACCTTGGACTTGTTCATGTCGGGGTTCTCCGAAGGTTCTCCACGTTCATCGCCGGATGGCGGGGCGTGAAGGCGCACGGGCGTTGGATTCGAATCGCGGAAGCGTCTTGTGGATCAGTGTCGCCAGACCGAGCTGGCCCAGGTCATGCCGCCGCCGAACGCGACGAGCATGGTGGGTTTCGACTCGTCGATACGGCCCGCCTTGCGCATCTGATCGAGGCACAGGCCCACCGAGCCGGCGGAGCTGTTTCCGTATCGGTCGATGTTCACGTACACCTTCTCATCGGGCAGGCCGAGCTTCTCGACGGCGCTCTCGATGATGCGGGCGTTCGACTGATGGCAGATGAACGCCCCGAATTCGTCGGGCTCGAGGCCGGTCTTCTCGAAGGCGTCCTTGATCGCCCGCTGGAAGCGGGTGACCGCGAACTTGTACACCTCTCGGCCGTTCATCCGCAGGTTTCCGAGCTTGATCGGATTGTCCTCGTCGCCCGCCGCGATCTGTGACGCCTCGCGCGGAATGTAGAGCGAGGGCCAGCCTCGGCCATCCGCCTGCAGCGACTGGTAGACGGAGCCCCGGGTCGGATCGTCGACCGCTTCGAGCACCGCGGAGCCCGCGGCGTCACCGAACAGGATCGAGACGGATCGGTCGTCGTAGTCGATGATCGAACTCATGCAGTCGCATCCCACGATGAGGATGCGGTTCGCCCGTCCGACGCGGATCAGGCTGTCGGCGAGATTCAACGCGTACATGAAGCCGCAGCAGGCCGCGGTGATGTCGAAGGCCCCGGCCGGGGTCGCACCGAGCTTGCCGGCGAGTCGGGCCGCGGTCGAGGGACAGGTCATCTCCATGGTCACCGTCGCGACGATCACGAGGTCCACGTCCGCTCCGGTCAGTCCGGCGTCCTCGAGCGCAAGGGCCGCGGCCTGCTCGGAGAGCCAGAGCGTGCCTTCGCCCTTCTCGGGATCGCAGATGCGCCGTTCGCGGATCCCCGTCCGCTGCTGGATCCACTCGTCGCTGGTGTCCATCATCTTCGCGAGGTCGTGATTGCTGAGCACGCGATCGGGCACGGCGGATCCGGTCCCCGCGATTCGAACCCCGCGGTTGAATCCCGCGGTCAGGTCGGATGCGTTCATGTCTTCATTTCTCTCGCGGGCGTGCTTTCGGGCGAGTCCTGGCCGATCGACGCGAGCGTTTCGGTGATCGCCTGATTCACGCCGCTCCGGACGAATTCCTGGCCCCGGCGGATCGCGTTGGTGATGGTCCGGCCGACGGCGGAACCGTGGGCGATCATGCAGACCCCGTTCACCCCGAGCAGCGGTGCGCCGCCGTACTCGTGGTAGTCGTGCTTGGTGTAGAGACTCTTCACGACCGGCTCGAACCGCATCGCGAGTTCCGGATCGATCTCGAAGACCTCGGTCGCGATCGCCTTGAAGATCCCGGCGGAAAGGCCTTCGGCGAGCTTGATCATCACGTTGCCGACGATCCCGTCGGTGACCACCACGTCGGCGTCGCCGTCGAAGACGCCGCGACCCTCGACGTAGCCGATGAAGTTCGTGGCCTCGGAGTCGCGGAGCATGTCCCGGGCGAACTTGAGATCCGCCGTCCCCTTCGCTTCCTCGCCGCCGACGTTCATCAATCCCACCCGCGGATTCTCGATCCCGAGGATCCGCTGGGCGTAGATCGATCCCATCGCGCCGTACTGGGCGAGATGGTGGGGCTTCGGTTCGATGTTCGCGCCGACGTCGATCAGGACGATCGGGCCGCTGAAGGTGGGGACGGTCACGGCGATGCCCGGTCGATGGACGTTGCGGAGTCGCCGCATGTTCATCTGGGCCGCAGTGACGCAGGCGCCGGTGTTGCCCGCGGAGATCCAGCAGTGGAGCCGATCGTCGCCGGCCTTCGGGCCGCTCATCTTGGAGAGCATCGCGATGGAGCTCTTGCGCTTGCTGCGCACCGCTTCCACCGGGGACTCGCTCATCCCGATGGTCTCCTCGCAGTGGAGGATCTCGAGGTGGTCGTCGTTGATCCCTCTTTCGACGAGGGCCTCGGCGATTTCCGACTCGTCCCCTGCGAGGATGAGTCGGTCGTCCGGTTCGAGCAGTTCGATCGCGTCGAAACAGCCCTTGAGGATTTCATGAGGGGCGTTGTCGCCACCCGTCACGTCGATGCCGATGCGCATGTTGAAGAGCGTATCCGCTTCGGGATCCGCTCGCGCGTCCCGGAGACTCGATGACAGGACCTTCGTCGCGGGGACGTCAGGCGGTGGGCTTGGTGGGCTTCACCTGAAGACCGGGACGCACGTAGCCGCATTCCCGGCAGGCGGTGTGCGGACGCTTCGCGCTGCCGCAGTTCGGGCAGAGGACGGTGTGGGTCCGCTCGAGCGCGTCGTGGGACCGACGGCGTCGGGTGCGACCGGGGGACTGTCGGAAGGCGGGGACGGACATCGTCGGGGTTCCTGGATCGAGAAGATCGGAGAATGCGGTCGGCGTCCCGCGGGCACCGGTGTGCTCGGGGGAATCGGATAGGTTACGAAGCCCCCGATGGGGTGTCAAGGAATCTCGAGACGCCCCGCACTCGCGGCTTTCAAAGGAACCCGTCAACGATGCCAGAAGCAGGTTACCGACTCTACACCGATGGTGGTGCGGCCCCGAATCCCGGACCGGGCGGGTGGGCATTCGTGTTGATGACCCCCCAGAATGACCGCCAGGAGGCATTCGGGGGTGAGGCCGACTCGACCAACAATCGGATGGAACTGACCGCGGTGATTCGCGGTTTCGAGGCTGCGTTGGCTCATGCGGCCACCGAAAAGCCGGTGATCGAACTGGTCGCGGACAGCAAATACGTCCTCCAGGGGATCGAGGAGTGGATGGCGGGTTGGAAGGCTCGCGGGTGGATGAAGGCGGGAAAGCCAGCCAAGCCGGTCCTTAACGTCATGCTCTGGAAGGAGTTGGATGCGATGGTGTCCCAGCTCGACCTCACCTGTACCTGGGTCCGGGGGCACACCGGGCACGTCGAGAACGAGCGATGCGACGCCTTGGTGAAGGACGGTATTCGGAGCATCGGCGGCACCGTCGAGTGAGCGATCCGGGGGAATTGTGGATGCCCGTCCCGGCGGAAACGATCCTTGCCCTTCGAGCGGGCTCCCGGTATCCTGTCGGGCTCGCTCCATTTCCCGGGGCGTGCCGACCCGATTGACTGAGAACTGCATGCCGACCATCAACCAACTCGTTCGCAAGCCCCGTCGCCCCCAGCCCGTGAAATCGAAGGTCAAGGACCTCGACGCGTGCCCGCAGCGACGCGGTGTCTGCCTTCAGGTTCGTACCGTGACCCCGAAGAAGCCGAACTCGGCCCTTCGAAAGGTGGCGCGGGTCCGCCTCTCCAACGGCAAGGAAATCACCGCGTACATCGGTGGTGAAGGCCACAACCTCCAGGAGCACTCCATCGTGCTCGTGCGTGGTGGTCGAGTCCGAGACCTTCCCGGCGTCCGGTACCACGTGGTTCGTGGTTCGCTCGACTGCCTCGGCGTCGACGGTCGTCAGCAGGGCCGCTCGAAGTACGGCGTCAAGCGCGGCAAGAAGTGAGCCCGACGCACCACTCATGATTCAAGCGGGACCACGAGTCCCATTCCTCTTCACCCGAGGGGCCTCGCGACGAACGTTCGTCGCATCCCGAGGGACACAACCCAGCGGCAAGTAATCGCGGTCATCCAGACCCCGGGAATCCCCAAGTCCCAGACCGCGATGAACGAAGGTTCCATTTCGACCCGACGACGGGACGACGGAACGGACGAGCCGCAAGGAGTCGACACATGGCCGGTCGTATCACCAAGGCGGACGCTCAGCTCAAGCCCGATCCCAAGTTCGGGGATCTGGTCCTCGCACGCTTCATCAACTGCATGATGCTCGGAGGCCGCAAGGCCACCGCGTTCCGCGTGATCTACAACGCGTTCGACGAGATTCAGAAGCGGCTCGACGACGGCAAGGCGCCCGACCTTCCGCCGACCGCCCTGGAAGTCTTCCACCTCGCGCTGGACAACGTCCGCCCACAGGTCGAAGTCCGTTCGAAGCGGGTCGGTGGTGCGAACTACCAGGTTCCGATGCAGCTCAACCGGCGTCGTCAGCAGTCGTTGACCTTCCGCTGGATCATCGTCGCGGCCCGCGAGGAACGTGGCAAGCAGATCCACATGCGACTCGCGAAGGAACTCTGGGACGCCGCCCACAACGAGGGCAAGGCGGTCACCACCCGTGAGAACACGCACCGCATGGCCGAGGCCAACCGGGCCTTCGCCCACTTCGGCCGCAGTCGCTGATCGAACCGGGCACCCCGGTCGCCGCTCGGCGACTCGAAACGCCACGAAACAACCCACGAGCCGGCTCCCTGCGAGCCGGCTCGTGTTCTTTTCCGATCGCGATCGCGTGCGGTGACGTGATCGGGCCCGTGTTCATCGAGGCCTTCGATTCCGCATCGATTCGGATGGCGGGTTCGGGATCGCCGGCCTGCATCTTCTTCTGGGCACGCTCAGGCCGACGCGACGTCGTCGGTGACCTGCACTTCGAGGGTCTCCGCCTCCGTGCCTCGATCGGTTCGGATCTCCCGACGGCGGCTCATGACGAAGGCGGGGGTCCGGGTGGCCGCGGCGAGTCTTCGTGCCCGGAGTCTTCGTCCGGCCTCGCTCGTGGGATGTGGGGCGTCCGGGGCATCCAGTCGATCGCGGGTTCCGTCGTAGACCACGTAATGCGGTCTTCTTCCATTGGCGTGCGCGATTCGAATGATCGAGAGGTCGCTTCCGTCGGGGCTCGCGAGGAAGCCGGCGTCCTCGAGGGCGGCTCGAAGGATCGGGAGCACGTCCGGGGTCGCGATCAGGGCGATTCGGAGGTAGCGGTGGGCCCGATCGGCGTCGGCGAGCCGGACTTCGGCACAGGTCGCGGAGCCGGTGAGCACGCCCGAACCCGGTGCGGCCCGCTCGAGCATGGATTCAAGCTCCGTGACCCGGTCACGGACGAGCTCGACGGCTTCCCGTCGGCGTCGTTCCGAGAGATTCGCACCCCATCCTCGTTCCAAAGCGGGCGCATCCGCTTCCGAATTCGCGGAGACGTCGTTAGGCTCCGGTTCCCGATCCATCATCCGAGGAGATCCCCATCATGAAGAGCACCGTAATCGCGTCCGTCGTCATCGCCACCTTCCTTGGAGGATACGCCGCCGTCGACGCCCTGGATGCGGCGGCGCCCGATGTCCGGGCGGTCGTCGAAGCCGCCCGATCGAGCGTCGCCTCGGCCCTGCCCGCCCATTGCGAGGTGCCGTGCGGGATCTACGACGATCACGCGGAGATCGAGGGGATGCGGCTCGACGCGATGACCATGCGCAAGGCCTCGGCGCAGATCACCGCACTCTCCGGCAAGGTCGATGCGGCCTCGCTCAACACCATCACCCGCTGGGCGATGGTGAAGGAGGAGCACGGACGGAAGTTGCAGCACACCGTCGCCTGGTACTTCGTCGCCCAGCGGGTGAAGGCGCCCGCGGGTGTGGACATCGCGGCGCGGGAGGGCTACCACCGGCAGCTCGCCGCCTTCCACCGAATCACGGTGGCCGCGATGAAGGCGGCCCAGAATCTCGGCCCCGCGGCCACCGACGAGTTGCTTGCCGCGATCGACGCGGTCGCACCCTGGTATCCCGCCAAGAAGGCGGATGCGGGCCTCTTGGAGGACCGCCATCTCGCGACGGAGGACGTCTGGCGCACGTCGCCCGGCGGTTGATGAAACCGAACCGAACGCTTCGCGAGGCCTTCGCCTTCCCGTTGGGAGGCGAAGGTCTCGTTCGTGATGGAATCCGAAGCGTGGCCGGGTACGCTCTGGTGTCATGACCGATCTGGATCGATATCACCGACAGATGCGTCTGCCCGGCATCGGGGCGGAAGGCCAGGCCCGGCTCGGACGCGGCTCGGTGTTCATCGCCGGATGCGGGGCGTTGGGGACCGTGGCCGCCGATCTCCTCGGTCGGGCGGGCGTCGGCACGCTCGTCATCGCCGATCGCGATCTCGTCGAGCCGACCAACCTGCAGCGGCAGACGCTCTTCACCGAGCGCGACGCCTCCAGGTCGACGCCGAAGGCCGAGGCGGCGCGACTTCGCCTGGCGCAGGCCAATTCGAACGTCCGGGTCCGGGCGTTCGTCGAGGAGATCGACTCGGGGACGATCGAGTCGCTCGCGGAGGGATGCGATCTCATCCTCGACGGATTGGACAACTTCGAGACGCGATATCTGTTGAACGACTTCGCGGTCGCCACCGGCGTTCCGTACCTCTACGGCGCGGGTGTCGCCACGCAGGGAATGTCCATGCCGGTGCTTTCGCGGCGCGGTCCGGGAGCCTCGGCGACGATTCGCTGGAACGAGGCCGAAGCGACCCCGTGTCTCCGATGTCTCTTTCCGACGCCCCCGCCGGCGGGAAGCACGCCGACCTGCGACACCGCCGGGGTGTTGGGATCCGTCACCATGACGGTCGCGGCTCACCAGGCGACCCAGGCGATCAAACTCCTGGTGGGGGACGTCGCGGCCGTCGACCGCTCGCTTCGTTCGTTCGACCTCTGGACCAACGTCAATCGAGCCCTCGGCATCTCGGAGTCGACCGATCCCGATTGTCCATGTTGCGTTCGCGGGCGGTTCGAGCATCTCGATGCGCCGGCGTCGGCGACGCGGATCCTCTGCGGGCGAAATGCGGTCCAGATTCGAAGCGAAGCGGGCGACGATGAAATCGATCTCGACGCCGTCGCGGACCGGCTCGCGGAACTCGGGACGGTCGAAGCGGTCGACGGATCGATCCGGGGGCGACTGCGCGGCGAGCGTTCGCCGGATGGAGGCCCGGTGTCGGTGGTGGTGTTCTCGGACGGTCGGGCGATCATCGAAGGGGGCACCGACCCAGACTGGGCCCGCGGCGTTTTCGATCGCGTCGTCGGTCGATGACCCCCCGGCGGGCTCGGCGAGGCAGCGACTCGTTCGGCTAGACTCGGATCGGATCGAGGATGAGTTTCCTCTATCGCCCACATCGCCTCGAACCCCCGAAAGAGAGTTCCGCCAATGCCGACCATGACCACCAGCATCTTCGGAAACGCCATCGCCCGCGGCTCCACCATGAGCCTCGGATACATCCTCGGACTCGCGGAGGACATTCCCGCGGATCACTGGCACGACAAGTGCATGGACGGGATGAATCATCCCGCGTTCATCTACGGTCACCTCGCCATCTACCCCAACCGCGTTCTTGGTGCATTCCTCGACCGCGAGGACCTCGTGGTCGAGTGCCCGTTCGACGCCGCGCCGCTCGGGCAGGGCGAGGATGGCGCCGGTGACCAGGCGCTCTACCCGGCGAAGGATCTGGTGCTTCCGTTCATGAAGGAACGGTACGAGACGATCATCGGCATCCTTCCGGAGGTTCCTTCGTCCGTGTTTTCGGCGCCGAACCCGATGGAAGGGAAGTTCGCCGAGATGCTTCCGACCCGGGGCGACGCCGTGAGCTTCATGATGAACAACCACATCATGATGCACGCGGGTCAGGTGAGCTTCTGGCGTCGCGGCATGGGCATGGGCTCCCTGAATCCCTGAATCAACCATGAAATCCGGACGCTCCGAGGGCCAGAAAGGTCCTCGGAGCGTTTTCATGTCCGAAGCGGACCGCCCGCCTTCAGGAGCCCCGGCATGCAGCATCACTCGATGACCAGTCTCTTCCGTCTGCTCGTGATCGCGGTCGCGCTGCTCGGGATCCGGGCTGCGGCCTTCGGGCAGGGCGCCTCTGGCGAGGTTCCGGATCCGATGGGGCTCCGCGAAACGCGTGAGTTGTTTGAACGCTACGTCGATCTCGACGATTCGGACTGGCTGCTGATCGAGGCGATGCACGACGACTATCTCGCGGACTTCGAGACGCTTCGGGACGGGCCGATCGCCGCTTTTCTCGAGGTCGGTCGCGCGTTACGGGCCTCCAACACCGGAATGATGCCCTCGCTCGAACGGCTTGAAGACTACTTCGACGCGTGGCGGTCCGTGGTCGGCAGCGTGCATCGACTCGACGAGCGGTTCTTCGCGTCCGTGGCGGCGATCGTGGGGGAGGAAGCCGTCGAGGGCGTGGAACGGGCGAGGCTAGTGCGCCGGCGGCGGGCGGATGCCGCCGCGGTCATGGGCGGGCTCTCGCTCCGCGACACCTCGCTCGACGACGCGTTCTGGTCGATGACGCCGACGGCGGAGGAATTCGCCGCGGTCGACGACGTCCTGCGGGGGCTCGAGTCCTCGACGCCCAGACTGGTCAGGGCGGTCGCGGTGGGGACCGTCGAGTCGATCCTCGAGGTCGCCCGCCGACTGGAAAAGGCGGGTTACGGCGGTGTCACCGAGGCGGACATGAACGATGGCGACCGCGGTCGGGAGATCATGCAGGCGGTCTCGGAGGCGTATGCCGGCGCGATGTCGGAGATCTATGATTCCCGGGCGAAGCTCATGGATCGAGAGATCGCGGCCGCCCGATTGTTTCGCGATCGGCTCGAACCGGCACGCTGGAGGAAGATCAAACGCCGCTGGGCGACGAGGACCTTCCCCGAGGCCCACATCGGTTTCGAGATCGGGGGCGATGGTCCGGGCGTGGAGAAGATCGCGGCGGAGGTGCGGGCGCTGCTGCCCGAGGATTCGCGGGACCGCGTGATCGTCGACGAGATTTTGTCGGCCTGGTACCGGAACGACGACCGGTTGACGGATCAGATGATCGTGTTGGGACGCGACATCATGCGGGTGCTCTTCGAACAGAACGGCCTGCAGAACGGCCCGGTGCTCGAGGACGAGCTCGAGGCCATGGCGAGCTCGCGGCAGGCCTTGCGAGCGAAGACGACCGAGTCGTTGATCGCGTTGCTTCCCGAGGCGTCGCGGGAAGCGGTGATGTCCGATCTCGCCGGCCGGGAGGCCACGGGTGAAGCGGGGCGGGACGGAAGTCGCGCCGGGGTCGCCGAGGGTGGCGTCGCGGTCGATGACGCGCCTCTGGAAGCAGGGCCGGGCGGATCGACCTTTCGGATCGTGAACCCCATCGCGATCGACGAACTGGAGTTCATGCTCGACCTTTTCGGCCTCGAGGCCACCGATCGGGACGTGGCCCGATCGTTGCACGCCGACTACCTCGACGCGTGGGCCGGCGAGGTGGCGCCGATCCTCGAGGTCGCGGCGGCCCGGACCCCCTACGAGGACGACGATGCGTTCGGCGAGGAGGCGCTTCTCCAGAACGACGAGTATCTCGCCGCCGTTCAGGCGACGCGGCGGCTCGACGATCGACTCTTCGACGACTTCGCCACCGCCATCGGAACGTCGATCACGCCGGCGCGGCTCGAGGCGGTGCGGCTCCAGCGGATCTTCGATCGGGCGATCGACGTCGAGTCGCTCTCTTCGACGGGGGTTTTCGCCGCCAGCGCTCCCGAGAAGAGCCCGTTCGAGATCATCGATGGGATGGACTTCGATCCGACGACCCGTGCGAACGCGATCGCCGCGTTGCTGCCGGAGGTTCCCGGTCTCCGCGAGGCCTATTCGGGGGCCGACGCGGCTCGGATCGACGTCGCTCGACGGGACATCCTCGATTCGGTGGCGTACGACGAGAAGAAGATCGACTACCTGGGTTTCACGAGGGCGGTGAACCGGCGAGCCCTGAAGATTCTCGGTGACCGAGAGCGTCGACGGGCGCGGATCGAGGCCGTGATGCTCGAAGCAGTCGTGCCGTCGCTCGAATCGCGGCCGTCGATCGAACTGGGGTTCGAGATGGCCGACCGGGGCATGCACTCGCCCGGCGACGCCCGGACGACCGGCGTCGTGCGGGGTGCCCTGCGGCTCCCGACGCTCGAATCCGGGCAGATCGACACGCTCGCCACGATCCTGCGCGAGCATCTCGAACGCGAACTGGATCTGGTGGCCCGCGCCCGGACGCTTCGGCTCGACTCGTCGCGCATGCCGGAGATCGCGGAGATCGAAGGCGGCGTGAGCACCCGGTACGGCGCTGAGCAGGCGTTCGCACAGGAACTCGGGAAGCTGGTCTTCCAGCGAGATGAGTTGCGGGAGCGGCTGCGAAATCGAGTGCTTTCGACGCTCTCCGACGAGCAGCGTCGAGCGATCGATGCGAGTCGCTGAATCGTCCGGATCGGAACTGCGTAGGATGGTGGGCGGAGGAACCACCGATGCCCGGAAGATACGTACTCGCCCTCGATGAGGGAACCAGCAGCTGTCGGTCGATCGTGTTCGATTCCGACGGTGGGATGAAAGGGGTCGCCCAGACCGAATTCACCCAGTACTTTCCGCGACCCGGACTCGTCGAACACGACGCGAACGAGATCTGGGAGAAGCAGCTGGGCACCGCTCGCGAGGCGATCGCGAAGGCGGGCATCGACGCGAGCGAGATCGCCGCGATCGGGATCACGAACCAGCGGGAGACGATCGTGGTCTGGGATCGTTCGACCGGTGAACCGATTCACCGGGCGATCGTCTGGCAGGATCGACGGACCAGCGAATTCACGGAGCAGCTGAAGGCCGCCGGGCACGAGCCCGACGTGCAGGCCCGGACCGGACTGGTGCTCGATCCCTACTTCTCCGGGAGCAAGCTGAAGTGGATTCTCGACGAGGTCCCCGGGGCCCGCGAGCGGGCCGGGCGCGGCGAGCTCGCGGCGGGCACCATCGACTGCTGGCTGCTCTGGAAACTCACCGGTGGTGCGGTGCACGCGACCGATCCGAGCAACGCCTGCCGGACCCTGCTCTGGAACATCCACGACGGCGACTGGGACGACACGTTGCGGTCGCTGTTCGACGTGCCGCGGGAGATTCTCCCCGAGGTCGTCGCCTCGAGCGGTGTGGCGGGCGGGTCGACCCCGGATCTGCTCGGTGCGTCGATCCCCATCGCGGGGATCGTGGGCGATCAGCAGGCGGCCCTGTTCGGGCAGCTCTGCACGCACGACGGAATGGTGAAGAACACCTACGGCACCGGNTGNTTCATGCTNATGCACACCGGNACNGTNGCGAANCCGAGTCCGTCNCGCATGCTCACCACCGTCGCCTGGCGGATCGGCGANGGNCCNCTNGANTANGCNCTNGANGGNAGNGTGTTCATCGCCGGGGCCGCCATCCAGTGGNTNCGGGACGGNTTGAAGATCATCAAGTCNGCNCCNGCGNTCAACGAACTCGCNGGNTCNGTCGCCGACNCCGGNGGCGTNATGGTGGTGCCNGCGTTCGCCGGNCTCGGNGCNCCGTANTGGAANCCCAACGCCCGNGGCGCCGTGCTCGGCCTNACCCGGGGNTCGACCGACGCCCACGTNGCGCTCGGCACGCTGCGNAGCCTCGCNTANCGTTCGAACGAGATNCTNNGNTGCATGACNGCGGACAGCGGCATCCCGATCGAACGCATGCGGGTCGACGGNGGNGCGTGCGCNAGCGACCTNCTGATGCAGTTCCAGGCGGANCTNCTCGGGGTNCCGGTCGAGCGNCCNGTGGTGACCGAATCGACCGCCGCCGGNGCNGCNTACATGGCGGGNCTNGCGACCGGNGTCTGGAAGGACNTCGCGGANCTCGAGTCGCATCGCGAGATCGATCGCGTGTTCGANCCGNCGATGGAGGCGGGGGAGCGNGNGANACTNATGCACTGGTGGAAGAAGGCCGTCGAGCGGACGCTCGACTGGATGGAGGATGACGAATGAATCGTGACTCGATGATCGAACGGCTGCAGGGTGAGGACTTCGAGATCCTCGTGGTCGGTGGCGGCGCGACCGGGCTCGGCGTCGCGGTTGATGCGGCGAGCCGCGGCTACCGCACCGCCCTGCTCGAGGCGGAGGACTTCGCGAAGGCCACGAGCAGCCGAAGCACCAAGCTGGTCCATGGGGGTGTTCGGTACCTCGAGCAGATGGACATCTCGCTGGTCACGGAGGCGCTTCGCGAGCGGGGCATCTTCTACCGAAATGCGCCGCACATCGTTCGCGATCTTCCCTTCATCGTCCCCCGCTACAAGTGGTGGGAGGGTCCCTTCTACGGCGCGGGGCTCAAGGCATACGACCTGCTCGCCGGGAAGTTGAACCTCGCGTCGAGTCGGATGCTCGACGCCGAGGAGACGATCGCCGAGATCCCGAACGTCGAGACGAAGGATCTGAAGGGCGGGGTTCGCTACCACGACGGCCAGTTCGACGACGCGCGGATGGCGACGGCGCTCGCGATGACCGCGGTCGATCACGGCGCCGCGGTCGCGAACCGCTGTCGCGTCGTGGGCCTGCTGAAGGAGGGTGATCATTGCGTCGGGGTCCGCGCCGTCGACCTCGAGGGGCCCGGCGGTGGAACGGAATTCGAGATCCGGGCGAAGGTCGTGATCAACGCCTGCGGTATCTTCGCCGACGAGGTGCGCCGGATGGACGAGCCCGAATGCGATTCGGTGATCGAACCGGCGCAGGGCGTTCACCTCGTGCTGGACCGGAGTTTCCAGCCGTCCGACACCGCGATCATGGTGCCGCACACCGACGACGGCCGGGTGCTCTTCGTCATTCCCTGGCACGGGCGCGTCGTGGTGGGCACCACCGACACGCCGATGCCGTCGGCGGATCTCGAGCCNCGGGCGCTTCCGGACGAGATCGAGTTCATCCTTCGAAACGCCAACCGCTATCTCGCCCGCGATCCCCGGCATGCCGACGTCAAGTCGGTCTTCGCCGGCCAGCGTCCGCTCGTCCACCCCGGCGGAAACACCGGGAATTCGAAGTCGATCTCCCGCAACCACGAGGTCTTCGTGAGCACTGCCGGCGTCGTCACCATCGTGGGCGGCAAGTGGACGACGTATCGAAAGATGGCCGAAGACACGCTGAAGCATGCGACGGCGATCGGCGGCCTCGACGAGCGGCCGTGCATCACCGAGGAACTGAAGGTCCACGGGGCCCTGGAACGTGACGACCCGGCCCTTCCCCAGCATGACCCCCATCGCATGTACGGAAGCGATGCGGCCGCGATCCTCGAGATCGCGACGGCGGATCCCGAACTCGCGAAGCCGCTGCACGCGGATCTCCCCTACACCGGGGCGGAGATCGCGTGGGCGGCGCGGGAGGAGATGGCCCTCGATCTCGACGACGCGCTGGCGCGACGAACCCGGTCCCTGCTCCTGGACGCCTCCGCGGCGATCGAAGCGGCGCCGCGGGCGGCCGCGATCCTTGCCGCGGAACTCGGGCGCGACGAGTCCTGGCAGGCGACGCAGGTCGCGGAATTCACGGCCCTTGCCGACGGGTATCGACTTGCTTGAAACGAGCTGCTCCGACCAGACAAGGAAGGATCGATCCGTGATCAAGCGAGGCGGCAACGCCATCTCTCACTTGATCATGTCGATCATGTCGATCATGTCGATCATGGTGACGATCGGGACCGCACTGCTCGCGTCGATCGGCATGGCGCAGGCACCGCCCGACGCACCGGTCACCCGGCCGGCGCCGCCCTGGCCGGTGCTGCTCGGCGCGAAGGTGATGCTCTGCGAACAGAACCGACCGGTCGCATCACGCGTGGTCCTCGTCTCCGACGAGTCGACCTACCTCGAACAGATCTCGAAGTGGTCTCCCGCGGGACAGTGGCCGGTGCTCTTCGAGGACGACCCGGGAACGCCCCGGTTCATCCGGGCCTTTGCGCCCGACGAGGTCGTCCGCGTTCCGTCGACCGAGCGGCTGTTGCCCGAGGATCGAGACATCCGACGCAAGCTGGCCGCCGCCGTCACCAAGATCTCCTTCGGTGCGCCCGATCCCGGGGCCACCTACGCGGAGGTGTATGCGAACTTCGGATGGCGACCGCCCGGCTTCGTGGTCACGTCGATGGACGATTCCGCGTGGACGGCGGCGATCGCGATCTCCGCGGCGCGGGGCGTGCCGCTGGCGTTCGTCGACGGCGACTTCGGCGATCCCAACGGCGAACTGTCGGCGCCGCGACTGCGCGAGTTCGAACTGGAGCTGCGGGCCGCGGCGACGGCGAGCGGATATTCCTGGCGCGGACTCGGTGACGATCTCGACGCGGTCGCGGTCTGTCGCGATCTCGCCGGTCGCTGTCGAATGTCGGTGCCGGACGCCGCGAAAGTCAGTCTTCCGGGCCGTGATCCCGGCAGTGGTCCGTACGCGACCATGGATGCGCTGTGCCGGGACGACGACGGACGTCGCTGGGGATACGCGGGNTGGATCTGGGGNAATCCCGGCCACGCCGCGGGCATGGCGATGAGNTCGATCTTCCTCGATCGTCGCAACATCTGGATGTGCTCGGGTTACGCGAAGTCGGGGCAGTGGAACGTCTACGAGGTTTCGAANCCGTCGGCCCGNCTGGCCGANCTGGGCTACGCNTCGATGTTCTTCGAGGAGGANGCNGCCGNNCTCNCNGGCTGGTTCCGNCTGNTNCGAGGNGCGATCCCACCGGACGTGCTNTTCCTGAATTCACATGGATCGCCGACGGTGTTCCATCTCTTCNNGGACGAGCNGGCGTTTCCNCAGGACGTNCCGTTCCTGNCNCGGCCGATGGCCCTGCACCTGATCCACTCGTTNTCCCTGAAGCGGCCGGCNGACGGNCNCACGGTNGGNGGNCGTNTTCNTCGATCGNGGNGTGTACGCGTATCTCGGCAGCGTCGACGAGCCCTACCTCGGNGCNTTCATTCCGCCGGNCCTNATGGTCGAGCGNCTNGCGGCGGGNGTGCCGTTCCTGCTNGCNGGCCGATACTGGCCGGNTGGTGGNCCGATGTCCGGNGTCTGGAAACTGACCGCGATCGGNGANCCNTTCATGCAGGCGATTCCGCCGNNGATGCGANGGATNCGACCGATGGAGGATCCCCCCGAACTCGCCGGCGCGGAGAATCTGNTCGACNTNGCGAAGGTGGAGATGGCNGCGACCCGTGACGATCCCACCCGNGGGGCGGANGCGATCCGNCTGCTGANCCTGCTCGGNCGGGANGAGATCGCCCGCCAGGTCTGGGAGATCATCNAGCAGACCGGGAATCGTGCGGCGATNGCCGATGCGGCGGTGGANGCCATGGGGCCGCTCTTCCGAGCGCGGGACTGGGACGATTTCTTCGCNGCCTACGGTGTCATCCCGCGNGAGCGNCGNACCAGNGANGCTCGNGACATGCTCTGGCANCTCGCGAATCCNAGGNTGGCCGGNCTTTCCGATCCNAACGTGNTCGCNACGNTGTCCGCNGAGGNGCGNGNNCCGATGCCNTCGGTCGANCTNGGNCGGCTGATGCCGCATCTGGATCGGGTGCTCGGCCCCGGGGCGGGGCGTGCCGCGGTGCANCGNCGGATGGAATCCGAGGCGAATCCGAATGCCCGCAAGGCCNTGCAGAANCTGCTCGCCGGNNGGTGANCGGCGATCAGTCGGGGGTGGTCGCTTCGATCGTTCCGCCGGTGAGCCGTCGCTTCAGCCTGGTGCGGTCCGTCTCGACGNCNGGTCGGANGGGCNCCAGTTCGGGATCGTTCGCGAGCAGATCGTCGATCGCGATGACCAGCGCGATGAGTCCGTCGAGCGACGGGTGCAGCCGATCCCCGAGAATGAGGGTTCCCGCTTCGGCCGCGGTCCACGCGTGGGTGCCGATGTTGAAGGCCTTGCCGCTGCGAAGTCGCTCGATCAGATCGGCGAGCGGAAAGACCCGGACGTTCGGACGGGTCGAGGCCCATTCCCGGATCCGCGCGTTCGCGCGGAGCCGGACGTCTTCCGGCGCCACCTGGCTCTTCCTCATCACCCCGCCTGCGGCGCTCGACATGTCGGGGATGTCGCCGACCAGCACCGGACCCTCGATCCGGTCCAGCTGCTCGAGCCCGACTTCGAGCAGGGCGAATCGATCCTCGTCGGTACGGATGCGCCGGCTTTCGACCCCGATGGTGCCGTAGGTGAACCAGAACAGGTAGTCGATCGCGAAGGTGAGATCGGGCTTCGCACGGATGGTCCGGTCGACCACCCGGGTCCCGATGCCCGAGGGATTCGAGAAGAAGGCGGCGGTGCCGAGGTCGACGACCACGGTGGCGTCGCCGCTGGCGGCGCGGTAGAGCTTCGCGAGGGAGATGCCGCGGGGCGGCCGTTCAGGATCCTCGGCGTTCCGGTAGAAGACGCCGAAGCCGGCCGAGGCGCTGGCGCCGATGGCGGCGATTCGATCGATCCGATCCGGGGTGGACGCTTCCAGCACGGCCGAATCCGGCGACTGGGGCGGCTCCGCGACCGTCGTCGACGCACCAATGAGCATCGACGCGACGAGGGCGATTCGAAGGAGGATTCCGATCTTCATTCGACGTTCTCCGTGCGAAATCCGGGGCGGTGCACGCCCGGCTTCTCGATCGTCGGGATGGCGGGCGATCACGCTCGAAGCAGATCCTGCCTCAGGCGGTCACTTCAAGGCCGAGGGCGGCCGCCATCGTGGTGCCGAGGTCGGCGGGGCTCTCCGCGACCGCGATGCCGCACTGGTTCAACGCGGCGATCTTGGCGTCCGCGGTGTCTTCCGCGCCGCCGATGATCGCGCCGGCGTGACCCATCCGCTTGCCCGGAGGGGCGGTGCGTCCCGCGATGAAGGCGGCGACGGGCTTCTGGACGTGTTCCTTGATCCAGTGACCGGCCTCGATCTCGTCGGTGCCGCCGATCTCACCGATCATGATCATGCCATCGGTCTCGGGATCGCCTTCGAAGCGTTCCAGCAGTTCGATGAACCCGGTGCCCCGGACCGGATCGCCGCCGATGCCGACGCAGGTGGTCTGGCCGATGCCGAGCACCGAGGTCTGCCAGACCGCTTCGTAGGTCAGGGTGCCGGACCGACTGATCACGCCGATCGCCTTGCCGGTCGACGCGTCCGCCTTGGCGGTGTGGATGTAGCCGGGCATGATGCCGATCTTGCAGCCGCCCTCGAAGACGGAGTCGGGGCCTTCGCCCGAAACNCGTCGGCCCGGGGTGATGATGCCGGGGCAGTTGGGGCCGATGAGGACCGAACGCGGTCGATCCCGCAGCATCGCCTTCACCCGGACCATGTCCAGGACGGGGATGCCCTCGGTGATCGCGCAGATCACGTGGACGCCGGCTTCGGCGGCCTCGAGGATTGCGTCCGCGGCAAATGGAGGCGGCACGAAGATCATCGTCGCCTCGGCGCCGGTCTGGTCGACCGCCTCGCGGACGGTGTCGAAGATCGGCAGCCCGTGGGCGTCCTTCGATCCGCCCTTGCCCGGGGTGACGCCACCCACCATCTGGGTGCCGTAGTCGAGGCAGCCCTTGGTGTGGAAGGCGCCGGTCGCGCCGGTGATGCCTTGGCAGAGAACTTTCGTATTTNCGTCGACGAGAATGGCCATAGTCCGGGCAGGATAGCGGATTCCCGGGGATCAACCGAGCCTTTCGTCGGAGATTTCCGGGGGTCGGGGATCGATTCGGCCTCGGGACTTCGGTCCGCCTCGGCGACTCGGGACGAACCGTCACCGGGCTCCAGCAGGCCGGCGACGGCCCTAGAATTCGAGCATGTCTCCTGCAAACGGAATCGACGCCTCCATCCCGGAGCCTTCCGGCATGACCTACGCCGCCGCGGGGGTCGACATCGAGGCGGGTGAGGCGGTCGTCGATCGCATCAAGCCGGTCCTGAAGCGCACCCACGGCCCGCGGGTCATGGGGCTCCACGGGGCCTTCGCCGGGATGTTCCGGCTCGACTACAACGAGAGCCTCTTCAAGCGGAACTACAAGGATCCGGTGCTCGTCGCCTGCACCGACGGCGTCGGCACCAAGGTCATGCTCGCGATCGAGATGGACCGGCTCGACACGATCGGCATCGACTGCGTGGCGATGAACGTCAACGACCTCATCGTGCAGGGTGCGGAGCCGCTCTTCTTCCTCGACTACCTCGGGCTCTCGAGCGTGGATCCGGCGAGGACCGCGGACATCATCGCGAGCGTCGCGGAAGGCTGCGAGATCTCCGGATGCGCGCTCATCGGCGGCGAGTGCGCCGAGATGCCTGACATCTACAAGCCGGGCGACTTCGACGTCGCGGGTTTCGCGGTCGGCGTGGTCGAGCTGAAGCGGGCGACGGATTCCACGCGGATCGAACCCGGCGACGTGGTGCTGGGGCTCGCCTCCAGCGGCGTGCACTCGAACGGCTACACGCTGGTTCGAAAGATCATCGCCGAGAAGGGGCTCGACCTCGCCGCCACCTATCCGGAACTCGAATCGGAGCGAACCCTCGGCGAGCTGCTGCTCGAGCCGACCCGGATCTATGCGAAGTCGATCGTCTCGCTGCTCCGTGGCTACAAGGTCAAGAAGGTCGTCACCGGCATGGCCCACATCACCGGTGGGGGCCTGCCCGGAAACCTCAACCGCGCGCTGCCCGCCGATGTCGACGCCCTGGTCGACCGGTCGACCTGGACCGTGCCGCCGCTCTTCCGCTTCCTGCAAAAGCATGGCGACGTCGCCGACGACGAGATGGATCGCGTCTTCAACATGGGCGTCGGCTACTGCTTGGTGGTCCGTCCGACGTTTGCGGATGCGGTGGCTCGCAAGCTCGAGAAGGCCGGCGAGACGGTGTTCCGGATGGGCGAGATCGTCGCGGGATCGGGCGACGTTCGATATCGCTGAACAAGTCGGATCGCGGGTTGCTTTTCAAGCAATCTTTCGCGAAGGCGGGCATTCAGGCCATCGCGGCGAGTCCGCCGGTAGGTGCGTGTTGAACCGTCATCGCGTTCCCGCCGCCGACGGGCGGTCGGGCGCCGAACCAGCCGTCGAAGAACCGGACGTCGAGGGATCAGGTTCGATCAGTCGCCGGACTTCCAGTTGCGTCGCTGCTTCTTGTCGCTGGCGACCCGCTTGGCCTTGAGGCGTCGTTCCTTCGAACCGCGTGAGGGCTTGGTCTTCTTGCGTTTCTTGGGCCGGGTGGTCGCGGCGGTGATGATCGAGACGAGTCGGGCGAGGCACAGTTCCCGATTGTCGGCCTGACTCCGGGTGTCGTCCGCGGTCACCAGGACGTCGCCCGCGGCGGTGAGGAACCTGCCGGCGGTCGTCTCCAGTCGCGCCCGGGCGTCGGGCCCGAAACGCCGGATCGAGGACAAGGCCATACGGAGCTCGGCCTTGGTCGAGACCTTGTTGACGTTCTGGCCCCCGGGTCCGCCGCTGCGCGCGAACGACCACTTCAGGTCTTCGGGCATGCACCAGGCGCCGTTGCCGAGTCGGATCGCGTTTTTGGGGCGCTCCCGCTTCGAGGGCCGATCCGCGTCATCCGCCGGTCGGTGGTCCGGGCGACTCGATCGTGATTCGTTCGGCCCGTTCGACCCGTCCATGGTGGGAATCCTCCGCGTGCATGGTACGCGTCGGGGTACCCTGTCCCGACCCGCACCCCCGTGGAATCGGCATGCCCTGCGATCACCTCCAATCCGTTTCGCTCCTTCCGCTTCCGCGTGGCCTGGGCGGCCTGTTCGTCGCCGGTGCGCTCGCCGTCGCGACCCCGGTCACGGCTGGAACCGATGACCCCACGCCCCCGACGCCCGAGCTCCCCGACGTCGACGCCCTCGCAGCGGTCGCCGATCGACCGGTACTCGACGTCACGCTGGGCATCTGGTTTCCCCGACTCGAAGGGACCGTCGACATCGGTCCCGACGGGACGCCGCTCGACGTGGGGGACGACCTCTCGCTCGACGATTCGCAGGCGATCTTCAACGGCGAGGCGCGGGTCCAGGCGGGGCGATGGGAATTTTTGGTCGGCGGCTACGTCCTCGAAGCGGACGGGCAGGCGACGTTGTCGCAGGCGGCCCGCATCGGCGGACTCCTCGCGCCGGCCGGCACCGCGGTCGCGAGCGACGTCGACGTCTGGTCGATCACCGGCGAGATCGCCTACGAGGTCTTCACGCCGTTCCGGGACCGGCGCTTCCCGTGGTCGGCCCCGATCGATCACACCACCGGGAATCGAACGGCGGATGGACGGCCGATCATCGATCTCCGGGTGGAGGCCCTGGTCGGCACCCGGGTACTTAATCTCGAACAGGAGTACGACCTCGCGGGCGTGGGCACGGTTCGAACCAACAACGCCTGGGTCTCGCCGTATCTCGGGGTCGGATTGGAGATCGACTGGGTGTCGAAGGACACCATCGGATTCCTCGATCGAATCGCGTTCGACGTCACGGGCGGCTGGGGTCCTGCGTTCGACGGTGGGAACTCCATCTTCATGGTCCGGGTCGACGCGGCTTTCCACGTCACCCGCGACCTCGCGATCATCCTCGGCTACCGGCTGACCGACTTCGACCTCGTGCGCGAAGAGACCTCCTTCAACGGCGGGCTCCAGGGCCTCTTCGCGGGGGTCCGGTACACGTGGTGAACCCCGACCAGCCAGCCCGGCGTCGCGACGGCAGGTTCCATCGGGCCAAGATCCGGCACTCGATCTTCACGCTCGGCCTCGATCGTCTCACCGGGGGGCGTCTGCTTCGAAGCCATCTCGCCAAGCCGCTGGCGGTTCGTTCCTTCGACGTCTCGATGCCCGGCTGGCCCGCGGAGTGGGACGGGCTCCGCATCGGGCACTTCAGCGATCTCCACTACGGCGACCTGATGCCGCTCGATCGCGGGCTCGACGTGATCGATCGTCTCGGAGCGCTCGGCCCCGACCTCGTCGCCTTCACCGGTGACATGGTCGATCTCGACTGCGACGGGGCCGAACCGCTCTTCGCGCGGATGACGGCGATCGGCGCGCCGCTCGGGGCGTTGATGGTGATCGGCAACCACGATCTGCTCGATGACGGTGATCGCGTCCGTGGCATGGCCCGCGATGCAGGCGTCCGGTTGCTCGACGACGAGACGATCGTCCTCGATCCGGATGGACGCGAACTCACCCATGTCGGCGCGGTCGACGGGAGCGGCCCGACCACGCCGCTGGTGGTGGCGGGCATCGACTGGGACGGCGCGGTCAAGGGGCTCGCCCGTCGCGTGGATCGCGTCGCCGGCGAGCATCCCTCGCTGCTGCTCGCGCACAATCCGAAGGCCTTCCTCGCCGCATCGCGACACCACGTGCCGCTCACGCTCGCGGGACATACCCATGGCGGTCAGGTCGCCACGAAGGCGCATCCCGGCGTCAACCTCGCGGTGGCCCATCGCCTGAGTGCGGGGTTCTATCACCGGGACGCGAGCACCCTGTTCGTGACGGTGGGCACGGGGTCGTGGTTCCCGCTCCGGGTCCAGTGCCCCGCGGAGATCGTGCTGCTCACCTGCCGACGCGGCGAGGACGGCGTCCGCGAGACCACGTCCGAAATCGCCCAGGACTCCTGAACGCCGTGTCCGCATCCGAGTCGGTACGGGGATCGCCTCGAGAACAGGTCGTTGTCACTCGTCGGAGGCCGCGGTGAGCGAGGCACGACCGTGCATCCCGAGCGTCTCGAAGAGCCGATGGACGTGGGCGAGTCGGGTCCGGGTCTGCCCGATCGAGACCCGGATCACGTAGTGGCCGTCGAGCTTGGTGTGGCTCAGCATGGCCTCGCCGCTGGCGTTGATCGCCTCGAGCACGGATCGGGTGCGCTCGTCGCCATCCCGATGCCGGATGCACACCAGCGAGATCGGCGAGGGGGCGCAGCGGATCCAGTCGGGATCCGCGTCGACCATGTCCGCGAACTCCTGGGCGATCGCGATGTGGTCGCGCAGCGCGGTTCGAAGTCCTTCGGCGCCGTAGTGCTGGAAGACCAGCCAGAGCTTGAGGGCGCGGAAGCGACGCCCCAGCGGCACCTGCCAGTCGCGGTAGTCGATGACCTGGCCGCTCTCGGACGGGGCGTTCCGGAGGTANTCGGGCATGATNCCGAGGGCGCGGGTCAGGGCCCGCCGATCCGCGACCCAGAACAGGTCGCAGTCGAAGTTCGTGAAGAGCCACTTGTGCGGATTCACGCAGACCGAGTCGCAGTGCTCCGCCCCGTCGAGCACCCAGCGGAACTCGGGGCAGACCGCGGCGACGCCGAACATCGCGCCGTCGAGATGCAGCCAGGCGCCGTGTCGGCGGGTGATCTCCGAGATCGCGGCGGTGTCGTCGATCGCGCCGCTGGAGGTCGTGCCGCAGGTGGTGCAGACGTAGAAGGGGATGCGGCCCGCGGCGACGTCCTCGTCCATCAGTCGCTCGAGTTCGTCCGGACGCATCGCGTGGGTCTCGGGATCCGCGGCGACCAGCCGGAGGTTCGCCCGACCGATGCCCGCCATGCCGCACGCCTTCTCGACCGAGGAGTGGGCGTGTTCACTGGTGTAGGCGACGAGCGGCGGGCAGGCGGTGACGCCGTCGCGACCGGCCACGCCGTCGGTGGCCCGTTCGCGGGCCGCGAGCAGGGAACACAACGTGGCACTGCTCGCGGTGTCCTGGATCACCCCGCCACCGGGAAGATCCGATCGGCCGCTGTCGTCGCGGGGACCGGTCCGGAAGCGGTCGGGGAGCCCGAGGATCTCGAGGGCCCAGTCCATCATCAACGACTCGAGTTCGGTGCACGCCGGACTGGTCGCCCAGATCATGCCCTGGGTGCCGAGGCCGGCGGCCAGCATCTCGCCGAGAATCGAGGGGAAGGAGTGATTGCAGGGGAAGTAGGCGAACCAGTTCGGGCTCTGCCAGTGGGTGAGCCCCGGCATGATCTTCTCGTCGACGACGTCGAGCAGGTCCTCGATCGATCCGCCGTGTTCCGGGGGGGAGACCGGGAACGCGCGGCGGACGGATCCGGGTTCGGCCGTGGAGGCGACCGGAAGCGTCTCGGCGCGGTCGAGGTAGTTGGTGATCCAGCGAAGGGTGGCGTCACCGAGGCGTTCGAAGGTGGCGGCGTCCATGTGGGGATGGGCGGGGTGGGCCGGATGGGCGGGACCGGACGGACCGGAGTCGAAGGGTTCGGCTTTCATGTCANTTATGCTACGCACCCCGGGGGCGATGGGGCCGCGCAAGGAAAAGCGGCGAGGCCTTGAAAGGCGTCGCCGCTCCTGGTGGCATCTCTGCCCCCTTGTGCACCAGCATTCGAAGGTACCCCAAGCCGTATCGAAAGCGAGGGGAATTCCTGCAAATGGGAGATCCCGGCCCCCCGATCAGGCCGGAAGCGATTCCAGTTCGCTGCCGACGCGTTCCATCAGGGGCCCCACGGTCTCCTCGCCGAGGTCGAATCGCGCTCCCGCGGCCTCGAACAGGTCCGGAAGCGGGCGGGTTCCGCCGAGGGCGAGCCCCGCCATGTACTGCTCGATGGCGTCCTTCTCGCCCTTCAGCGAGTTGCACCACACCTGCAGGGCGCCGAGCTGGGCGATGCCGTATTCGATGTAATAGAAGGGCACGCCGAAGAGGTGCAGCTGCCGTTGCCAGGACGCGGCCCGCGCGTCTTCGAATCCGGTCCAGTCGACGTCCGCGCCGAACCGGTCCGTGAGTTCGACCCACTTGGCGGTCCGCTCGGCGCGGGAGTGCCCGGGGGTGGTGTAGATCCAGTGCTGGAACGCATCGATGGTCGCGATCCAGGGCAGGATCGACGCCATGCCTTCGAGGTGCTCCCGTCGGGCCCGATCCGCATCGGTCGCGTCGTAGAATTCATCGAGGTAGGGGAAGGTCAGGAGTTCCTGGGCCATCGACGCCACCTCGCAGAACTCCATCGGGGCGGAGCGATAGGCGAGGATCGGCTCGTCGACGCAGAGCATCGAGTGGAAGGCGTGCCCGGCTTCGTGGACCATCGTCTCGAGGTCGCGGTGCAGGCCGGCGGCGTTCATGAAGATGAAGGGCTTGCGGCTGCGTTCCCGCTGGTACTGGTAGCCGCCGGGGGCCTTGCCCTTGCGGGAGGCGAGGTCGAGGCAGTCGCCTTCGCGAAGCTCGTCGAACATGGTCCCGAGTCGTTCGTCCATCCGGTGGAAGACCCTGCTGGTCTTCTCGACCATCTCGTCGGCGGTGTCGAAGGGACGNAGCGGNGNCCGGCCCTTCACGTCGACNCCGAGNTCCCAGGGNCGGAGCGGGTCGAGNCCGAGTTCGGTCCGGCGTTCGGCGTTCAGGCGTCGCAGCACGGGCACGCAGTGCTTCTCGACCGCGTCGTGGAATCGNNCGCAGTCCGCGGGNTCGTAGTCGTANCGGTGCATNCGTCGATGCTGGAAGTCNCGGAAGTTGTCGAAGCCGGCGTTCGCGGCGAGCTGGTTNCGCTTNTCGATCATCTCGTCGTAGATNTCGTCGATCTCGTCCCGNTTCGCGAGNCGGCGTTCGGCGATGCCCTTCCAGGCGCCCTCCCGGACCTCCCGGTCGGTGACTTCGAGNTANCGNCCCATCTCGGGCATGGTCCGNTCCTCGCCGTCGAATTCGACGGTCATCACGGCGCAGAGCTTGGAGTACTTCTGGTCGAGCAGGCTNAGTTCNGTCTCGATCGGNACGTTCTCCTCGCGGAAGATCTCGACGTCGGTGCGNAGCGATCGNAGCAGGACGNCGTANCGNTCNNNGTCGAGTCCCTCGACGTGGGGGGACTCCACGATCTTGCGATCGAGTTCGAAGCCGACCGTCTTCAGGTGGGGCTCGACCTCCTGCACGAACTTCTCGAAGGCCTTCTGCACGACTTCATCGTCNGCGTGCCGGGTGGTCTCGATGTAGAGGTTCGCCATCGCCTCGCTGGCGGCNGCGTCNAGCTCGCTTCGATCGAGGATGAGCCCCTTGAGGCAGTTCGCGCAGTTGAGCTTNCGATCCACGAGNCTGCGGTACAGCGGTTCGAGATTGCTCCACTCNTGGGCGTCGAGGTCGGCGGGAACGAAGTCGGATTCGGTGGAGCAGGACATGGCGGGGGCCTCATGCGTGGTTGGCGAGCCGGGTTCGAACGTCGCCGAACGGGCTGCGGGTCGGTCACGCCGCGCCGGAACTTCCGGAGCGGGGAACGGGGATTGTAGAGGCCGGAATCAGCGTTCGACTTCGTCGAGCACGATCCCCGGGGAATTTCGCACCGGAATCGCGGGAATGCCCGTCTGTTCCGTGATCGCGGCGGCGAGCAGGTCGGCGTGCAGCGATGCATCGCAGATCACGAAGAGGGTCGAGCCGCTTCCGGAGAGGTGGACGGGGCCCTCGACGATCGCCCGGACCCGCTCGACGTCCTCGAGGAGGGCCGGATGGAGATCGAAGGCGGCGTCCGCGAGGTCGTTGAACGGGGAATCCGTGGCCAGCGCGGATTCGACGAGGCGCCGGACCCGCGGTTCGTCGGCCCGGGCATCCGACCGGAGTTCATCGAATCGCCGGTACACCGGCCCGGTCGGGCAGGTGGTCTCGGGCAGAATCAGCACCGCGTGAAGATCGGCCGGTGGTTCACGGAGTTCGACCCGCTCACCCAGTCCCGCGACGATCGCGGCGCCGCCGTGGACCTGGAACGCGACGTCGGAACCGAGCGGGGCGCCGACCTCCGCGAGCGTCTCGGTGCTCAGTTCGAGTTCGAAGAGGTGGTTGAGGGCGTGAAGCATCATGGCGGCATCCGCCGAGCCGCCACCGAGACCGCCGCCGACCGGAATCCGCTTCTCGACCCGGGCCTGGACCGCGAGGGCGCGGCCCACCCGTCGCTCCAGCGCGTCGTGGGCCAGCACCGCGAGATCCTTCGAGACCGACCAGTCGATGTCGGACCGTCGTCGGGCGTCTTCGTGCCAGTTGATCGCGTATCGGCTGGGATAGCCGACCGGCAGCCGCACCAGTTCGAGCTCGTCGAACAGGTCCACCGAGACCATCCAGCTCGCGATCGGATGCATGCCGTCCGCGCTGGGACCGCCCACCGAAAGGGCGAGATTCAATTTGGCGGCCCCGCGGGCCCGCAGTCGTTCACGCATGTCGAGGGTTTCCTGGAACGGTCGAGCCTACCAGCCGGCGGTCGTTTCGTCCGTCGCCGGCCTGATCCAGGTGTCCCCGGATGCCGGCGTCCCGAATCCTCGACGCCGAAATGTCCGATCCGGTCGCGATCGACTCGGGAATTCGCGATGCTCGGGGCNTACCATCAGGGGNCTCATGTTATGGCAACCCCGAATTCCNGATGATTATCACGCGGCGGATCCCGCCGACGTGGTCGCGCGGATCGAATCGCGTCGAGCCGANCTCGGGGACCGGGTGCTCATCCTCGGGCACCACTACCAGCAGGACGACGTGATCCGGCATTCGGANCTCACCGGCGACAGCCTCAAGTTGAGCCGGATGGCGGCCGAAGAGGCGGCNCGTCGCGGTACCGAGGCCATCGTGTTCTGCGGCGTNCACTTCATGGCGGAGACCGCCGACATCCTNACGCCGNCGTCGGTCTCCGTGATCCTTNCGGATCTGTCCGCCGGCTGCTCGATGGCCGACATGGCGGAATGGGACGACGTCNGCGAGTGCTGGTCNGAACTCGAACGCATCCTCGACGGCGAGCGGGTGATCCCCGTGACCTACGTGAACAGTTCGGCCGCGGTGAAGGCNTTCGTCGGCATGCACGGNGGCGCGTGCTGCACCAGCTCGAANGCGGGNGCCGTCTTCGACTGGGCCCGAGCGGGCGGCGACACGCCGGANGACGGGCCGGCCCGGGTCCTCTTCCTNCCGGACCAGCANCTCGGNCGNAACACGGCGCACGNNNGNGGCCTGCGNACCGAGGTNGACGCGNNNNTCGACGGNGATCCGCGACTCCCCGAGACGACNCTCTGGGATCCNCGTTCGGACGANCCGGTCGACGAGGANCGNATCCGNGCNGCNNANGTGATNCTCTGGGCGGGNCACTGCAGCGTNCATCGNCTGTTCCGNNCCGAACACGTCGCNGCCGCCCGGGCGGAGCANCCCGACTGCACGGTCNTCGTNCANCCGGAGTGCTGCCAGGAGGTNGTNGATCNNNCGGANGTCGCGGGAAGCACCGAGTACATCATCGAGNNGCTCGANTCCGCGAAGCCNGGCTCGCGNTGGTTCGTNGGAACCGANGTNCATCTCGTGCACCGGGTGGCGAAGNCGATGGAGGCNCGCGGNGTCGAGGTGCGNATGCTCAGNGACTGCCAGTGNCTCTGCACCACGATGTACCGGATCGANCCNCCGCATCTGCTCTGGATCCTCGACAANCTCGCCGAGGGTCGGGTCNTCAATCGNATCGANGTNCACGAGGANGCCGCGGNCCNNGCNCGNGTNGCNNTGGANCGGATGCTCGCCAACGTGCCCGCCGCTCCCGTGCCCGTGAAGGGCTGATCCCGNCCGGTTCATCGCCCCGGNGGNCCGCCNGAGGGGTACACTCGCGCCGCAAGNGGTCGGATCGTNCCGGCCCGGACCACGTCGGAGCGACGNCATGCGGATCGTCATCTGCGGAGCNGGAGAGGTNGGNAGCCANGCGGCGGANGTNCTCGTCCGGGCGNATCANGCCGTCACGGTCATCGANCGGNANCCCGACCTGCTCCGCCGCATCGGCGACACCATCGACGCCCGGACCGTGNCCGGCAACTGCGCCCGCGCCGACGTGCTTGCCGACGCGGGNGCGTCGGACGCCGACATGGTGGTCGCGGCGACGAACNTCGACGANGTCAANCTGCTNACCGCCTCGATCGCCAAGCGNNNCGGNGCCNGNAAGGTCGTNGCGCGGGTCCACGACTTCAACTTCGCGGACCGGCGTGGTCACGACTACGGCGAGATGCTCGGGATCGACCACCTGATCTGCCCCGAGTACAGCACCGCNCTCGCGATCGCCCAGAACCTTCGAAATCCNGCGGCCCTCGCGGTCGAGGCGTTCGCGCGGGGCCAGGTNGAGATGCAGCAGTTCNAGGTCGCCGANGGGTGNTCCGTCGCCGGNCGTCCGNTGTCCGGTCTCGGTCTGCCGACCGGCGCGCGGGTCGCCGCGNTCATCCGCGACGGGGTGGTGGACGTGCCNGATTCCTCGTCCACGNTCGCGGCGGGGGATCTGGTGGTNCTCGTCGCCGATGCGCCGATCTACGANGCGGCCCGCAAGATGTTTCGTGAGAACCCGAAGTCCCGCCGNTCGATCGTGCTGCAGGGCGCGACCCCGATGGCGAANTGGGTCTGNCGNGCCCTGCGCGGAAGGGCCTTCTCGATCCGGGTCTTCGAGCAGGACCGGGAGCGNGCGGAGCANCTCGCGGTCGANCTNGAGTGGGTCACGGTNATCGCGAGCGACGTGAACGACGCCAGCGTCTTCTCGGAGGAGCGGATCCAGGACGCNGACCACTTCGTCGCGNTNCGCGACGACGACGAGGACAACATCATCGCGGGCGTNCTNGCGAAGCTNCGCGGCGTCGATTCGGTGACCGTGATCGTTCAACGATCGACGTATCTCGANTCNGTCTACGCGATCGGTCTCGACCGCGCGTACAGTCCGCGCACCGTCGCGGCGAANCAGATCGAGGAGGCCCTGGACGATCGTCCGGTCCGAACCATCTCGAAGCTCGCGGACGGAAGCGTCTCGGTCTTCCGGGTCCGGGTCGGCCCGANCTGCGAGATCGCCGGCCAGCGNCTCCGGACCATCAAGCTCACCCCGGACTGGTCGATCATCGCGGTGCAGCGGGGNGAGACGACCCGCGTTCCGCATGCGGACGACGAGGTNATGCCGGGNGACGAGGTCCTCGTCCTCGGCCGGACGAAGCACGCNGATCGGCTTCAGGAGATCTTCGATGCACGTTGAGACGATCCCCGGCCCCGGAGNCGGATCGGGATGAACTTCCCGATGGTCTTTCGACAGCTCGGTCTGCTCCTGCTCATGCTGGGNGGGCTGCTCCTCGTCCACGCGGGCGTGGCGGCNATCTACCTGGCGANCGGCGACGANGCCGAGGAAGCCGCGGTGGGNGCGTTCCTGACCGCNGCCGGGATCGCCGCGATGNTCGGATTCGGTTCGATGTACGCCTTCCGTGNCGCGGTNCGGGAGATCGGCCGCCGGGAGGCGTGCCTGCTCGTGGTCNCCTCCTGGGTGATCGGNGCGGTGGTCGCCGCGATCCCGTTCGCGGGGTGGTCGCTCTACTGCTCGTTGCCGCAGGCCGCGATGCTCGANGGCGTGGTCGACCCGTTCTTCGAGGCGATGAGCGGNCTCACCACGTGCGGGGCGACGATNCTCACCGACATCGAGGCGCTTCCGCGGAGCATCCTGCTCTGGCGNTCGGCGATCCAGTGGATCGGCGGACTCGGCGTGATCGTGATCTTCGTCGCGATCCTTCCGTCNCTGGGGACGGGCGGGAAGAAGATGTACCTCACCGAGTCGACCGGNCCGACGCCGGAAGGTCTCCGNCCGCACGCNCGNGAGACNGCCCGCATCATCCTGCTGGTCTACCTCGGATTCACNTTCCTNGANTTCCCGATCCTGCTGCTNTGCGGNATGTCGGCCTTCGANGCGATCTGCCACACCTTCACCTCGGTGGCCACNGGTGGNTTCTCCACCCGGAANGCCAGCNTNGCCGCCTTCGATTCNGTCGCGGTGGAGNTGGTGATGATGACCTTCATGACCCTGAGCGGAATCAGNTTCTCGCTCTACTTCCTCGCGTTNCGNGGGCGTTTCGANCTGATTCGACGCAGTTCCGAGCTTCGNCTNTTCCTCGGTCTGCTNGTGNTCATCTCGATCGCGTGCAGCCTGGCGCTCTGGACGCANGGGTGGCAGGATCCGGACTANCGGATCGCNGTNGTCGGNGGNGGGATGGTGGAGCCGACCATCCTCAATTCGCTTCGCTACGGGGTGTTCACGGTGGTGAGCATCCTGACGACNTCGGGNTTCGCCACNTCCGTGTACGAGGACTGGCCNGCGGTCGCNATCGTCTGTCTNCTGTCGATCTTCNTNGTCGGCGCCATGGCGGGGTCGACNTCNGGNGGNATCAAGCTGATCCGGGTCTGGATCGCCGGGAAGCTNATGTTNCGNGAGGTCGAGCGGGAGTTCCGCCCNGACGTGGTNCGNCCGCTCAAGGTCGGNCGGAGCATCATCTCGCCGGACGTCCGGGTTTCGGCGATCGTGCTGGTCCTGTTCACCCTGANGCTGGCCGCGGCGGGGACCGGACTCCTCAAGATCTTCGAAGGCGCGGACGGNATCGATCTCACCACCGCCTCGAGCGCCGCCGCGAGCTGCCTCGCNAACGTCGGGCCCGCGTTCGGCAGGGTCGGCTCGGACGACCACTANTCGTGGCTCACCCCCGAGAGCAAGTCGGTGCTCATCGNGCTCATGCTGCTGGGCNGGCTCGAGTTGTTCGTGGTGATCGCCCTGTTCACCCGNCGATTCTGGAACCGCGGCTGAACCNGGACCGTTCCGGGGATCGACGCGGCGCCTCGCCGAGCGTCTCCGTCCGCCGTCACATCGGCTTGTCTTCGACGGTCTGGTCGTAGACCTCGAGCAGCTTCGTCTTGTCGAAGATCATCTCCTGGCGGGTCAGCCCGGTGATCTCGTACCTCGGGGTCAGCTCGATCGCGTCGACCGGGCAGGCCTCTTCGCACATGCCGCAGTAGATGCAGCGGAGTTCGTCGATGTCGAACTGCTTGGGGTACTTCTCGCGATCGTCCCAGGGGCTTTCCTCGGCGACGATGTGGATGCAGTTCGCGGGGCAGGCGGTGGCGCACATGAAGCAGGCCACGCAACGGACCCGGTCGTCGTCGTCCTTGTTCAGTCGATGCACCCCTCGGAAATAGTCGCGGAACTGACCGCCTTCCTCGACCGGACGCTGGTCACGCTTCTCTTCGGGGTACTGGACGACCCAGATGGTGTCCTTGTTCTTGCCGTCCCGGCCGACGTTCTTGAACGCGTGGCGCAGCGTGGTGCCGAGCCCGCGGAAGATCTCCGGCAGAAACAGGCGTTCCGCGGTGGAGAGCTTCTTCGGGGTCACGTCGACGATGTGGTCTTCGGAAGTCATCGATGAGGAGTGTACGAAGCCGCCCGACGCAGAGCGAGCCCGAGCCGTGATTCCACGTGGTCCGGGCCGAGGGCTGATAAACTCCGAATCCGATGACAGGACCCTCCGGAAATCGTGACGGTGACGATGTCGAGACTCGGATCGGCTGGCGAATGGCGGGCCTCGGGATGGAAACCGCCTCCTTCGTGCTCGGTGGGGTCGTGCTCGGCTGGGTGATCCGCGAGGCCTTCGGTGGTGGCGACGTCTGGATCATCGTCGGGGCCGTCGCGGGGATCGCCAGCGGGATTTCGCAGTTGATCCGCGGGGGCCTGAAGCTCAACCGACAGCTCGACCGTGCCACAGGACGACGGAATGCAGGGCCTCGGGCCGGAACGAAAGACGAATGAAGGCTGACTCGGAACAACTCGAAACGTCCGGTAATCAGGATAACGAGCCAGTCTATTCCCTTCCCTGCAAGGGACTTGCGATCGGTTGGTTGGTCTCGCTCGCCGTGTCGGTCGGCCTCTGGCCGTTGATCGGGCCGGTCGGCTGGCTCGATGAGGCGGGGATCCACTGGGCAATGGTCGGCGCGGCGATCGGTGGCGGCATCGGCGGTCTCGGACTGTTCGCGATCGGCCCCTGGAAACCGCGTCGCTCGGGAGATCTCCCGACCCTCTGGCTCGCGGCCACCACGGCGCGCATTCTTGCGATTCCGGGCGTGGCCTTTGTGCTATATTCCTCGATCCATCCGCCGGACAAGCCCTACGTTCTGGGCGTGGCCGCCGGAGCCCTCGCGTTGCTCGTGGTCGAAGTGCCACTCATCGCCCGGGCGATGCTCCGCCAGATCGCCGACGACGAGTCGTCGGCGACCCGGGTGAACGCTTCGGATGGGTGATTCTTCGCGGAGGTTCGACTCCGCCGTTCGTCGGTTCTTCCCCTCACCTCGTCGCGTCGGAGCACGGTGTTGCCCAAGCTTCTTCTAGCCGCTGATTCCCCTCTTGGTCACGTCGTGAACCAGCAGGAGACCATCTGGAACGAGATCCAGTGGGTCGGTGAAATCGGCAACGTCGCATCGACCCACGTCATCATGCTGGTGACCGGCGGCATCCTGCTGCTGCTCGCGATGCTGCTGGCCTCCAAGCGGATCCGGACCGGCGGGGACACTGAAGGAAACGATCGATACGTCACGAAGGGCCGACTCGCCCAGATCATCGAGGTGATGTTCCTCTACCTTCGTGACGAGATGATCCAGCCGATCCTCGGCGAGAAGCAGACGCGTCGCTGGACGCCCTTCCTCTTCACGACGTTCTTCTTCATCCTGACGCTGAACCTGCTCGGCATGATCCCGATGCAGGACTTCCACCACTTCCTGCACCACTTCGTCGGCAAGGACGACTACCTGCCGGCCTTCGGCGGCACCGCCACCGCGAACATCAACACCACCGCGGTCCTCGCGCTGTGTGCGTTCGTCGCGATCCAGATCCACTCGTTCCGCGAGCTCGGATTCATGGGCTGGCTGGACCACCTCACCTGCGGCCTCACCAAGGGACCGAAGGGCCTCCTCCTGGTGGTCCCGATCGTGTTCGCGGTGGAATTCGCGGGCGTGTTCATCAAGCCGGTCGCCCTCGCGATCCGCCTCTTCGCGAACATGATGGGCGGCCACATCCTGCTGGCCACCATCATCATGCTGCCCTCGATGGCCCAGCTCGGCCTCGAGCCGGGGGGCGGAAGCTGGTGGGCGGTCAGTGCCGCGACCGGCCTCTTTGCAATGGCCCTCACCCTGCTTGAACTCTTCGTCGCCTTCCTCCAGGCCTTCGTCTTCATGTTCCTCACCGCGGTCTTCATCAGCCTGATGAGCCACGAGGAGCACGAGGAGGAGGATCACGATGCGGACGATGTCGCGGCGGAGGTCGCCGCGATCCACTGATTGATTCATCGACCACCATTCCTCCCGGCGGCGGGATGAATGGGCTTCAGATTTCAGAGACTCACCAAGGACGCCACGGCGTCGCCCCCGGAGATTCGGATTACAATGAACAAGCTCATCCCCCTCTTCGTGTTCACCCTGCTCGGTTCGCTCGTCATCGTCGAGCCGGCGCTCGCTCAGGACGCCGAAATGCCCAACTGGGGCTCGGGTATCGGCAAGGGCATCGCCGCCGGCCTCGCGGTCATCGGTGCCGGCATCGGCATCGGCCGCATCGGCGCCGGCGCCTGCGAAGCGACCGCCCGCCAGCCCGAAATGGGTGGCCGCATCTTCGTGAACATGATCCTCACCGCCGCGCTCGTCGAAGGTGTCGCCCTCTTCGGCGTCGTCGTCGGCTTCCTCATGGTCGGCTGAGATCGCGAACACCTCTCCGGCCCCGGCGACCATCGCCGGGGCCGGGGGAATTCCCCTTCGGACCGACGGAGCGTCGAATGCCTGTCTCATTCCTTCTCGCGGCCGCTGAAAACCCCAACCCCATGGCGTCCGAGCCCTGGGTCGCGGGTACCGCCCTCGTGGTGTTCGTCTGCGCCTTCGGATTCCTCTATCTCAAGGTCTGGCCCGTCATCACCAAGGGCCTCGACGACCGGAACGACAAGATCCTCGGCGAGATCAAAGCCGCCGAGGACGCTCGTTCCCAGGCGAGCCAGGCACTGGCCGATTACGAGAAGAGCCTCGCCGAAGCCCGCGAGCAGGCGCAGCAGACCATCGCCGAGGCCAAGGCCGAAGCCCAGCGTCTGGGGGACGAGATGAAGGCCGCCAACGAGCGGGAGCTCGCGGAGCGGATGGCTCGGGCCAAGGCGGACATCGAGTCCGCTCGCAAGGCCGCGGTCGCCGACATCCACACCAACGCCACCGAACTCGCGGCCGCCGTCGCGGGCAAGATCCTCAAGCGGGAGATCAACCCCGCGGATCAGGCTCGCCTCGTCGAGGAAAGCCTTCGAGAACTCGATGGCGCCGGCGTCTGACCTCCTTCACGTTCACTGACTCACGGATCACCACTCGCCCATGACCACCACCTCGGAAACCGTCGATGCCGTGGCTCGCGTCTACGCACAGAGCCTGATGGAACTCGCGGATGCCGCGGGGGGCGACGACAAGATCGTCGAGACCGGCGGCGAGCTGGGTACGATCGCGGAGATCATCCGCGACGACGCCGAGTTCGCGGAGTTTCTCCGCTCGCCCATCGTCGACACCGAGAAGCGGGCGGAGGCCCTGCGTCGGATCTTCGAGGGCCGGGTGTCCGACCTGGTGCTCCGGTTCATGCTCGTCCTGAACGGAAAGAGCCGGCTCGGCGAGTTCACGGCGATGAATGCGGCGTACGACCAGCTCGTGAACGAACGGATGGGACGGGTCGAGGTCGACGTCATGACGGTCGACGGAGCGCTCGGTGCCGACCAGCTTGCGCTGCTCGCCGAGAAGGTCAAGGCGAAGCTCGGTCAGGAGCCGGTCTTCCACCAGTATGCGGATGAATCGTTGATCGGCGGCCTCGTGCTGCGGGTCGGCGACCAGTTGATCGACGGCTCCGTGCGGGGACAGCTCCGTCGGATGCGTGAGGAGCTCCTCGCTTCGGGATCCACCAGGGTCCGAGCGGGAGCGGACGACTTCCTGGCGGATTGACCGGGTGGTCGGATGCCGGCCCCGACGGGTCGGCGGTGAGGAACGGTCCGGCGGGTCTGCGTCGGCCACAGGAGACCGGGTCGAATCCCGGTGAACACGACTTTCACAACTGCGCCGAATGCCGGCGCCTTGCGAGGCTTCCCGTGAAGATCAAGTCCGACGAGATCACCTCCGTCATCAAGCAGGAGATCGAGCAGTTCGCAACCGAGCTCTCGATTTCCGAGGTCGGCCAGGTCGTCGAAGTGGGCGATGGCATCGCCCGCGTGTACGGCCTTTCGAACGTCATGGCCGGCGAACTCCTCGAGTTCCAGGGCGAGCATGGCACCATCATGGGCCAGGCGATGAACCTCGAGTCCGACACGGTCGGCGTGGTGCTCTACGGCTCCTCGGTCGGCATCCGCGAAGGCGACACCGTTCGTTCGACCGGTCGCCTCCTCGAGGTCCCGGTCGGCGAGGCGCTTCTCGGTCGCGTCGTCAACGCCCTCGGTCAGCCGATCGACGGGGGCCCGGCCCTCGCGACCACCGAGACGCGGAAGGTCGACATCGTGGCCCCTGGCATCGCCGCCCGGCAGCCGGTGACCGAGCCGATGCAGTTCGGCATCAAGGCCGTCGATTCGATGATTCCGGTGGGTCGCGGTCAGCGCGAACTCGTCATCGGCGACCGGAAGACGGGCAAGACCGCCGTCTGCCTCGACGCGATCATCAGTCAGAAGGAATTCTGGGGAACCGAAGACGCCGTGGTGTGCATCTACGTCGCGGTCGGCCAGAAGGAATCGACCGTGGCCGGCGTGGTGGACTCCCTCCGCGAGGCCGGCGCGATGGACTACACCATCGTGGTTTCGTCGGGTGCTTCCGATCCCGCGCCGATGCAGTACGTCGCCCCCTACTCGGGCACCGCGATGGCCGAGCACTTCATGTGGCAGGGCAAGGACGGCAAGACGCCCAAGCATGTCCTGTGCGTGTACGACGACCTCTCCAAGCAGGCCGTCGCCTACCGAGAACTCTCCCTGCTCCTTCGTCGTCCCCCCGGTCGCGAAGCATATCCCGGCGACGTCTTCTACCTGCACAGTCGTCTGCTCGAGCGAGCCACGAAGCTCTCGGATGAGAACGGCGGCGGATCGATCACGTCCCTGCCGATCATCGAGACCCAGGAAGGTGACGTCTCCGCGTACATCCCGACCAACGTGATCTCGATCACCGACGGTCAGATCTACCTGCAGCCGGAACTCTTCGCGGCCGGCATCCGGCCCGCGATCAACGTGGGCATCTCGGTGAGTCGCGTGGGTGGCAACGCCCAGATCAAGGCGATGAAGGAGATCGCGGGTTCGCTTCGACTCGACCTCGCGGCCTTCCGTGAACTCGAGGCGTTCGCCCAGCTCGGCACCGAACTCGATCCGTCCTCCCAGCGTCAGCTCACCCGCGGTCAGCGGATGGCGGAACTGCTGAAGCAGGGGCAGTACGTGCCGATGAACGTGATCGACCAGTGCCTCTCGATCTTCGCGGGCACCCGCGGATTCCTCGACGACGTCGATCTCGAGAAGGTCACGGCCTTCGAGTCCGACCTGCTCGAGTACTTCCGAGGCAAGGGATCCGCCCTGCGGGAGAAGCTCGCCGAGAAGAAGAGCTTCAAGGGCATGGAAGACGAGTTCAAGGCGGCCTGCGAAGACTTCAAGGCCAACTGGGCCGGCTGAGTCGTCGCCATTCCGCGATTCTCCTCGAAGCATCGACGGCCGCACCTCCGGGTGCGGCCGTTCTTCGTGGATGGAGTTGGATGCGAGGTCGCGAGCCGGTCGGAATTCCGGCGCACCGTGCAACCTCGCGGGTTCGAACCCGAACAAGTTCATGCGTTCCCGATCTCGATTCACACGAACGCACGGAAGGAGCACGGGACGGCCCCGGCGCTCGTGACGGGGCATGGCCTGGAGCTGCAGGATATGGGTGGAATCGAAGATGTCGAACGAGTCGGAACGCGACGGCGATCGAAGTCCGCGGATGCTGGGATCGACGCGATCACCTCGACGGGCTTCCTCGGATCGATCGCCGGCGCGATGCTCGCCCTCGGGGCGCCGGGCTGCGTCGCGGCCAACGACATGACCGGGGAGGCGTCGCCTCCGCGATCGGAGGAGATCGATGATCTCGACCGGGCCCGAGCGGCGGGTGCGATCGACGAAGCCGACTACCATGAGCTCCGTCGGGGATTCATCCTCGCCGACTGATCCGTCCGCCAATGGGAAACTGGGGTACAGACCGATGAATCGAAGAAACAAGCGTCGCTTCGCCCTCGCCTCCACCGCCGTCCTGCTCGCCGGACTCGGCGGCTGCGTCGTGGGGAACAACTCGAAGCTCCAGCGGCCCACGATCGGTCAGGAGCTCATCGATCTCCAGAAGGCGCGTGATTCCGGGGCGATCGACGAGGCGGAGTACGTCCGGACTCGAACCCGCATCCTTGAGAACGCCGGCGTACCGCCGAAGCAGGATTCGAACGCGGGCACGAGTTCGGAAGGGTGACATCGAGGCGTCGGGACCGGTCAGGCGTCGAGTTCCCGGCAGAGGTCGGCGATGATCCGCCACAGTCCTGTCCGGTCTGCGGTTACATCCTGAAGGCCACCGGTCGTTGCCCGGAGTGCGGTGCGTCTCCGGAGACGATCACGTCACTTGATCGGGGGGCCCGCCGCCGCATCGGTGCGACCGTGACGGCGTTCTGGATTCTCGTCGCCCTGTACCTGCCGCAGTGCTGGATCTTCCTGATGCCGGGGAGTTGGAGCCTCTACCGGTGGTCCTGGATCGAAATCTGGCCGGTCATGCCCGGGTTCATTCCGGGGCTCGTGGGCGGCCGGATGCTCTTCGACGTGGGGTGGAGGGATCCGCTCGCGATCGCAATGATGGCCGCGGCGACGGTGGGGCTCGCGGTGGGTGCGTTCTTCATCGCGCGTCGTGGTCCGAGACGCCGGGTGATCGTCTGCTGGGGGCTGTTCCTCGCGGGCGCCGTCCACGGTTTCATCCTGTACGGGTTGTACGCCGCCTGAGGCATCGTCCGGATCTCATCCCGCCCTCTGGTACATTCGGCNCGCCTTNCTGGAGCGTCACCGATGAATCCGATTCGCGAGCACTGGAACGACGTCTGGTCGACGAAGCCGCACGAGACGGTCAGTTGGTATCAGGACGACCCCNGGGTCTCCATGGCCGTCGTGGAGCGTCTCGGCATCGCGGCCGGCGATGAGGTGATCGACGTCGGCTGTGGCGCGTCGCATCTCGCGGATCGCCTCATCGCCCGTGGCGTGCGACGTCTTCATCTGGTCGACATCTCCGCCGCCGCCCTCGACCAGGTCCGGTCCCGGCTCGATTCGATCGAATCGGCGACCGAAGTCCGCTATCACCCCGCCGACGTGCTCGAACTCGATCCGGCGCCGGCGGTCTCGCTCTGGCACGACCGGGCGGTGCTTCATTTTCTCGANGACGCNNGGNGGCGNGANCGCTACGCNGCCATCGCGNCNAAGGCGGTCCGGCCGGGAGGCCANCTGGTCGTCGGNGGTTTCGCCCCCGACGGNCCGAAACGTTGCAGCGATCTCGANGTGCGACGGGCGGGTGCGGACGAACTCGCGGATCTCTTCTCGCCCGGGTTCAGGCCGGTGTCGTCGGAGCAGGAACTTCACGAGACGCCGTGGGGCGCCGGCCAGTCCTTTCAGTGGTGCGTCTTCCAACGCACCGNGTGANCCTTCATCATTCGNCGTTCCGGAGATTCGCATGGAACAGATCGCCACGCTGCCCCCGGTCATNGCGCTCCAGCTCGTCGAGGAACTNCATGCCGCGGGGATCCCGGCGGAGACGACCGACATGGCACCCGGCGTCGCCGCCGCGGTCTACCCCGGTCTGCTTGAAGCGACGCTCACGGTGTGGGTTCGCGACCCGGAGGATGCGGTGCGGGCACGAACGGTCCTCGAACACATGCAGGCCTCGTTCGAGGAGGAGGATCCGGAGACGGTGCTCGACGAAGGGCATCCCCACCGTGAGGACGCCGATCCGGTTCGGCCGGATGCCACCCAGCGTTCACGCCGGCGGCGGATCGCGCATTTCGCGGTCCTGATGCTCTGGTTCGGGCCGCTCGCGATCATCATCCTGCTGGGCGTGCTCCTCGCCCTNTCGCTGGCCGTCGGGGGCGTGGGATGAAACGGCCGTCGAGCGACGGCGATCAGGGGCTCACCCACTGCGCGATCGAATGTCGCGAGCTCGAACCGACCATCGACTTCTATCAGCGGTTCGGTGGGTTCGAAGTCGTCCATCGGCGGCCGGGCATCGCATGGATCAGCGACCGGACGCGGCCGTTCGCGGTGGTGCTCGTCGAACGCGATGAGGTCCGTCCGCTCGGGCCGTTCGCCCATCTGGGATNCGCGTGTCGGAACCACGCCGACTTCGACCGGCTGATTCGATCGGCCCGAGCNGCCGGTGTCCTCCGCGAAGGGCCTCATGCCGGTGACGGGCCCGCCGGCACCTGGGCATTCCTCGACGACCCTGACGGCAACACCTTCGAGCTCTCGGTGGGGCAGGGCGTGGAAGCGGCGGTCGCCACCGAACCACAGGAACCGCGGTCGCCGCGTCGACCGGTGGTCGGGGTGATGGGAAGTGGCGACGACGCTCATCTGGAGATCGCGGAGCCGCTCGGCGAGGCGATCGCGGACGCCGGATGGCATCTGCTGACCGGTGGTGGGGGCGGCGTGATGACGTCGGTGGCCCGCGGTTTCACGCGTCGAGATCATCGGGTCGGCGTCCACCTCGGGATTCTCCGGGGCGATGCCGACGGTGAACCGCTCGCCGGATATCCGAACGATTTCGTGGAGATCCCGATCGCGACGCATCTTCCCGGCGGGGAACTCGAGTCGGACAGCCGGAACCATCTCAACATCCTGACTTCGGCGGTCGTCCTCGCGCTGCCCGGTCGGGTGGGCACCCGGGCCGAGATCGAACTGTCGATCCGCTATCGTCGGCCGATCGCGGTTCATGGATTCTGGCATGATGCGTTTCCAGACCTGCCCCGGTTCGACGAGGTCGACGTCGCGATCGAATTCGCGGCGCGATTCGCGGGTGGGGGCCACCACGAGGATTGAGATGCCGACCATTCGATTCCAGGGCCGCTTAACGATCTGCGAGCCGGGAAGGACGCTCCGGAGCGCGTTGCTCGACGCGGGCATGACGCCCCACCACGCCGCCGTCTCCATGTTCAACTGTCACGGCCTCGGTACCTGCGGAACCTGCGCCGTGCAGGTCGATGGCGACGGCGACGCGACGTCTCCGCCGACCGCGCGCGAGCGATGGCGTCTCGGTCTGCCACCGCACCGCCGTGAAGCCGGACTGCGCCTCGCTTGCCAGTGCCGAGTCATCGGGGATGTGGAGATTCGCAAGCACGATGGCGTCTGGGGCCAGCGGATTCCGGCGTGTGAAGGATCCGACTCCGACACCGTTTCGATACCGACGCCTCGTGTCCGAGAGGCTGTGAAAGATCCCCACGAGGATTGAGATGCCGACCATTCGATGTCAGGGCCGTGCGGCGAAACGAGAAAGGCACTGGGAATCGCGGATGGCAGCACGAACACGGCGTGGGCCGGCTTGATGTTCGCGGCGATGATCCTCCGCTTCTCAAGAGCGTCCCGCTGACTCACTTTCGATCCTTGTTCTCCTCGAGATAATCGCGCAGTGCGTCCTTCCAATGCGGCATCTCATCCAGCCCGAGCAACTGCAGTTTCAGGTTCTTCATCATCTCGGATCGCGGTCGTGGGGCAGGCAACGGGAATTCCGCCGACGAGATGGGTACGACATCGACTTCACCGCCCTTGCCCAGTCCCTTGACGATTTCCCTGGCGATTTCCCAGCGTGATGCGGTGCCCTTGTTGGCCAGATGGTAGAGGCCGAAACGGCCGGAATTCACGATGGCCATCATGTGGGTGGCAAAGTCTGCGGTGAAAGTCGGACTGCCGAATCTATCATCGACCACTCTGAGCTCATTCTGTTCACGGCACAACTGGACCATGGTGTAGACGAATTTCTTGTCGATCTCCCATCCCCCTACCATCCAACCGGCTCGAAAGATGAAATAGCGATCAAGCGACCGTTCAACGATGCATTCCCCGGCATGTTTCGATCGGCCGTACACATTGATCGAATTCGGGGTGTCGTATTCGTTGTATGGCTCGCGTTTCTCGCCGTCAAAGACATTGGCCGTACTGACATAGACCATCACCGCGCCCTGTTCACCACAAGCCCGGACGATGTTTTCCGTGCCGAAGGCATTGCACGCATAAGCGTGATCGGGTTCTTGTTCGCAGAGATCCACATTGGTTTCCGCCGCCAGATGCAGAACCAGATCCGGCTCGTGCTCGCCGAATGTCGCGCGCACCGATCCCCAGTCCTGGACGTCCATCGGCAATTCAGCCTCGCCCCGCACCGATCTACCCGTCGCCACGATCTCACATTGGTCGGCACGCAACGTATCGATCACCGCCGATCCCAACATGCCAGCCGATCCTGTCACGAGCACTTTCATCTCTTCGCCTCAGTAGAATAAACGGGATGGTGCAGACCCCATTTTCGTCGCATGGGACCTCACACTCGAATTCAGTGATCCTTCGATGCGATCTTAATTCGACCGAGCACTGCACCGCAATGGATGGCATGATCGCGGTGTAAAGTGGCGAAATTCACCATCTGCGGATGTTCTTCACAGGTCGTCAGAAGAATTTTATCGACCGCCATCGCATCCACCGCAGCGACGCGATGCCGGACTCCGCCTCGCCTGCCGGTATCGAGTGGTCGCCGATGTCGACGTCCGCAAGCACGACGGCCTCCGGGGCCAGCGTGTTTCGACGTCCGATGCGTCCGAATCGGGCGTCGTTTCAACGCCTGAAGCGGGGATCCGATAGGCTCCGAAGGATTCCCGCGGAGGTTCTCGCATGACAAGATTGATTCTCGGCGTTTTCGTTGGGTTCTTCCTGATGTCGGTCATCACTTTTCCAATCGGGGAAATGGCGCCGGCCATGGTCGGGGACCGGTACGCCGATGCGCAGACCGGGATGGTGACCATGTGGTACATCTTCGTGGTGCAGTGGCCGCTCGCATTGATGACTTCCGTGGTCTCGGGAATCGTCGCGGCGCTGGTCGCCGGGCGTGAAGCCAGGGACTCCACGATCCGGACGCTGGCGGTGATCTTCATCGCGATCGGCCTCTTCTCCGGCGTCTTCACCTTCGTCGCCGATCTGCGGGGCGACGAATCGGTCGCGACGATGGGGCAGGCGGCCGGCGAGGACATCGTGGAAGGTGAGATCGCCGGCCAGGTCGCCCGGGCGGAGGCCCGCGGCGAAACCCAGGCGGTCGCAGTGGAGACCGTGACGAAGGAGCCGCTCTGGAACCTGATCTCACTTCCCTTCGTGGTGGGACTCGGTCTCGTGCTTGGCGGCGGACTGCTGTCCGGCGGCCCCGGAGGACGGAACGACGCCGAGATCGGATCCGTCGGCGGGTCCTGAACCGATGACGATGTCTCGATCAGCGATTGAAGAACGTCTTCACGGGACGTTTCAGCGAGTCTGCGTCACCGGTGGCGCCGGCTTCATCGGATCGCACCTCGTCGACGGGCTGCGACGTGCCGGTGTGATGGTCGTGGTGCTCGACGACCTCTCCACCGGTCGGTTGGAGAATCTCGCCCACCACGCCGACGGCGTCGAGCTCATCAAGGGATCGATCGAAGACGCGACCGTTCGGGAGGACGCGGTGGCCGGCTGCGATCTGGTNATGCATCTCGCGAGCCGGGTCTCCGTGGCCGAGAGCCTGGCCGAGCCGGTGCGATACCATCGCGTGGTCGCCGAAGGCACGCGGGAGATGCTCGAATCCGCGGTCGACGCCGGCGTGGGACGACTGGTGCTCGCGGGAAGCTGCAGCGTCTACGGCGACGCGTCGCCCCCCATCGCCGAGACCTTCGGGACGGCACCGGGTTCGCCCTACGCCGAAGCGAAACTCGTCGCGGAATCCCATTGTCGCGCGTTCGCGGCCTCCGGTCGGATCGCCACCGTCTGCCCCAGATTCTTCAACGTGTACGGGCCGCGACAACGGGCCGATTCGCCGTACGCCGGTGTGATCCCGATCTTCACGGCACGGGAAGCCCGACGCGAAGTGCCGGTGATTTTCGGTGATGGACTGCAGACTCGGGACTTCATCCACGTCGAGGATGTGGTTCGCGGGTTGATGCTGGCCGCCATGGCGACCGATACCGGGGCGGGTGAAGCGGTGAACTTCGGGACCGGCCGCGGCACCAATCTCGTCGAACTCGCAGGCTTGCTCTGCAGCATGCCGCCACGCTTCGAAGCGGCGCGGGACGGCGAGGTCCGGCACAGTTTCGCGGATGCCGGATTGGCGGCCGCACTCCTGGGATTCGAAGCGGAGATCGATCTGCCGACGGGTCTCGCGAGCCTCGGCCATCGTCGCGAGTCCTGAGTCCGGTTCAATCCTCGATCTCTTCCAGCAGGTCCCGCTCGATCTCGACGGAGGCGCCGCGTCCGAGGATCTCGACGTGGAGCACCAGGCAGGTTCGTCGCGCCTCTTCGACCACCACGCCTTCGATGCCGAGAAGGGGGCCCTTGGTCACGCGGGCCCGCGCTCCGATCGCGAGTTTCGGGAACTCCTCGACCTCGTAGCCGCCCTCGAGTGCGCGGTGGATCGCTTCGAGTTCGATCTGCAACCGGTCCTGGTCGTTGACCTCGATGAAACTCGACACCCGCTTGGTCGCGATCGCGTCGTAGGCATCCTGCTTCTCCCCCTTGAGGAAGACGTAGCTTGAGAAGAGCGGCACCTCGGAGCGGTGCTTCCGGCCGCGGGTGACCGTGACGCGTTCGACCAGAGGGAGATCGTGTTCCATGCCCGAAGCAGCGAGAAACTTCGCGACCGCCTTCTCCTGTCGCGCACGCACGTGGAGCACCATCCAACGTCGGTCGACGGGGGCGTGGAGCGAGGATGTGGCGGGCGAATCCGGCATCACCAGAGAGTCTACGCGTCGGCCGGGTCCCGGTGAAGCACCACGAGGGGCCGATCGTCCTCCCGAGGGCGATCCGCCTCGAGATCACGGACGATCCGTGCGATCCGTGCGTGGGGCTCCCGGTACCGAGCCCATGCCTCGTGGGTTTTCGTCACCCCGGAGCGAGTAGGCTGTCGCCCGAAGAACGGATCGCTCGATTCCCGGTTCTCCGATCCCTTCCATGGAGCATTCGATGGAACATGAATTGATGTGCCAGGGCCTTGACGAGGCCATTCGGATGGCGGAGAAGGGATGGTCCGAAGGCGGCATTCCGATCGGGTCGGTGTTGATGACGGAGTCGGGAGAGATCGTCTCCCGCGGTCACAACGAACGCGTCCAGACCGGCGATCCCACCGCACACGCCGAGATGGTCTGTCTTCGCCGGGCGGGTCGGCGTCGGGACTGGTCGGAGCTCACGCTGGTCTCCACCCTGAGTCCCTGCTCGATGTGCACCGGAACCGCGGTCCTCTACAAGGTGCGTCGAGTGGTCATCGGTGAGAACGGGACGTTCATGGGCGCCGAACACTGGTTGGAGGAATCGGGAATCGAGGCCCACGTCCTTCATGACGCCAGGTGCGTCGCCCTGATGGAACGGCTCCAGCGTGAGAAGCCCGACCTCTGGGCCGAGGACATCGGCGAGTGAGTGCTCGCCGCGAGACTCGACTTCCGTGAAAGAGAAGAGGCCCCGCGATCGCTCGCGGGGCCTCTTCGTTCAAATTCGTGAATTCGGCTCCACCGATCTCAGCGGCGGCGTCCGCCACCACGGGCGGCCGGGAACGAGCTGGCGTCGGGATCGACCCGGCTGTTCGCAGGATGGGCCGACTGAGGCTCGATCGGGGGGTTCGGGTTGGATCCACGGTCATACGCCTGGTGGATTCGATCTCCGGCTCGGGCGGCTTCCCGCGGATAGATCCCGTGGTGTCGGCCCCAGACGTCGTAGTACGGATCGGCGTAACCGTTGTAGTAGGAGCCGTCGTAGTAGTCGTCGTTGTCGTAGCTGTAGCCGCTTTCGTCGTTGGAATAGTCGTAGTTGCGATTGGCGAAGGGGCCGCCCGGAGGGGGACCGTCCGACGTCGCGAAGGTGAAGTGGTAGTGATCCCAGTGGCGGCGAAGCGTCGCCTGCTGGTTCTGGTACTTCTCGATGTTGGCCTGCCGCTGCGCGGGCGTGATGCCGCCCTGTTCGGACTGGCGATCGGTCGCGGGCTTGGCGGCGGTGTGATCCGCCATCCGCTTCTTGGTCGCCGCCGCGGCGAACTTCTCGTAGTCGTTCATCCCCTTGATGGAGCGGATGTAGTCGGTCCGCTGCTGGACCTGTTGGTGGAGCTTGTTGACCACGGACCATTGATCCTGGGTCATCACCTTCTGAGCGTTGACCTCGCGGCCGAGCAGATCGGCGTCGTTGGAGGACGGCTTGGCGGCGCCGCGGCTGCCTTGCTGCTTCACGGCTTCGGAGTACGCCTGCTGGAAGGACAGGGCGTGAAAGGTCGTGGGATTCTCGGACGACCACTTCACTTCGTCGTTCGTCTTGCCCGACTGCTTGAGAAAGTCGGTCATCTGCTGAAGGCGGATCTCCGCGCTCTTTCGCATGGGTCCGAGGGTGTCGGTCATGGTGTCGAGGGCATCGAGCTCGGTCTGCAGCTGGGCGAGCGACTCGCTGGACTGGGCGTGCACGACCGTCGGCGTCGTGACCGCGGCGGCGCCGAAGGCGATCGCGGCGGCAAAGACGGAACGAGAGAGGAATCGGATCATCGGGACGGGCTCCTTGGGTCTGGAAAGACGGCATGATAACCGTTCCGCCTTTCGTCGCGTCCGCCTTCGACCGCCGGCCGCGGACGACGGCCGCGACCGAGGCGTGGACCGTAAGTGTCTGAAAACGAGCGATTTGTGCGCATGCTTCGGCCGACGCAGGTCATCGTCCCTCGGCGAAGGACGGGATCGGGCCCGGCCCGGATCCGGAACGACGCCCCGCTTCGTGGGCGGGACGTCGTCGTGGTCCGGGCTTGATGGTGTGTTTCGAACCGTCTCGGGGTCAGTAGCGATGCTCGCCCGGAAGTTCGGCGGGCACGCCGCCCGCATCGTCCTCTCCGAAGTCGCCGTCCAGATCCTCGGCGGCGTTGCTCGCATCGAGACCATCTTCGAGTCGCTTCATGCGATGCCAGTCCTCGAGGGTGATCAGCACTTCACGAGCGACCGACCCCTTGTGATCGCTCAGGATTCCCGCGAGCCCCATCTGGTCGACGAGTCGACTCGCGCGGCTGTAACCGATCGCCATCCGCCGCTGCAGCAGCGACACCGACCCCCGGCCGGTCTCGATCATGATCTCCACCGCCTGGTCGAAGAGGGGATCCCGCTCTCCACCCTCGCCTCCGGTGTCACCGGTGCCGTCGTTGCTCGGGACCTTCACCTGCATCAGACTGCGTTCGAAGGTCGGCCCGGCGACGGTCTTCAGGAACTTCGCCACCTGGCGGGTCTCGCGGTCGGTGACCAGCGTTCCCTGGCCGCGCCGGATCTCCGTGCTGTCCGGGGTGACGATCATCATGTCACCCATGCCGAGGAGAAGTTCCGCACCCTTCTGGTCGAGCACGATCCGACTGTCCATGCCGCTGGCCACCTTGAACGAGACCCGGCAGGGCATGTTGCTCTTGATGAGGCCGGTGACCACGTTCGCCTGCGGTCGCTGCGTCGCGAGGATGAGGGGCATGCCGACGGCACGTGCCTTCTGCGCGATTCGGACGATCGAGTGCTCGACCTCCTTGTTGGTCATCATCAGGTCGGCGAGTTCGTCGATGACGAAGACCAGGTAGGGCAGCTTCTTCGGAAGCTTCGCCCATTCGACGTCG
>NZFT01000108.1 GCA_002690755.1 Phycisphaerae bacterium
CGATGACCTGTCCTCGTTGATTCAGACGATGCTCCTGCTCGGCATCGGTGGCGCGACGCTGCTCCCGACGTCCCTGGCGTTGCTCGATCGTCTGCATGGAGGGTTGTTCGGGATGGGCGGCTTCCGCGCGGCCGGCGACATCGGATTCCTCGTGGGCGTTTCGATGGCGGGCCTGCTTCTCCACCTGCTCGGATCCGGGCGATCGTCGCATTCCGAATACGTCGCGGTCATCTGTGGTTTCGCGGTCATGCACCTGTGCACGACGCTCGTGGCCGTTCCCGCCCTGGCGCGACGGGATCGCGAGATCAAGCGACGACAGACCGTCGCCTGATCGAATCCCCACGAAAAAACCGCTCCAGACGCCTTTCGGCGTCCGGAACGGTTCGAGTGGAGGTTCACTGGGATCAGTTCTTCGTGGAGGGGATCCGCGCTTCGGCGGGATTCAACTCCTCGATCGTCGTCCGAAGCTTGGCCAGGGCCTTGTTCTGAATCTGGCGGACGCGTTCCTTCGTCACACCGATGATCTGGCCGACCTGTTCGAGGGTGAGCGTGTTGCTCGCCTCATCGACGCCGACGCCGAAGCGATGTCCGATCACCGTCTGCTCCACCAGGGTCAGTTCCGCCTCGTTGGTGTCCATGAGATGTCGTACTTCCGCCGCGGAATCCGCGACGTACTCGGCCCGGCGGGTCTCGAGGTGATCGGAGCGCTCGAACGCGGGATCGAAGTCGGTGACGAATCGCTGGCGATGCCGGGTGCTCTTCATCCCGTGTCGGCTGAACGCCTTGAGGATCGCCCGACAGGCGTAGGTGCTGAACTTGAACCCTCGTTCGCAGTCGAACTTGTCGACCGAACGCATCAGCGCCATGTTGCCCTCGCTGACCACGTCGGCGAACTCGCCGTCCATGATTCGGACCCGCTTGGCCATCGCGAGCACGAGGGCGAGATTGGTCTCCGCGATCTGCTCGCGGAACGAGGCGGCGATGGCGTGCCACCGGAGGATCGTTCGTGCCTCGGCGAGATCGGGCCGACGGGCGCCGACCTCGATCTGGACGGCCCGCATCCGAAACCGTGCGTAATTGAATTTCAGGAACAGGATGCGCTCTTGCTTGCCGGAAAGGACGATCGACTTGCCGGCCTTCGGCGGGTCCACCCGGCCTCGTGCAGGAATCAGATCCTCCATCAAGGGGCGGTACCAGGTGACGTCCGGCCGTTCGACGTCGTCGAGTCCGAAGATCTCGGTCTCGGCGTTCGCCTCGTGGAAGAGGTCCGCGTTGATGTAATCGATTTCCTTTTCGAGCACGCGGGCGAGCAGGGACTCCTCGCGACGGGAGAGCCTTCGGAGTTCTTCGCCGCTACCGCTGCCGCGGGTCTTCCGTCGGTTGATGCGGCTGGGATCGGCGGCTGCGTTCTGGCCGCCGGAAATCGGACCGACCGAAGAACGCGAGCGGGTGCGAACGCGGTCCAGCGGCGAGTTTCGGGAGGTCGAAGGGTTGGCGTTTCTGAGTCGTGGCATGGTCGTGATTGCTGGACCGCAAGCGGCCGAAGCACCCCCTGAGATGTGCCACCCCGGGTCGTTTTCGGCTGGTGCATAGCCGGAAACACACCGGAAACAGAGCTGCCTCGGTCATCCTGAATCGAGGCGAAAAGCCCTGCGAGGTGACGGCGTAGACGCCGTCAGTCCTACGTTTCGTTGACGGGCTGGGTTCGGATTCCAACCCAGTCGATCCTCTGATTATTCGTAACCGGGGCCGGCTGGTTGCATGCTCCTTCGCGAAGGAAGGGCACAACGGCGGGGCGAAACATGTTCGAAACGCCGTATCCGGGATTTTACCGGGGGGTCCGAGCCCCATGGCAGGAAAGCCGGACCGCGAAACACGCGGTCCGGCCTCCAAATTCACTCGATTCGCCTCCACCTCCATTCGGAGGACGGGATCACTCGGGGGAACCCGAAGACATGTCGTAGATCCAGCAGGCGCCGGCCGGGGACCAGTCGAGGACTTCGCCGTCATTGAAGAACAGGCTCAGCTCTCGTGTCGCCGCTTCGGGGCTGTCACTGCCATGAATCAGGTTGAAGGAGCTGGAGACTCCGAAATCGCCTCGGATCGTCCCCGCATCGGCCTTGAACCCGAACGTCGCGCCCATCATGGAGCGGCAGACGGCGATCGCACCGTTGCCGCGAAGGGCCAGCACGAGGACCGGCGAGGAGGTCATGAAGCCGACGAGGCCCGCGTAGAAGGGCTTTTCACGATGGTCCGCGTAGTGGGTCGCGGCGAGTTCATCGCTGATCTTGGTGAACTTCGCGCCGACGACCTGGAGGCCCTTGTCCTCGAAGCGGCTGATGATCCGACCCATGAGGCCTCGCTGGACGGCGTCGGGCTTCAGGATGATGAGGGTGGTTTCCATGGTCTCTCCACTGGATGAGGGCTTGGGGGGGACGCCGATCACGACGGCGTTCGGCGGAATCGCGGCACGGCCGCGGAGGGTCGGAAAAGATAGCGGATCGACCGTCGATCGTGGGGGGAAACCCGTCTCGAATCGCCACAGGGAGGCCGGATTGCGGTAGTTTCCGAGAGGAGCGGCAGGAAGCCGCCCACCCCTCCATGCAAGCCGTCCGTTCGGCGAGCGGAGCACGATCGTCCCGGGCAGCCGCCTGGTGTCGCCTCGAGAGCAATGGAATGCCCACCACCGTGACCCCACCTGGATCCTCGAAGAAGCCTCCCGCGAAGGGAACCCGAGGCCGGGCCACCGCCGAGCAGATGGCCTCGCGGCAGCGCGAGATCTCGGTCAGCGAATTCTTCGCCAAGAACCGCCATCTGCTGGGTTTCGACAATCCACGCAAGGCACTCCTCACCACGGTGAAGGAGGCGGTCGACAATGCCCTCGACGCCTGCGAGGAGGGCGGAATCCTCCCGGACATCGCGGTCGAGCTGCTTCAGCTCGAGGAGACTCGATTCAAGGTCACGATCCGGGACAACGGCCCGGGAATCGTCCGAAAGCAGATCGAGAACATCTTCGGCAAACTTCTGTACGGCTCGAAGTTTCATCGGATGAAGATGAGCCGGGGACAACAGGGGATCGGCATCTCGGCCGCGGGGATGTACGGGCTCATGACCACCGGCCAGCCGGTCCTGATCATCTCGAAGACCGGACGCCGACGTCCGGCCCACGAAGTGATCCTCAAGATGGACACCGCCCGGAATCGCGCCGAGGTGATCAGCGAGACCGAACATCCCGAGGACGACGCGCTCTTTCAGGAAGGTCACGGCACCCAGGTCACGATCGAACTCGAGGGCCGTTATCAGAAGGGGCGGGCATCGGTCGACGAATATCTCGAGCAGACCGCGATCGCGAACCCGCACGCGCGGTTCACCTATGTGAATCCCGGGAACGAGACCATCGATTTTCCCCGGGCGGTCGATGAACTTCCGCCCGAGGCGAAGGAGATCAAGCCTCATCCGAAGGGAATCGAACTCGGCACGCTCATCCAGATGCTCGAGCGAACCGAGAAGACCCAGCTCGGTGCGTTCTTCAAGGACGAGTTCTGCCGAGTGGGACCTCGGGTGGCGAAGGAGATCTGCGCCCTCGCCGATCTCACCGACCGGACCTGGATCAAGCAGGTCGGGCACGCGGAGGCGGAAAGCCTGTACAAGGCGATCCAGTCGGTGAGGATCATGGCGCCGCCAACCGACTGTCTGGTGCCGATCGGCACCAAGGCGATGCTGGCGGGACTCCTCAAGGAGGTCAAGGCCGAGTTCTTCGCGGCCAGCAGTCGTCCGGCGGCGGTGTACCGGGGCAATCCGTTCCAGATCGAGGTGGGGATCGCGTACGGCGGCGACCTTCCCGGCGACGAACTCGGCCGGGTCATTCGATTCGCAAACCGGGTTCCGCTGCTCTACCAGCAATCCGCGTGCTGTTCGTTCAAGGCGGTGGTCGAGGCCGGATGGCGCAACTACGGGTTGCAGCAGGCGCGAGGGAGTCTTCCTTCGGGACCGGTCGTGGTGATGATCCACATGGCAAGCACCTGGGTGCCGTTCACCAGCGAATCGAAGGAGGCGATCGCCGACTACGACGAGATCCGGAAGGAGATGCGTCTCGCGCTTCAGGAGTGCGGTCGCAAGCTGGGGACCTACCTCCGCCGCCGCCAGAAGATGCGGCGTGAGTCCGAACGCCGCAACGTGTTCGCGAGGTACATCGGCGAGATCTCGATGGCGTGCGAGCGAATAACCGGTTCGGACGCGGTGGAGATCCGTGACGCCCTGGAGTCGATCGCGGCACGGAAGACCGCGGAAGCGGACCAGCAGCTCGATGACGAGGGGCGGGTCGTCGACGACGGAGGCCCGCTCGCGGCGGACGACTCGGTCATCATCCTCGAGTCCCCCGGTGTCGCCGACGGCGATGACGACGGGGGCGGGGCGGCAGGCGACTCGCTCTTCGCGGATCTTTCGCCGCCCAAGAAGTCACGCGGCAAGGTCGTCAAGAAGAACACTCGGAAGACCACGAAGAAGAAGCGGTCCGGCACCACGTCGTCGGGACGTCGCAAGTCGGACGGTTGAGCCAGAAAAGGAATTCGTGACTCATGGCAACCAAGCCAGCAGGTGATTCGAAGAAGCCGGTCCCCCGGAAGAAGGTCAGAAAGACCTCGAAGAAGTCCACCGGGAAGTCCACCACGAAGGCGGGAGCCTCGTCGCTGGGTGCCAGGAAGAAGCGACGCAAGGTCTCCAGTTCGGTGGATCCCGAGGCCAAGGCGAAGATCGACGCCCGGACCGTGGATCGCATCGAATCGCTCGGCGAGTCCGTGGTGAAGCAGAGTCTCAAGCTGGCGGACCCGTTCGTGGACGTCCCGACCCGGTCGATCTCCAACGTTCGATTCAACAAGTTGAAGCGGCTGCTCGAGATGGGCGACGCGAAGCAGCGTCGCACGCTCTTCAATCTCGGCCAGGCCAAGAAGTTCATGCAGACGTTGCTGGTCGCGGACGGATGCCGTGATCTCGTCCAGGCGGGCAAGACCCTCAGTCTTCGTGGCATGTACTACAAGTCGCTGCACACCATCGCGGGCACGAAGGAGAAGACGTTCGACGGGCAGGAGGAGTCGGACGTGGTCCTCGAGGATCTCGAGGTCTCGATCGACTCGCTGCGCGAGAATCTCCACGTCTTCGCGAAGAAGCGCGGAACGATGGTCGGCAACATCACCGTCTTCGACAACGGTGACGAGATCAACTGTCGCCGAATGGGTACCGGCGGCTACGCCATCCCCTCGATCTGTGAACCGAGCGTGATCCAGTTCGGAAAGTGCGAGGCCGACTTCGTGCTGCACGTCGAGAAGGACACGGTCTGGAGCCGGTTCAACGAAGATCGATTCTGGGAGACCCACAACTGCATCCTCACCGAGGGTTCGGGTCAGCCGCCCCGTGGAGTGCGTCGACTCCTGCATCGCTTGAACACCGAACTCGGACTGCCGATCTACTGCCTGCTCGACTGTGATCCCTGGGGTCACTACATCTACAGCGTCATCAAGCAGGGATCGATCAACCTCGCCTACGAAAGCGGACGGATGGCGGTCCCGGAGGCGAAGTACCTCGGAATCCGATCCGACGACTACGCACGGTGCGGACTGTCCGACGACGTGAAGATCGAGTTGAACAATCGGGACCTCGAACGCGCGAAGCAGATCGCCGCCTACCCCTGGTTCGCCGACCAACGCGTCTGGCAGAAGGAGATCAAGCGGATGATCTCGAACGGCTTCAAGATGGAGGTCGAGTCACTGATCACCAAGGACATCTCCTACGTCACCGAGACCTACGTCCCCGAACGACTCAAGGCGAAGGATTGGATCGACTGATCCCGTCGATCCGATCGTCGGTCGATTCGTCTCTGAAATTCCGGGGCAGGGAGATCGTGAAGTCGCTTCCTCGTCCCGCGAGCACGTCGAGGCTGATTCGTCCGCCATGTTCCTCGGCGATCCGTCGGGCGGTGGGGAGGCCCAGTCCCGAGCCGCCCTGGGTGCCACTGACGTAGGGATGGAAGATCCGTTCCCGCATCTCCTCGGGGACGCCCGGACCGCTGTCGATCACGTGCACCGAGACATCGACATCCGTCGCGATGATCCTCACCAGCAGTTCCCGAGGCCGTTCCGGAGGATTCCCCTCCATCGCATGGACCGCGTTGATCAGGATGTTGAGCAACGCCTGCTTGAACATCGCGGCGTCGACTTCGGCCTCGATGGCGTGCCCGGGAAGGTCGGGCCGGAGCACGACGTCCGCCGCATCGGCCTGGGGGTGGAAGAAGTCGAGGACGTCCTCGACGACGCGGACGAGATCGGTGGGTTGGCGGTCGAGTTGGAAACGGCCTGCGAAACGAAGAAAGTCGGCGAGGATGGTCCGAAGCCGATCGGCCTCGCGGACGAGGGCGTCCACGCGTCGGAGCATCGGCGTCGTCTGGTCCTCGGAAGCGTCGAGATCTCGAATCGCCTCCTCGACGAGCTGGGCGTTGAGAATCACCGTCGAGAGCGGATTCTTGATTTCGTGTGCGAGGCCACCGGTGAGCGAGCCGAGTTCGGCGAGACGCTCGGCGTCTGCGGCACGGCGTTCGGCGCGTCGGGCTCGTTCCTCGCGGATCGAATTGGCGCGTCGAGCCGCGGCCGTGACGACCGCGGCTCCAAGCACGAGGCCGGTGATCACGCCCCAGATGAACGGGTTCATCGCATCTGCGCTCCAGGAATCCCGTCATGAAGAACGACCCGCGGACCGGAAGTCGGCCCGCGGGTCGGTTCGGTCGTCTGCTTCGGTCCCGGGATCCGTCGTCTCACGCCTTCAGTCGGTCGCGGGCTCGGTCGTGACCGCGACGTCCGGCTTGGTCTCGGTCACCGATGACTGGGTCGCGCGAACTTCGACGGCACGAGCCTTGGTCGCCGACCAGCCCTTCGCACCATCGTTCGCGTCGTAGATCACTCGTTCACCGTCACGGAAGGTCCGGAATCCCTCATCCTGCTCGATGACGGTGAAGTGCACGAAGATGTCCTGCCCTTCCGGGCCGACGATGAAGCCGTAACCCTTACGAGGATCGAACCACTTGATCTCGCCTTCGATTTCAATCAGGTTCGTATCAGACATGTCTTTGATTCTCTCAGCAGAAGGTGTTCGTGGACTCGATCGGTGCCGAGCTCGGTGCGGTACTCGCGAAGCGACCGAATCGTCTTCGCATCCGGAGGGAGGAATCGTGATCGAGGCGGTTCAAAACGGATGGGAACACCTACGAAGNACCCGACTGCCGATGTCTCTCTCCGGGCCCCGATTCTCCGCAGAAGCCCCAGTTTTCGCAACCCTTGTCCAATGAGATTCTCTGAACTCCCTCGTGCAGGCCATTTCGAGGGTTCGCTCATGATTGCCCACAAGCGATTCAGAACCCGATCGCCGTCGTCGTTCGACGCGCAAGAAAAGGCCCCGCACCAATTTGTGGTCCGGGGCCCGGGTTTCAGTCGGAGTCAGCTGAGATCAGGCGGGAGCTTCCGCTCGGCCGCCGCCTCGACGACCACCCCCGCTGCGGTTGTCCCCTTCGTCGCCGTCAGCGGGCGGATCCATCAGGGCACGCCTGGACAGCTTGATACGGCCCGTATCGTCGACGTTGATGACCTTCACCTTCACGGAGTCGCCGATCGAGACGATGTCGCCGACGGACTTCACGAAGCCGTGTGCGAGTTCCGAGATGTGGCACATGCCATCGGTTCCGGGGGCGAGTTCGATGAAGGCACCGAAGTCCTTCACCGACACGACCTTGCCGTCGTAGACCGTTCCGACGCGGATCTCCGCACCGAGTGCTTCCACTTCAGCCTTGCACTGGAGGCCCATTTCGCCATCGGTCGAGCCGATGAGGACGGTGCCGTCCTCCTCCACGTCGATCGAGCAGCCGGTCCGCTCCTGGATGCCGCGGATGGTCTTGCCACCGGGGCCGATGAGCTTCCCGATCTTGTCGGGATCGATCTTGACCGTGATGATCCGGGGGGCGTACATGGAGATGTCCTCGCGGGGCGCCGCGAGCACCGACTCCATCTGCTCGATGATCTGGAGTCGGCCTTCCTTCGCCTGCTCGAAGATTTCGCCGATCTCATCGACGTCGAGGCCGAGGGCCTTGAGATCGAGCTGGATGCCGGTGATGCCTTCGCGGGTGCCGGACACCTTGAAGTCCATCTCGCCGAAGAAGTCCTCTTCGCCGAGGATGTCGGTGACGTGGCTCACCTTGCCGTCGGCGGAGGTGAATCGGCCGACGGAGATGCCCGCACAGGTGTTCCGGATCGGAACGCCCGCGTCCATCAGGGCGAGGCAGCCGCCGCACACCGACGCCATGCTCGAGGAGCCGTTGGATTCGGTGATGTCGCTGACCAGACGGATGGTGTACGGGAAGTCTTCGGTGCTGGGGATGATCCCGAGCAGCGATCGTTCCGCGAGGGCGCCGTGGCCGACTTCGCGACGACCGGGTCCCATGATGCGGCCGGCTTCGCCGACGCAGAACGGGGGGAAGTTGTAGTGGAGGTAGAACTTCTTCGCGTACTCGGGGAGGAGTCCGTCGACGATCTGCTCGGCCTTGTTGGTGCCGAGGGCGCAGGTCACGAGGGACTGGGTCTCACCGCGCTGGAAGAAGGCCGAACCGTGGGTCCGGCTGAAGATCCCGGGCTCCATCTCGATCGGGCGGATCTCCTTGAGACCTCGGCCGTCGGCTCGGATGCCGTGCTCGGCGACGAGCATGTGGGTGATCTTCTTCTCGAGGTTCCGGAACGCGTCCTTCGCCTGTGAACGGTTGTCCTCGGCGGCCTTGTACTCGGCGTAGGGGGCGTCCTGGGGAAGCGGGAAGCACTCGTGGAGCACTTCTTCACGCAGTTCGCCGACTGCGGCGTTCCGATCCTTCTTGCTCGCGATCTTCCGTGCTTCGACCAGTCGGTCGTAGACCTGGTCCTTCACGGCCTTCATCACTTCCTCGGAGGGAACGTGGAGCTTGCCGGGGTTCGCTTCGGGAGCACCGCACTTCTCGCGGAGTTCGAGCACGAGTTCGATGATGGGCTTGATGCCCTCTTCGTGGCCGAAGCGGATCGCTTCGAGCACCACGTCGTCCTCGACTTCGGCGGCACCGACTTCGATCATGTTGATGCCGTTGGGATGGCCGGAGAGGACGAGGTCCAGATCCGAGTACTCCATCTGCGCGACGGTCGGGTTGAGCACGAAGACTTCACCGTCGTCGGTCAGGATCCGACCGACTCGAACGGTCGCGACCGGGCCCATGAAGGGGGCGTCCGTGAGGCAGACCGCGGCGGAGCCGGCGGTGCAGGCGAGCACATCGGTGTCGTTCTGCCCGTCGTGGCTCATGACCCACGCCTGGATCTGGATCTCGTCGATGAATCCGTCCGGGAAAAGGGGGCGGATGGGACGGTCCATCATCCGCATGGTGAGGACTTCCTTCTCGTTCGGAGCGCCTTCACGCTTTCGGAAGCCGCCGGGGAACTTGCCCGCGGCGGTCAACTTCTCGCGGTAGTCGCACTGAAGGGGGAAGAAGTCGATGCCCGGTCGGGGGTTCGCCCGGACGCAGGTGGCCATGACGGTGGAATCGGCGTAGCTCGCCATGACGGCGCCGGACGCGAGCCTGGCGACGCGACCGGTCTCGAGCCGCAGGATGCGACCGCCGATCTCTCGTTCAACGAAAGTGACTGGCATGATTGCCTCTCTTTTGCATTGCTGATGACGGACATCGAGTCCGTGATCGCGGGGGTGGCGTGGTTCCATCCTTCGGTACCACGCACGGGATCGCGGTACCGCGTCCTGGGGCAGAGGACGGAGCGCAGGCGTGTCGACTCACTGCGTTCCGTCGACTGCCGCCGGAGGCGGTCGCCGCGGCATATTCGGTCCTACTTGCGGAGGCCGAGCTTCTTGATGGTCGCGAGGTAGTTGTCGCGGTTGGTTCGCTGGAGGTAGCGAAGCAGGCTGTTGCGACGGCTCACCATCGCCAGAAGTCCACGTCGCGACGAGTGGTCGTGCTTGTGGTCGGCGAAGTGATCCTGGAGGGTCTTGATGCGGTCGGTGAGGACCGCGATCTGGACCTCGGGCGATCCCGTGTCGGAATCGTGTCGGCCGTGATCCTTGCGGACGTCGGCCTTGCGTGCGAGTGAAATGCTCATGAGCTTCTTCGATCCTGTCGTTGCGTTGGGTGGCCGTCTCGGCCGCCGTCAGTGTGATGAGTTCTCTGCTGATTTCTCGAATCGAGGATTGTAGCGATCCGCGAGGGGCGGGCAACCCCGGATCTTCCCGGACCCTTCTGGACCTTCGTTCCGGGCCCCCGAGGCGGTATCCTCTGGCATGACCTGATCGTAAATCTCTTTTTCAGGTCTGAAACACCTCGGCCGCGGTCCAGTCCGCGGCGAAGGCCTTCGGAGGCACTCGAGAGCACCATGGCGTCCGACACTCTCCAACAGGCGATCGAGTCGATGCGGGCGGAGGCCGACCGGATCCGGCTCGGCGGCGGCCCCAAGGGCATCGATCGGCAACATCGGCACGGACGGCTCACGGCGCGGGAGCGGATCGATCTGCTCGTCGACGCCGATGCCCCTCGCTTCGAGTGCGGGCTCTTCGCCGCGGCCGGCATGTACGAGGAGTACGGGGGCGCACCCTCCGCCGGGGTGGTCACCGAGATCGGCCAGATCGGTGGTCGGCCGACCATGATCGTCGCGAACGACGCCACCGTGAAGGCCGGCGCGTTCTTCCCGATGACCTGCAAGAAGATCATCCGGGCCCAGGTCATCGCCCAGGCCGCCCGACTTCCGCTGGTCTACCTCGTGGACAGCGCGGGGGTCTTTCTTCCACTGCAGGAGGACGTCTTCCCGGACACCGACGACTTCGGACGGATCTTCCGGAACAACGCGGTGATCAGCGCGAGCGGAATCCCGCAGATCGCCGCGATCATGGGCAACTGCGTCGCGGGTGGGGGATATCTCCCGGTGCTCTGCGACACCCTCCTGATGACCGAGGGCAGCGGGCTGTATCTCGCCGGTCCCGCACTGGTCAAGGCCGCGATCGGTCAGGAGGTCGACAGCGAGGAACTCGGCGGCGCCGCGATGCACGCGGAGATCTCCGGCACCATCGATTTCCTGGAGAAGGACGATGAAACCTGCATCGAACGCATGCAGCGGCTGATGCTCGCCTGCATGTCGGCGCGGACGCGGCCGGAGTCCCCGTTCCCGCCGGCGAAGCCGGACCGCACCGAAGCCGAGATTCTCAACGTCTTCGATCCGGATCCCGGCCGGCAGTACGACATGCGCGACCTGCTCGGCTGCGTCGTCGACGGGGACTCCTTCGATGAATACCGATCGGATTTCGGTCGGTCCCTGGTCTGCGGATACGCCCGGATCGAAGGCAGGCCGTGCGGCATCGTCGCGAACCAGCGGATGATGACCAAACGGAAGATGCCGGGCGGAAAGGCCGGGCCGTCGGAGGCGGTGAACATGCCCGCGGTCATCTACGACGACGCGGCCGACAAGACCGCCCGCTTCATCATGGACTGCAACCAGAAGCGGATCCCGCTCATCTTCGTCCACGACACCACCGGATTCATGGTCGGTCGGGACAGCGAGCAGGGAGGGATCATCCGCGCGGGCGCGAAGCTGGTGAACGCGATGAGCAACTGCGTGGTCCCCAAGATCTCGCTGCTGATCAATGCCAGCTACGGGGCCGGGAACTACGCGATGTGCGGTCGTGCGTTCGATCCGTTCCTCACGCTGGCGTGGCCCAACGCGCGGTGTGCCGTGATGGGGGCCGCCCAGGCGGCGAACGTCCTGCTCCAGATCGATCTCGCCGCCCGAAAGCGACGCGGGGAGGAGGTCGACGAGGAGACCCACGCCCGGCTTCTGGCCGCGATCACCGCGAGTTATTCCGAACAGCAGGACGTGCTCTACGGCGCGGCCCGCGGCTGGGTCGACCGGATGATCGAACCGTTGAAGACGCGCCGGGAGCTCGGGGAGGCGTTGATGCTCGCCGGTGGTTGCGACACCTCCGGCCCGTTCGCGACCGGTGTGCTCCAGACCTGATTCGATTCGAACGCCTCGTTCGTTCAGTCCGCCCGCCGCCGTCCTCGGAAGAATCCGCCGATGCCCAGCAGGGCGATCGCGCCCGGGGCCGGGACCGAGGCGTATTCCACGATCAACTCGGGGCGGAGTGCCGGGTCGCCGATGAACATGGAGTCGAACCGGAACGTCGTTCCGTTGCCCGTCTCGTCTCCGAGCAGGAGCCATCCGAACCGGGAAGCGTCGCCGTCGACCATCGCCTGGAGATCGTCGACGAGTCCGGCACCGCTCCAGGACTTCCACCCGTTGCCTTCAAGCAGACTCGACGCGGATGCGTCGGATGCGAAGTCGCCACCCGGACTGGTCCAGGCCACGGTGTCGTAGAACGCGCTCTCCCAGGTGGCCGACCCGGGGGTCGCGGGACCGCCGCCGCCCTCGCCGCCGCCGGCATCGGTGGTGCCCACGCCCCAGTCCGCGAGCAGGCGATGCAGGCCGACGTTCGCCGGTGCCGCGTTCGTCTGGGAGACGTGAAGTCGAAGCGTCACGGATTCGATCGCGACCGGGCCGGTGAGGAGCGGCGCGAGATCGAAGTCGATCAGGCCGCGACGGCGGAATCCCTGGTTGGTCACCCCGGCAAACAGATGTTGACCGAGTCCGTTCGCGCGCGGATCACCATTGGTCTCGTAAAGGGTGCCGTGTCGGTCCGACTGCAGCGTCACCAGATCGGCGGAGGCAGTGCCGGCGAGGCCGCCGAGCGAAGCGATCGCAAGGGTGGGAATCGCGATCATCGCGAACGTGACGCGGTCGAATGGCGTGGTGGAATTCACTTCTGGGACTCCTGGGAAAATTGGTACGAGCAAGCATGCCCCCAATCAGGGGCGTCGCCAGTCCTGGATCGATAAAAGCATCCGAAACCCCGGGTGAGGCCCCTGGATGATCCATACCATGAGATCTTCTGGACCCTGAACCCTTCGGAGCGGATGTCGTGGATGAAATCCTGCTGGCCAGCGGTAATCCGCACAAGTTGGAGGAGGTCCGCGCGGTGCTCGTGCCGCTCGGGCTCCGGGTCACCGGTCTCGACGACCTCGCGACGGTTCCCGAGGAGCCGGAAGAGGACGGCGTGACCTTCGAGGCGAACGCGCGGATCAAGGCGATCGCCTACGCCCGTGCCACCGGGCGTTTCTCCCTTGCCGACGATTCCGGCCTCGAAGTCGATGCGTTGGACGGCGCTCCGGGGGTCCGGAGCGCCCGCTGGTCGGGTGTCGAAGGCGAACGTGAGGTTCGCGACGCGGCGAACAACCGAAAGCTCGTGGAGTCGCTTCGGGCGGTTCCCGAGGCGGATCGCGCCGCCCGCTTCGTCTGCGCGATGTGTCTCGCCGCGCCGGACGGGACGGTGCTCGCCGAAACCCGTGGGACCTTCGACGGCATCGTGACCCTCGAACCACGGGGTGGTGACGGATTCGGCTACGACCCGTATCTGCTGCTCCCGGACGAAGGTCGCACCAGCGCGGAACTCTCGCCGGCCGAGAAGAACGCCCGAAGTCATCGCGGGGTCGCCACTCGTGCGATGGCGCCGCTCATCGAGGCCCTGGAACGATCCTGACATGGCGAAACGGGTGCCGCTCGAGATCCTCGACCTGACCGATCAGCGCTACAGCTGTCACGGGTGCGGTGACTGCTGCCGTGACTTCAGCGTCCAGCTCCGCGACGAGGATCTCGAGCGTCTCGAAGCCCAGGGATGGGCCGAGGAGCGTGGTGAACCGGTGACGGTCGAGTTTCGAGGCCGGCGCTATCTCCGCCAGCGTGCGGACGGGGGTTGTCTCTTCCTGCAGGAGGACGGGCTCTGCACGATCCACGCGCGGTACGGCTTTCACGAGAAGCCGGTCGCGTGCCGCTTGTTCCCATTCAATCTCGCACCGGACTCCGGCGGCACCCGCGCGGGCCTCAACTTCGCCTGCCAGAGCGTGCGGGCGAATCGCGGCTCCACGCTCGAGTCGCACCGGGACGACCTTCGTCGGGCGTTGCGTGAAGTGCCCGAATCGGTCGCGGTGGCCCCGCCGTTGCTTGCCGGCGATCTGCGGGCCGAACCCGCCGAAGTCGACGCCCTGACGACGGGACTGGACCGCTGGCTCGGCCGCGCCGAAGTGCCGTTGACCATCCGGCTCGACGGCTTCGCGTGGCTCGCCCAGGGCATCGGTGCCGCGTCGTTTTCGGAGGTCCGGGGCGAACGGATCACGGAGCTCATCGGGCTTCTGGTCTCGGCGCTCCCCGACGAACTTCTTCACCTTCCCGTCGATCCGCCGGGGCGTGGTCAGCGGAAGCAGCTTCGGCAGGCGGTCTTCGCTCGGATCGAGGATCCGCGATTCACCGACGACGAATCACGGCCCACCTTCGGGGCCAAGCTCGATCAGTGGCGACGGAGTCGCCGGTTCGCGCGGGGACGCGGCGAGATTCCCGGGCTGGCCCGTGGTTGGGCCGTTCCCGCCGGCTTCGATTCGGTGGCGGCGTTGCCGAAGGTGCCCGGTACCGAGCCGATCTCGGATCTCGTCGTTCGGTGGCTCCGCTCGACGATACGCGGAGGCCGGGCGTGGGGAAGCGGCTACTACGGTTGGAGCATCGCCGACGGCGTGCAGGCGCTCGCCCTCAATCTCGCATGCGTCGGCTGGCTCGCCCGGGCCCATGCAGCCGGCGTGGGCGAAGCGGCCGTCACGCTCGATTCGGTCGGCGAGGCGCTGGGACGCATCGATCGGGCCTCCGGCCGCGCGGTCTGGCTCGGTTCGATGGGAGAGCGGCTTCGGCTTCGCTATCTCGCGACGGACGACGGCCTCCGCCGGCTCGTCCGATCGAACTGGTGAATCGCGACCCGCTCATTCCGTCGGCGCTGGTTCCGGCCCGCGGGCCCGCGTGAACGGCCAGACCGGATACCGCCGGCCGTTCAGCAGGGCCCCGAGGGCGGTACCGCGAACCGCGACGTGGTAGACGACCAGCAGGAGGACGGTCACCAGCACGATCATGACCGGCATCTTCACGATGCCCCACACGTTCCAGCCCCGGAAGAGGGCCGGAATGAAGATGGTCAGGGGCAGGTGCATCAGGTAGATCCAGTACGAGGCGTCGACCATGTAGCGCACCATCGGGTTCGCGCGGGTGAAGAGTCGTTCGCTCACCCCGGTGATGCCCAGGATCAGGACCCAGCACGTGGTGGCCTGGAGACACTGGTTCGCGATGAACATCGCCTCCCCGTTACCCTCCTCGGCGGCCACGGCGAGACTGGTCGCGACCCCCATGCCCACGGCGCAGATCAGGAGCGTTCCGCCGATCCCGAGCCGGATCCACGCCCAGTCCTTCAGCCTCACGACGATCTCGCGGTCGCCGAAGGCCATCCAGCCGACCCCGAAGTAGATGGCGTAGAGGTAGATCACGTGCCAGACGGGCCAGAAGGACTCGGCGGTGTCGATTCCGGGCTCCGTCATCGTGAGCATGAGCAGCGACGTCGCGACGATCAGAATCGGAAGTCTGATCAGGCGGAGCGGCCCGAGGGCCACACATCGAAATCCCGCACGCAGCCACCCGGCGACCGGCCCCGAAAAACGGCGGAGGAGGAAGGTCGCCGTCGCGAAGGCGAGATAGAAGTAGACGAGGTAGTACAGGAACCAGAGGTGCATCGGGCCGGCGTCGGCGAAGTCCGCGTTCAGGGACATCTTCTCGTAGGCGAGCCCGATGGTCCGTGATTCGGCGGGCAGGAACTGCCAGGTGAAGGCGAAGCTGATCGACCAGGCGAGCAGCGGGTAGATGACGAACCATCCGATGACCAGGGGAAGCACGATCCGGTCGTAGCGATGACTCGTGAATCCCCCGGGGCCACGGCGATCGAAGAGCATGGCGCCGAAGAACCCGGCCATCACGAAGAAGGCGGGCATGCGGAAGATGTGGATCGCCAGCACGAGGAGACCGGCGGACTCGGTCCGGTCGGGATCCGCGTAGATCCAGATCTGCGGCTCGCAATAGACGAGTGCGGTGTGAATCACCACGCCGAGCAGCATCATCGTCGCTCGAATCACGTCGAGTCCGTGGTACCGACCGGTTCCGGGAGACCGTGGGTGGAGCGGGTGATCGGTCAGGAGCGGGGGCGGTGGTGATGCGGCGGCGATTCCGCGGTCGTTCGTGTTCATTTCACCGCGGCCTCGAGCAGCGGTCGGCATGCCTGGCGGCCGGCTTCAAGCGCCTCGCGATCGAGCGGTATCTGGAGGAACTCGATGACCCCTCGGGTGAACTCCCACGGCA
>NZFT01000109.1 GCA_002690755.1 Phycisphaerae bacterium
CCGAGATCTTTCAATTCCGGGACCGGCGATCGGACCCGACCCTGCATGTATCGGCCAGAACGACCGCCAGCCCTTCAAGAGTCCGTGACGCATCCTGAGCGCCCCCGCTCTTGAGGGCGAGATCGGTACCCACCGCGCGATCCAGCAGCCGAGCGGCCCGACGGCCTCCCATGCGACGCGCGGTGGCGAGCACCGGGCGGGCATCGGGCCCCCAGAGTCGGAGTGACTTGCCGATCGAAGAATCCGTCCCCCCCGCCTCGAACTGACGGGCGCCCTCGTGAAGCTTCCGGCACAGATCGACCATCGCCCAGCTGAGCACCTGATCGGGCACCCGTGAGATTTCCTTGAGCGCCCGGAAGGTTCGAACCACGGCCCCGGCGTCCCCCCCGAGAATCACGCTCTGAATCATCCACCCCTGCTCCTCGCGACTCGGTTCGACCATCGTTCGAACCAGTTCGAGATCGATCGTCGGCGGATCGCCGGCCGCCGCGGTCGACAACTTCGCGATCTCCATGTCGAGTCGGGCCAGTGAACTCCCGATCCGCTCCACGAGCAGTCCGGCCGCATCCCTGCCCAGCTTCGCTTCGTGCTGCTTTTCGGCTCGGCCGATGCACCACGAGATCGCAGTGGCGGCATTGGGGGGATCACACGCGACCACCGCGCCCACCTTCACGATCGCCTTGTCGAGTTTTCCCGGACGCCAGTCACCGGTGGTGCGAAGGACGAGGGTCGCCTCATCCATCGCGCTGGCCACGAAGGCCTCGAGCCCGCGGCGGTGGGACTCCCGCTTGACGAACGCATCCGCATTGTCGAGCACGACGAGCTTGTGCGACTGCATCAGCCCGTAGCTTCGAAGCTCGTCGAGCAGGGTCGCGAGATCCGTGGTCGAGCCCTCGAAATCGAATCGCTCCGGGGTCTCGCCCCGGGTCTCCTCCAGCCCGCGTTCGATCATCTTCAGGTACTGGGCGTGGAGATAGGACTCCTTGCCTTTGAGGAGAATCACCCGAAAGGCGGGATCGAAGGTGAACGACTTGGCGGAAGCCTTGGCCATATGAGCCGTTGATGGTACTCCGGCCCGACCGACCGTCCAGATCCCGCCCCCATCCTGAATGGTGTCGTAGACTCGGGGGGTGTACTGCCTGCTCGTCGTCGAAGGTCCAGATTCCGGCGCCCGGTTCCTGCTGCCGGACCGTGAGCCTCAGTTGATCGGCCGATCGACCGAGGCCGTTCCCCTGCACGACGATTCGGTGAGCCGTCGTCACGCCGAGCTGACCCCCGACGAGGGCCGGTGGTGGATTCGCGACCTCGACAGCAGCAACGGCACCTGGATCAACGATCGCCCGATCGAAGATCGGACCCCGCTCGCCCCGGGCGATCGAATCCGGTGCGGCGACACGACCCTCGTGCTCGCCCGGGACGAGGAAGACGACTCGGCGGACTCGATTCGAGCGGCGGCCCCCACCCGGGCCCGCGTACAGGTCCTCCCCGCGTCCACCCCGAAGCCCATGATCGAGACTCGGCTGCTCCCGCTGTTCGAGCTGATCCACGATCCGGATGATCCCGACATTCCCGATCTGCCCGCCGAACTGGCCCGAGTCACCGCCCAGCTGCTCGAAGCGGACGCCGGGGCGGTGATTCGGCTGGATGAAGATGGCGGTGCGACGACCGTTCCGGTGACCCGCGATCCAGACGGACGGACACCGTCGGATGCCTTCAATCTTCCGCGAGCCCTCCTGGCCGCGACGCTCGACTCGGATGGGCCCCGGGTGGCGCTCATCGAGGATGGTCCGACCATCGCTGCCATGTCCCTTCGCGCGGGCGGGATGCCGCCCGCGATCCTGGCGGTGTCCGGGGCCGCCGGCCGAGCATGGAACGACGCGGACCTCGATCTCCTCGCGCTGATCGGCCGAGTCGCTGCCTTGTTGCTCGCGACGGACGATCGGCGAACCCATGCCAGTCGGACCGAGCGACTCGCCGCCATGGGTGAAGCGATCGCCGCCCTGAGCCACTCGATCAAGAACATCCTTCAGGGCCTTCGTGGCGGCGCAGACGCCATGGAACTGGCCCTCGACCGGGAGAATCTCGGTCTCGCCCGGGACGGATGGAAGGTGATGGCCCGAAATCTCGATCGGATCCTCGCGCTCAGCCTGAACATGCTGGTCTATTCCAAGGATCGGGGGCTCGACCTCGAATCCCGGACCTGCCGGGACGTCGTGTCGGACGTGGTCGATCTCGTGGAGGCCGGGGCCAATCGGCGGGGCGTGAGGATCGACTGTGAATTCGACCCGGCCGAGCCGCCGATCTTCATCGATGCCGACGCCCTCCATCAGGCGATGCTCAACCTCGTCGGCAACGCGATCGACGCCGCAGAGGGGGAGGCGGAGCCGATGGTCCGAATCTCGACCCGATTCGACCCGATCCGCGACCGGATGACGATCGACGTCGCCGACGATGGTCCGGGGGTCCGGGCGGATCGACGGACGAGGATCTTCGAACCGTTCTTTTCGACCAAGGGGCAGCGCGGGACCGGACTCGGCCTCGCGGTCGCCCGCAAACTGATCCACAAGCACGGAGGCGAGATCGATCTGGCCGAGGAGAATCGAACCGGGGCGACATTCAGAGTCACGCTCCCGGCGTCAAGAGACGATGAACCGGATGCCGCGGGGACTCGAGGGCCTCGTGCCCTGCCCGGCGGCGATCTCGGCGTGGAATTCGAATGAACTTCCCGCGACCAGAAACCGGTCCTCGAGACCGTAGGAAGACGGCATCCGCCGCCGTACCGCCGTATCATCCTGCCCCACGTTCCGGCCACGACCATCGCACGAACCGCACGGACGACCGCATGCACGACCATTCAACCCCAGGCTTCCTCCCGAACCCCTTCGACGGCCTCGACCCAACCGCGACCGGACCACGCGGATCCATCGATCCCCGGAATCCGATCGCCTCGGTGAACTACCAGCGGACGCGGGAGATGTCGATCGACGAACTCCTGCTTGAGAACCGGGTGGTGTTCCTCATCGGCGAGATCAATCAGGCTTCCGCCGCCCGCGTGATGATGCAGATGCTCTACCTCGAGAACCAGAAGCGAGGCCAGGACATCCAGCTCTACATCAACAGTCCCGGCGGGGCGGTCGACGACACCCTCGCGATCTACGACACCATGCAGTTCATCTCGAGCGAGGTCGCGACCTACTGCATCGGACGCGCCTACTCGGGCGGATCAGTGCTGCTGGCCGCGGGTCAGCAGGGCAAGCGACACATCCTTCCGCACGCCAAGGTGATGATCCATCAGCCCTACGGCGGCGTCACCGGCCAGACCACGGACATCCAGATCCAGGCCGAGGAGATCGTGAAGGCGAAGCAGACCCTCAACGAAATCCTCGCCCGACACACCGGGCAGGAGGTCGCGACGGTCGCGGCGGACGGCGAACGCGACAAGTTCTTCGACGCTCAGGAAGCGCTGGCGTACGGGCTCGTCGACGAGGTCGCCGAATTCCCGCCGAACAAGGGCATCAAGAATCCCGAGTCCAAGTGACCGGCGACAGGAGACGACCGAAATGACTCTCGTTCCCATCGTGATCGAAAAGACCGGCCGCGGCGAGCGTGCCTACGACATCTACTCGCGGCTGCTCAACGACCGAATCATCTTCTGCGGCGGACCGGTCGCGGACGACATGGCGAATCTCGTCGTGGCCCAGTTGCTGTTCCTCGCCAACGAGGATGCCACCGCCGACATCTCCATGTACGTGAACAGCCCCGGCGGCAGCGTGACCTCAGGACTCGGCATCGTCGACACCATGCGGTTCATCCCGAACGACGTCTCGACCTACGTCATCGGGCAGGCCGCGTCGATGGGCTCGGTGATCGCGTGCTCCGGCGCGAAGGGCAAGCGCTACTGCCTGCCGAACAGCGAGAACCTGATGCATCAGCCGCTGCTTCACGGCGTGCTGGAAGGCCAGGCCACCGATCTCGAGATCGAAGCCCGGCACATCCTCCGGATGCGGGACCAGATCTACCAGATCTACCACCAGCAGACCGGCCAGACGGCCGAGAAGGTCGCCGCGGACTGCGAGCGGAACAACTGGCTCACCGCCTCCCAGATGGTCGACTACGGCCTCGCCGACGAGGTTCTCGAACACCTTCCGGAAAATACCGACGCCAAGAAGCCCGAACCGGGCGACTGATCCCGCCGGTTTCGGCATACTGTGATGGACACCCCGGGGTACGACGGGTCGTCGAAGACGACTCGTCGGCCTCATTTTGGAGAACTCCATCGCCATGCCGGACTCCCCGAACGAAGACATCGCCGCCGCCGTCCGGAAGTTCGCCGAGGACTACGGACGGGTCCGCCAGGAGATCGCCAAGGCGGTCGTCGGCCACGATGAGATCGTGGACGGCGTGCTCACCTGCCTCTTCGCCGGTGGACACGCGCTCCTCGAGGGCGTGCCGGGCCTCGGCAAGACGCTCTTGATCCGGTCGCTCAGCGAAGCATTGCACCTGCAGTTCAATCGGATCCAGTTCACGCCCGATCTGATGCCGGCGGACGTGACCGGCACCACCATCGTGGTGGAAGCCGACGGCAATCGCGAGTTCCAGTTCCGGAAGGGACCGATCTTCGCGCAGATCGTCCTCGCCGACGAGATCAACCGCGCGACGCCGAAGACGCAATCCTCGCTGCTGGAGGCGATGCAGGAGAAGTCGGTCACCGTCGGCGGCGAAACCCACATCCTCGACAAGCCCTTCTTCGTGATGGCCACCCAGAACCCGGTCGAGCAGGAAGGCACCTATCCGCTCCCCGAAGCGCAGCTCGATCGCTTCTTCTTCAAGCTGCAGGTCGGCTACTCGTCCCGGTCGGACCTCGCGGAGATCCTCGATCGAACCACCGCGGGCTACGACGCATCGATCCAACAGGTCCTTGACGCGCCCGCGATCGTCGAACAGCAGCGACTCGTTCGACGCGTCGGCATCACGCCGAGCGTCCAGGACTACGCGGTCCGGCTGGTGCTGGCGACGCATCCCGACGGCCGATTCGCGACCCCCAACGTCAACCAGTATTTCCGTTTCGGCGCGAGCCCTCGCGCGGCCCAGACCCTCGTGCTCGCCGGCAAGGTCAGAGCCCTGCTCGACGGGCGGACCAGCGTGGCGGCCCAGGACATCCGCGAAATCGTCCTCCCGGCCCTGCGACATCGATGCCTCCTCAACTTCGAGGCGGAGGCCGAAGGCGTGAGCACCGACGAGGTCATCACCAACATCGTCGAAACGCTGCCCACCGAAGCGGCGATCGAACAGCCCGCCTGACGAACCACACGATCCGCTCCGGAGTCCACGATGAGCCGTCTTCCACGACCTCGAACCATCGCCTCGATCGCCCTGATCACCACCGCGATGCTCGCCCCGACGCTGGACGCCGACCTGCTGCTCCTTCTTCAGGACGAAGCGGCGCCGGATGACACGATCGTCGACGGGCCAGACCCGATCGCGGCGACCGACCGGGGTGTCGTCCTCGAGTACAAGCCGTCCGGCGGCTACGTCCACGAATTCGGCGCCGACCTCTCCGGCGGCGGCTCGCTCTCGGTCGATCGCGGGTTCGCGGCGTTCAAGGTCGAAATCGATCCCGGTGGTGATTTCAAGGGCAGCGTCGGCGTCGCCTGGGGTGGCGACTGGTACCGGTTCGACGGAACGTCCGATCTCTCCCCGGCGCCGGGGGTGGCACCGTGGTCGGACATCCAGGCGATGGCGATCCTCGGGAGCATGAGCTGGCAGATCGACCGCGAATGGTCGACCACCGTGGGGCTCAATCTCCGGTTCGCCGGCGAGCGTGACGCGGACGTCGGTGATTCGATGACCGTCGGCGGCTTCGGCGCGATCAGCTACGCCTTCAGCCGGACGTTGTCGCTCGGGGCCGGAGCGATCCTCTCCTCGCAGATCGAGGATTCGCTCCTGGTGATTCCCGCCCTCGTCATCTACTGGCAGGCGACGGACACCATCATCGTCTCGAACGTGCTCGGCCCGGAGGTCTATCCGACCGGCGCCGGAATCGAAGTCGCCTGGCGACCGGACCGAGTCCGTGAAGTGGCGATCGGGACCCGGTACGAATCGCGACGTTTCCGGTTGGACGACGCCGGCCCGGCGATTCGTCGCAACGGCGTGGGTGAGGACACCGGCTACCCGCTCTGGGCCCGGGCGACCTGGCGCTTCGAGAGCGGGTTCCGACTCGACCTGGTCGGCGGCATCTCACTTTTCAACTCCTACCGGCTCGACGATGCGAACGGCGACGAGATCGCGAAGACCGATCTCGATCCGGCCCCGTTCGTCGGAATCTTCGGCAGCTGGCGGTTCTGAACGGACGCGTCGCGACCCGCGAGATCAATCGGACGGCGGAGACCATTCGGAGATGTCGAGTCGCTTGCGAAGCAGCTTGCGGCCGATCCGCTTGTAGGTGGACACGAAGGAGAGCAACTTCTTCTTCAGGGAGACGTTCCGAAGCCAGAACGGAAAGAAACGGAATCCCGGGTAGACGGGCGCTGCGGCACCGAACATCCGAAGCACCATCAGCCTGCCCCAGAGTGAGCCTCGCGCTTCGAGGAGATTGGGCTGGGACCGGGGAAGCAGCGTCTCATCCTGCGATTGCAGGACGATGTAGCCGGCGGCGACCGCATCCCTGAAGATCTTGCGGCCACGTTCGGTCCGGACGATGATCAACGAACTCCCGGACTCGCCGGGCTGGACTTCGCGGTACCACGGATCGCCGACCGCCAGATCGGCGAACTCCCCTGTGTGGTCGGGGCAGATGTAGCAACGCCACTGCCGATACGGTTGGACGAATCCCCAGGAGTCGGCGTAGGTCCGCTCGATGGTCTGTTCCCGACCCTCGTCGTCCTCGTACACCGCCGTCCACATTCCGGGCCATCCATTTCCCCGATAACGAAGACTCTTGAGCCGGCTCGGATCGGGGATCCCGACTTCATTCAGCAACGCGAGCGTGCCCTTCGTGCTCGGTGCACCCGCGCAGAAGAATCCGATCACGCATCCGAGCTTCTCATCGAGCTCCGGCCTGATCTTCCTCGCCTTTTGAACCGCCGCGACGTCGCATGGCTTGCCGATGAAGACGCTTCGCCCCTCCATCTTCGCGACCTCGTCGAGTCGATCACAGGGACTCGCCGGCGCGTAGCGGCTTCCCGATCGGGAGATCAATTCCGCTCGATTCTCGGAGAAGACCGTTTCATTGAGGTACGGGACGTCGCTTCGCGCACCCGTGTGCACGACCCGTTCCATACCACCCGCTTCGATGCAGTACAGCGCCAACGCCGAGGCGGCCCCACCACTGCTTCCGGCGAGACGGATCTCTTCATCGGCCGCGGCCCCCTCCCAGACTTCGAGTACGGGGCCCCACCCATCGAAGAGGTCCGAAGATTGATCCTCGGTGCGTTCATTCCCTTGGTGTGAAAGNTGGACGCCCGGNCAGCAGGCGAGGCCTTCTCCGGTGGTCTNCGCAGCNTCGTCGCGAACGAAGGGNCGGCGGCCGAGTTCGAAGGCTTCTCCCATNCGGAATCGNTCGGGTTCGAGTGACGCGCACATCCCACAACCCGTACAAAGCTNTCGCTCACAGGTCTCTTCAATGGTGAGCACGGGAAGCCGCATGGACCTTGATTCCTGTCAATTCGNGAAGCCGGGTGGAAGGCGGCCGACCCGGATCCCGTCGGGATCGAGGATCAGGAAGCCGATCAGGGCACCGGTGCCGGCATGCGTGACCGGCGCCCCGACTTCNTCATCGGCGAAAACCACCGCCGCATCGATCAGAATNACGCCGTTTCGATACCGCCATCGACCCGCGGAGACCGGAGTCGGACCGAGGTCGTCGCCGAGATGGACGAGCAGGGTCGCCGATCCGGGGGGATCGGCGACNTCGAANTCCGAATTCGNNCCGAATGTCGCGANCGGGANCCCCGGAAGTGACTCGGTGCGCAGAATTCGTACCTCCTCGGAAGGATCTTCGGATTCCCGGACGAAGGGATCGATGGGAATCGAGGTGCCCGCGAACTCGAGCTTCGCATCTTCGACATCCGCAGGTGGGCTCAGGAGCGATGTCGGGATCGCCACGAACTGGTCGTCGAGCCGGGTGATCCAGCCGCTTCGCGATCGCGACGTTCCGAAGATTCCGCCCGTCCACCGCAACGATGCGCGAACGCTCGAAGGTCTTCCGAGGGCATGGCCACCGAGTGCGATCCGCGGGCGCCACTCGATCCAGGCGTCTTCAACGCGAGGGGCGAGGACGAATCGACTTCCGGTCGGGGCCCGCTCGCCCGCATCCGGCGGGGTGGCGAAGGCGATTCCTCCCGCGACCAGCGATTCGATCGACTCGACGTCNGCCCGAAGTCCGTCGAGCCCGAATTCGAACGACACCCCGCTCGTCGAAAAGAAGCGGGTCGCTTCNCGAATCAACGTCGCGTGCCGGCGATCGATCACCACCCGTGCTTCNACCTGCGAAGCATCCGAGGCGAGTTCGACCTGAAGAATCCGACCCGCGGGAAGCCCTCGATAGGTCACCATCCCGCCGCGTCGCATGCCGCGGCGTTCGGACGATTCGATCACGATCTCGAGATCATCGACCTGATCCACCCAGTCGATGGGCGTCTCCTGCAATCCGGCGAACGGCCCCGGGTNGATCTTCCCGGTGCCGGGCGACATCGCGAGATATCGCGGCCCCACCACCGTTTCGAGTCCCCGCACGCCGCCGTAACCGAACTCGGGCCGGGCGATCCAGAATCGAGCACCCGAACGAATCAGATCGGACGCATCGGCACGAATGGTCACGGAGACTCGGATGGACCGTGCTCCTTCGGCGGTCTCGCCGCGTTCGGACCATCCGACGCCTTCCACCCGCCCGATCTCCACCCCCCGGCAACGAACNACGTCGCCCGCTTCGAGACCATGGACTTCGGAGAACTCGACCACGATCCGAGGCCCACGATCCGACCAGGCGCTGATCGCGATCCAGACCGAGACGACGAGGGCCGCGACCGGGATCAACCAGATCAGGCCCTGACCCGCGGACCGCATCGGTCGTTCGATGATCACCGGTCTGACCGCGCCGGCGGAATTCGGTTCCTGGGAATCCGCGNGTGTCTCGGACGCGGGTGCGTCAGTCATGATCGGACTCCATTCGAACCTCATGGGGATCGAAACTCATGGCGGCGAGCAGACTCAGAAACACCATGGTGGTGAAGACGAACGCACCGGTTCCGGGTTCGATCGAAACGAGATCGCCGATCTTGACCAGCGCCACGATCGACGCGACGAGCAGGACGTCAAGCATCCCCCATCGACCGGACCACTCGACCAGCCTCCAGATCAGGACGCGGGTCGCGGGGGTCGCACGGATTCGNTGCGTCGAAAGAAACAGCAGCCCGCACAACTTGAGGATCGGAATCGCGACCGAGCAGAAGAGGACGACCAGACCGAGCCACGCCTGACCGTCGCGGATCAGCATCGCGGCNCCATCGAGGATTCCGGTCTCGTGCGCGTGTCCGAGTCGCTCCACCCGCATCACGGGAAGCATCATCGCGGGCGGAAACAAGGCGAGCGCCGCCAGCGAAAAGGCCGCGGTGCGCCGACGACTCCTCCATCCCGAAGCGGTTCCGGGCCGGGGAATCCTCATCCGGCACGCGGGACAGCGGAGGATCGCGTCCCGGTCGATCGCGTCGGCGGTCGGGAGACCGGCGACCGTGCCGCAGGTCCGGCAGCCGACCAGCGTCCCGAGCCGATTCACGCGCCGCCGTCCTCCGACTTCACGGACGCACGCTCGAGCGGTCCGGTGAACCGCCAGATCGCACCGGTGCCGGAGGTCGGATCACCCTCGAAGGTGCAGACCCACAATTCACCCTCNGCGTCCTCTCCGAAGCTCGAGATCAGTGAATTTCGAAGCCGCGCGACCTGCTTNGGACCNTCCACCATTTCACCGTCGACGGCACGGATTCCCCAGATCCGACCGGACTGATAGTCGGCGTACAGATACGCACCCACCGCCTCCGGTCTCGCGGTCCCGCGATAGACATGCCCGCCCGTCACGCTGATCCCGTCGGAGCGTGGATANTCCACCACCGGATCCAGCAGTTCGAGCTCGACCGGCGGCTCGTCTCTCGAAAANCGATGCTTGCCCTCGCGATACCGCCAGCCGTAGTTGCCACCGGCACGGACCACGTCGATCTCCTCCCATCGATTCTGCCCGACATCGCCCGCCCAGAGTTCACCGGTCTCGCGGTCGAAGCTCATCCGCCAGATGTTCCGAAGGCCGTACGCCCAGATCTCCGGTCGCGCTTCCTCGACGTCGAGGAAGGGATTGTCNNCGGGAATGCCGTACNCCTTGCCGTCCGAGGTCCCGTTCGGATCGATGCGGAGCACCGTTCCGAGCAGCGTCGACAGGTCCTGACCGTGTCCCATCGGATCGTTGGCCGCGCCACCGTCTCCGAGCGAGAGGTACAGCATGCCGTCGGGGCCGACCAGGACCGTGCCGCCGTTGTGGTTGCCGAACGGCTGGGACACTTCGAGCAGGACCTCCTCCGAATCCGGATCCGCGGTCCCGTCCGAAGCGATCTTGAATCGACTGAGCACCGCACGCCGGGGGCTGCTCGCGGTGTAGTAGAGATAGAACAGACCGTCGTCCGCGACATCGGGACTGAAGGCCATCGAGAGCAACCCCTCCTCGTTGTGCTTCATCCGCACCTCGGGCCGGATGTCGAGGAACGTCGCCGCTTCGGTCGCGTCGGGACGCGTCCGGTCGAGCACTCGAATGCGGCCGGGCTGTTCGACCACGTAGAGCAGATCGGGAAGATCCGGGCGGACCAGTATCTGAATGGGCCGCTTCAGACGAATGTCCTTGAAGACCCGCATCGGGCGCATCCGCGGAATTCCGCTGATCGGCGTGGAGCTCGTCGCCTCGGCGGTGGAGCCGCGATCATCGGAGGACGGTATCGAAGGAATGCCGGACAGGACGCCCAGCACGATCAAGGTGGTCACCAACAAGAGACGTCTCCCAGGGAATCGGCGGACCCGACTCCAGACGGTCGCGATCGTGAATCCCCACACGGGACCCCGTCTCGACCTCCTACAGCATATCCCTCCAATGCTCGCCCCCGCGATCTCGTTCGTTCTCCGGATCTGTGGCCTCCCGACCCGATCGGTACACTCCGGACATGGCCGATGGTCGGACCGTGAATCACCCTGGAACCCGCGCCTTCGTCTCTCTGGCGGCCTTCGTGGTCGTCGCAGGGGGGATGAAGATGGCTGCCGGCATCGTGGTGCCGATCCTCGCGGCGATCTTCATCGCCGTCATCAGCGTGCCCCCGACGGCGGCCCTGGTGCGGCTCGGGATTCGTCGCTGGCTGGCCGCGATGCTGGTTTTCTCGGTGGTGGTGCTGGTCGGCCTCGCGGCCGCGGCGGTCATCGCTTCGACCGCCACGACCTTCACGGAGGCCCTCCCCGCCTACGAGGAGACGTTGAAAGCCAAGCTCGCCGACGCGGTGGCGTGGCTCAACAGCAAGGGCGCGGAGCTCACGGTCGATCAGGTCGACGACATTCTCGACCCGACCCGACTCTTCCCGTACATCCAGCAGACGCTCGCGGCACTGGTCGGCCTCCTGCAAAGCACGGTGTTCGTCTTGCTGACGGTCATCTTCATCCTGATGGAGGCGACGGTGCTTCCCGACAAGATCCGCGCGATCACCCGGAGACCGAGCGATTCCGCCCGGGACCAGGATCCGGTCGAACGGTGGCACCGGGTGCTCGACGATCTCCAGGGCTACCTCGTGGTGAAGACCTACACCAGTGCGGTGACGGGAATCCTCGCCGGACTCGGTTGCTGGTTCTTCGGGGTCCCCTATCCGATGGTGCTCGGGTTGATCGCCTTCGTCCTCAACTACGTTCCGTCGCTCGGCTCGATCATCGCCGCGTTTCCCGCGGTCCTGCTGGCGCTGGTGTTGGAGGGCGTCGGCCCCGCGATCGGCGTCGCCGCGGTCTACCTCGCGATCAACATCGGCATCGGGAGCATCACGGAACCGAGAATCATGGGGCGTCGGATGGGGCTCTCCCCACTGGTGGTCTTCCTGTCCCTGGTCTTCTGGGGCTTCATTCTCGGTCCGGTCGGCATGTTCCTTTCGGTCCCGCTGACGATGATCGTCAAGATCCTGTTGGAAGGGACCGAGGATCTTCGGTGGATCGCCGTGATCCTCGGCTCCGGCGACGGCAATCCCAACGAACCCGGTCCGGCCGAATCCTGAATTCCAACTGAACGCCCGATGCGAAGCGCCCCGGTGTCTCCGAACGACCATTCGAACCCGAGCCCGATTCTTCCGAGACCCTTCCTCGGCTGGCTGGCCCTCGTCTACCTTGCGCTGGGCGTCCTGATCATCGGCGGGGGACATTTCGGAGATGCGGTCGCGAACTGGCCGATCGCGGTGGCAATGGCGATCGGCTCCTACATCGCCGGCTCGACCCCGATGGGCGGGGGCACGATCGGATTCCCGGTGCTGGTGCTCGTCTTCGACGCGCCCGCCGTGATCGGGCGCGACTTCTCCTTCGCGATCCAGGCGATCGGCATGACCAGCGCGAGCGTCTACATACTCGCTCGACGTCTTCCGATCGCATGGCGGGTGCTGGGCCCGGCCATGCTCGGCTCGGTGTTCGGGACTCCGCTGGGCGCGATCTTCATCGCCCCCCACGTCGACGACCTGCTGGTGAAGCTGCTCTTCGCGATCACCTGGGCCGGATTCGGGATCGCACAGCTCCGATTGATGCGTGATCTGCTCGAACCCGAGCCGTTCGCTCGTGCTCATCCGAACTTCGAACGGGCCGCGGGCGCGTTGGTGGGTTTCTTCGGGGGGCTCCTGATCGCGAGCATCACCGGCGTGGGGATCGACATGCTGCTCTTCGTCACCCTCGTCCTGCTGGTTCGGGTCGACGCCCGATGCGGAATCGCCTCGAGCGTCCTCCTCATGGCCGTCACCTCGGTCGTCGGTCTCGCGACGAACGCCCTCGCCTTCGGCATACCCTCCGAGGTCTGGTCGAACTGGTACGCGGCCGCACCGGTCGTCGCCCTCGGCGCGCCGCTCGGGGCATTGGCGGCGTCGATCATTCCCCGCGGCATCAGCCTGGGGATCGTCTCCACGCTCTGCGTGGTGCAGTTCGTCGCCTTCTGTGCCGCCGAACGAATCGCCGGATGGCCGCTCGCGATCTCGCTGATCGCGCTCGCGGTGACCACCATGGCGTTCTCGTTCGTCGGACGCTGGGGCGACCGACGCACTCGGAGACTCGCATCGGAATCGACCTGACCCTCGGGCTTCAGCCGGCTTCGGCATCCTGCCGCGAAGCGGGATCCTCGTCGCGGTTCCAGTGGATGAAGTCGTTCTCTTCCGGACGGGAGATCGTCATCGAAGGCGCCTTCTTGTCGATCTTGGCGGTGATCCAGCCTTCGTTGATCATCGCCTCCATCGCCTGCACCGCGAGCTTGATCGGCGAACGATGGCTGTTGGAACGACCCGGCCCGCCGAAGTACTCGAGGATCAGCTTGTGGATGCGGTCGATCCGCGTCTCCTGCTCGAGCACGTCGACCACGACCTTGAAGATCCCGGTGAGCGGCAGACGGTTCTGACCGCGAACCCAGCACTCCTCCCGTTCGATCCGGCCTTCGGTGTAGATGGGCATCATCCGGCGTTCCGCGTTTCGAAGGTTCAACTTCAGAACGTTGTTCTTGTTGAGCGCCCAGTCGCCCTTCTTGTCGGTCAGGACCCAGAGGACCTGCTTCAAGGAGGAGAGGTCGCAGGTTCCGAGCGCCGGGGTCGAGCTGCTCTCGTTGGTGAACCCGCCCTGCGCCAGCCAGCGCCACGCGGCTTCCGGCGACATCTTGATCCCGGACTCCTTCGCGATCGACGCGCAGTGGTCCTGAAGGTCGGTGAACTGCCCGTTCGAGGCGTACCAGAAGTCGGCGAACTGGATGTGCTGCCGGACCCGGCGGAGCTGTGCGTCGCTCACCGAATTCTTGAGCCATTCGGCATCCTCGTGCTCGCCGTCCTTCGGGTCGGCGTCGAGAAGCTCGGCGAGCGAATACGCCAGCTCGCGGGCCCCGGTGTGCGCGAGGGTCATGCCCGCCGCGAGGATCGGATCCGCGAAACCGATGGATTCACCGACCAGGAACCAGTTCTCGCCATGACCTCTCGACGCAGTGAACGACCAGTCCTTGGTCGCTTCGACCATGCCGCGGGGCGTCGCGTTGCGAACGAGGGCGGAGATCCGCTCATCGTTCGCGATGGCCTCGTGGTAGCAGTCCTCGACGCTCTTGCCGAGCTCCTTGTAGTGATCCTTGGGCAGCACGTAGCCGATCGACGTCCGGGTGGGGCCGAGCGGAATGAACCAGATCCATCCCGCGGCCTGACTCATCACCTGCACCCGGGTCGCGCCCGAGCCGATCTCGATCGCCCACTCGGCGTTCTCCCAGTAATCCCAGATGGCGACGTTCTGCAGTTTGGTCTCGGGCTTCGTCTCGACGCCCATCTTGCGTCGAAGCGTTCCGACGTGTCCGGTGGCGTCCACGTAGTAGCGGGCCACGACGGTGGTTCCGTCGCCCAGTCGAAGTCCTTCGACCCGGTCGCCTTCTCGAAGCACTTCGACGACCTGCGTCTCCTGCCGGACCTCGGCCCCGAGATGCTCGGCGTGGTTGAGCAGGATCTCGTCGTAGACCGCCCGATCGACCTGAAACGCGGTCAACTGCCGGAGACCTTCGTACGGCGTGGGACGCACGAGCTTCTCCACGTCGCTCGGCGCCGCGAAGTCGAAGTTCCAGAGTTCGGGATTCTTTCCCCACCGATAGGTCGCGCCGATCTTCAGCGGAAAGCCGGCACCCTCGATCTCGTCCCAACAACCCATCTCGTGGATGATTCCGCTGATCGCCGGGAGCTGACTCTCACCGACGTGGTCGCGCGGGAACTTCTCCTTCTCGAGCACGAGAATATTCGCGTCGGGTCGGTACTTCGCAAGAAGCGACGCCGTCGTGGAGCCGGCGGGGCCGCCTCCGATGATCGCGACGTCACACTCGATCACTTTTCCGGTTCCAGACATGCCGACCATTTTTTTGCTCCGCGAATTCGATCTTGGATCAGTGGGTAGGAAACGAAGGACACCTTCGGGCGAGCGGGAACACCGCCGTCCACCCCATCGACGCGACACCCCATCAGGGGGCTTCGCTTCACGAAGTTCGAACAGAACGTCTACCTCTCTATCGGCACGACGCAACGGCGACCTGACTCGCCACCACCCGATTCTAGGGGCCGGAAGAGCATGTTCAACCGGAATCGGCGCCGACGAGACAAACGTCGTCGAGGCGATCGTAATTCGCGAGCAACGATTTTCGAAAGCGAAGAATCGTCCTTGAACCGCTTGAAACCGATTGATTCTCGGCCCTTGCCGAGGATTCTTCGATGCGGCCCTCCTCCGAGTCGAGTCGGCGGCTCCTGAGTTCGTCGAACTTCCCGGCGTCCCGCCTCCCCGCGGCCGGCGACCCGACGGTGGAAAGAAGGGCGATTGGCGCTCCGGAGGCCCCTGGACCATGCTCGCGGACCGATCCTCGACGACCAGCCTTCGACGCACGGTCCGTGGGACTCGACCTCCGAATCGATCCATTATCCAAGCCGGATTGCTCGAAAGTCGGGATTCCCAGCCGACCGCGGGCCGATGAACCACCTGTCGGCGCGAGTCAGCCGTCATCAATCCTCGAAACCATCAAGAGTGAACCATGCCCATCGCAAGTGACACGCTGAACCTGAACGCCGTCCTCGTCGCGGTTTCCGCCGCCAGCCGGGTCGCCGGTCGGGCTGCCGCCGAGCGAGGATCGCTCGCCGATCTCCTCAAGGATGATCGAAGTCCGGTCACCGTCGCAGACCTCGCGGTCCAGGTGGCGATCACCGCCGGCATGCGGGCGGCGGGTGTGCCTCACGCCGACCGTCTCGTGGGGGAGGAAGGCTCGGACTCGCTCGATGCCGGCGGTTCGAAGATGCTCGAACAGATCATCCGTCTCGCAGGCGAGGCCCTGGTCGATGCCGATCTCCCCTCGGCCGCGCCCACTCGGGAGGCGGAGGTGCGCGAACTGCTTGACGCCGGCGGACTCGATCCGGCGGCTGAAGGCAGGGATGTCTTCTGGTCGCTCGATCCCATCGACGGCACCAAGGGATTCCTTCGAGGCCAGCAATTCGCACTCGCACTCGGCCTCGTCGAAGGTGATTCGCCCGTCGTCGGCTTTCTCGGATGTCCCCATCTCCCGCTGGAGGTCGCCGAGGACTACGGCACGGCCGATTCCACCGGCAGCATCTATGCCGGCGTCGTGGGCGAGGGCGCCCGAGCCGGTGGCACCGACGCGACCGCCATGGCTTCGCTGACCCCGATCGCGGTCTCACCCACCCCGCCGGACGGACGGGTCCGCGTCTGCCTCTCCTACGAGAAGGCGCACGGAGACCAGGATCGAACGTCCGCCGCCCTGGAAGCCACCGGCGTCTCGACGACACCCATCCGCATCGACAGCCAGTGCAAGTACGCGATGGTCGCCAGTGGGCGCGCCGATCTGTACCTGCGACTCGCCCGCGAGGGATACCGTGAAAAGAGCTGGGACCACGCCGCGGGTTGTGCGGTGGTTCGGGCCGCCGGTGGTGTCGTCGAAAGCGCCACGGGCGAACCACTTCGAATCGCCGGACGATGGGTCGATGCCCCGGGCGGCATCGTCGTCCGAACCCCGTCAGTAGAGGTCCCGGCCCACTGAACGGGCTCGCAGAACGCCCGTGCTCCGCTCGGAACACGCGACTCGACGCCGGACCCGAGTTGCCGATGCCCACGGGTGATTCGGACCAGTTGGAATCACCGCTCGGCGCTTCCCCGCTCGTCGCACCATGTTCTCGAGTCGGGCGGGCCGACGAAGCCTCTTCTCCACGAGATCCCACAGCCAGCGACGCGGAAGCCGTCGAGAGGATCGAATCCGGATCACGGCCGGGCGACGGGCCTCCATCCGGGCATCGTGGTCGCGCCCCTCGGGCGTCCGGATCCATGGTCGAGATCAGGCTGGATCGGTCCCGCCGGATCGGTCCTCACCATGCCGCGTACATCGGGGTGCGGAGGAAATCATGGGGCTGTCCCTCCACCCGGACGAACAGGACGTCCGCATCGTTGATCCCGGTGTCCGGCCAGATGGCATTCGTGTAGGACCCGACCATGCGGAAACCCCGGGGTTCAAGATGCGTCAGCAGGTCCTCGAAAGGCGTGTGCCAGGACTCGCCAGAGGCTCCGAAGCGAACCTCTACCAGGATCAGGTCGATCCGGCCCTCGTTCAGTGCGCGATCGGCTCCTTCGAGCACCGACATCTCGCTGCCCTCGACATCGATCTTGAGCACGTGGATTCGATCCAGGTCGTGCTTCTCCATCTCGGCATCGATCGTGCTCAGTTCGACGTCGATGAATTCGCCCGCACCTCCGTCGGTGCCGGAATCCTTCACCACTCGCGCCGTGAGGTCCATCTTCGACGGATCCATGCGGTACGTGCCGACACGACCGCCGAGTCCGTACGGATGGAGTGAAGCCTCCCTGACGTTGGCTTGAAGACGTCCGAAGGTCTCCGGCATGGGTTCGAAGCAGTGGATGCCGACGGCCGGAAGCCAGCGGCGGATCTCCGCGACGGTCTGGCCCCGGTTCGCGCCGACGTCGAATACCACGCATCGCGAATCGACCGGGGCCCCCCTCGATTTCAACAACGCGCTCACGTCGATCCAGGCGTTCATGCCCCATGGAACGTACTTCCGTCGCGTCAGCACGTGGAAGGCGAGCCGGATCCGGGTCGGGAAGGATGCGATCTGGTCTCGACGAACCATGTTCATTCGTATCCTCAGACGGGGCGTCGACGAAGACAGGATCGGAGCGGGATCAGACGAAGATCTCAGAAATCACTTTTCCCGCGACATCCGTCAGCCGGAAATCCCGTCCCGCGTCTCGATAGGTCAGGCGCTCGTGATCCACGCCGAGCAGGGCGAGCATCGTCGCGTGCAGGTCGTGCACGTGGACCTTGTCTTCGAGTGCGTAGAAGCCGTATTCATCGGTCGCCCCGTAGGAGAATCCGGGCTTGACCCCCCCACCGGCCATCCACATCGTGAATCCGTGCGGATTGTGGTCCCGACCGTTCCCATCCTGGGCGACCGGCGTGCGGCCGAACTCACCCCCCCAGACCACGAGCGTCTCGTCGAGCATTCCGCGACGTTTCAGGTCGAGGATGAGGGCGGCGATCCCGGTGTCGACTTCACGAGCATTGTTCCGGTGCGCCGCCTCGAGATTGCCGTGCTGATCCCACTTGTAGGAATGCGTGCACTGGACGAAGCGAACCCCTCGTTCACTGAAACGCCGCGCCAGCAGGCACTGCCGGCCGAAGTTCTCGGTGACCGAGTCGTCGAGGCCGTAGAGCGTCCGGGTCTCCTTCGTCTCGTTGCCGAGGTCCATGACCTCCGGGGCGACACCCTGCATGCGGAACGCCAGCTCGAATGATTCGATCCGGCCCTCGAGCGCGGCGTTCGGGCCGTGCTCCTCGAGCCCGAGCTGGTTGAGTTCCTTCAGCAGATCGAGTTCCGCACGCTGGACGCCCGCGTCGCCCATCGAGGTCATGTGCTCGAATCTCGCCTGCGAAGCCTTCACCCCGGCGTGACCGATGGCGGTTCCGTGATAGGCCGCCGGCAGGAACGCGGAGGAGTAGTTGTTGACCCCGCCGTGCCCGAGCGTGGGACAGATGGTCACGAACCCCGGAAGGTCGCGGTTCTCCGAGCCGAGACCGTAGGTGATCCAGGATCCCATCGAAGGCCGGACGAAGTTCTCACTGCCGGTGTGGATCTTCAACAGCGCTGCGCCGTGCGCGGGATTCGAGCCGTGGAGACTCTTGACGAAACAGAGATCGTCCACGATCTTCGCGGTCTCCGGGAAGATCTCGCTGACCCACTGCCCCGATCCGCCATGTCGCTTCCACTTGTACGGACTCGCCATCAACGAGCCGGTCTGGGCGAACTGCACCCTCGGCTTCGCGAACGGGAGTTCCTTCCCATGATCGGCCTGCAGCTTCGGCTTGTAGTCGAAGGTGTCGACCTGCGAAGGCCCGCCATGCATGAACAGGAAGATCACCCGTTTCGCCCGCGGCTGAAAATGCGGGTGCCGCATCGCGAGCGGATTCCGGGTGAACGGATCCACCTTCGAGGGTCGCCGAAGCACCTCGTCGGCTTTCGCCTCGTCGGCGAGGAGACCGGCCATCGCGACCGCGCCGAAACCGCCACAACACTGCTTGAGCATGTCGCGACGAGACGGATTCGGCCTGACTCCGCAGAAGTGGTCCATGCATTCAAGGTAACATCGAAAAAGGTGGTGGTCAGCACCCAATCACGGAGATTCGTCGTCTCACCCCCGATTCCATCACTCGGCTCCTGAATCAACTCGAAACGCCGCATGATCTGCCGGCACGTGCGGGAGCTCGTCCGCCCGTCGGGGCCCCCAGCCGGCGTGGCCTCACATCACAAGTGCGCTTCCGTGTGGACCTGGAATCTCGTCGACACCACCTGCCGGCGACGAGGCATTCCGGCCCGTCGGATTCTCGATCAGGATCGAAGAGGTTCGCTCCATCTTCGGTGCTGCCGCATCGTGATGCCCATGGACCATCGCCCACCCGACGCCTCTTCGCGACTCCTCGCGAAAAATCCAATGGTGCACATGACCCGCGACCCGCGAGGCATCCGTGGTTCGATGCTGCGATCACATCGTGGATCCCATCCACCCGGTCGATACGACATGCATGGCGAAATGAAGCGAAGCCGTCCACTTCTCCAAGGCATGGACGATGCCAGCGGATACCGGTGGCTCTTCGAGAAATCGGTCCACATACCACTCGTGATCGAGTCCATGATCCGAATCGAAACAATCGGCATCCGGAACAACGGCGTGGATTCACTCGCCGAAGAGTTCGCTTTCGAGGAAATCCACCGGAAGAACCCGCACTATCGGCGAGGCGATGCCGATTCCTGGCGGGAGGAGCTCCCGACGGAACTCATCCGAGACTTCGATGCCAGATGGGGGCGCGAGCTCGAAACCCCGGGACCTTCCTTGGCGACGTGACGAACACGTCGCCACGCGATCCCGGTCGGAGCGATCGGAATCGCGTCAACGGATGTAGATGAACTCGTTGGAGGCGATCAGGACCTTGCAGAGGCTTCGCCAGGCGTGCAGACGCGCGGTGATCGGATTCGTCGCCTGCTCCATCGAGTCGTCCGGCGGCCACGCGATGCTGATGGACTCACCAGCCTCCGATTCGAGATGCAGCACGAAGTCGTTCGCCCGGTCGATCTCGCCGGGAAGGGCCGGTCGGGCGAAACAGATCTCGTACGCGAGCCGGATCCGGTCCGCATCATCGATCACCGATTCCTCCTCGAGCAACCGGAGCGCCAGCCGCTCGGCCTGGGAAGCCACGATCGGACTGTTCATCATGAAAAGCGATTGCTGCGCGACCACGGTGCTCGGTCGCCGATCGAAGGACACGCTCGGATCGGTGTAGTCGAAGGTCGCGAAGAGTTCGTACATGTCGTTTCGAATCACGGGCATGTAGATGCCACGACGGTTCGCGACGTATCGCTCGTTGCTTCTCGACTGGTCGTTGGTCACGTAGCCGAAGTTGCCCGTACGAAGCAGACTGCCCCCGACGGTGCGATCGAGCGAACCACCGACCTCCAGGATGGCGTCGCGGACGAGTTCGGCTTCGAGGCGTCTCGGCGTGCGTCTCCAGAGGAGATCGTTGCCGGGATCCGCCGCGATGGCATGTGGGTCAGGCCTTCCCGACGATCGATAGACCGCTGAATTCATGATCCGGCGATGGAGTTCCTTCACCGACCACCCATCCGCGACGAACCGACGCGCGAGCCAGTCCAGCAGTTCGGGATGCGTCGGTCGGCCTCCGCGCAGGCCGAAGTTGCTCGGGGTCGACACGATCCCTTCACCGAAATGCCAGGCCCAGACGCGATTCACGATGGTCCGCGCGGTGAGTGGATGTTCGGGGTCGGTCATCCAGTTCGCGAGTTCCAGCCGGCCGCTCGATGCGGGCGGAATCTTCGGCGCGACGGCGCGTCCTTCCAACACCGTGAGATAGCCTCGAGGAACCACCGTGTCCTGTGGATTGGTGTGGTCACCTCTGATGAAGATCGGAAGATCCCGAGGTTCGGTCTCCTCCACCACGATTCCGGTCTCGATCGCGGGCGGCTTCGAGGACGCGAGGCGGGCCTGCTCCGCCGCCAGTGCGGCGATCCGGGCTTGAACCTCGGGCGGATAGTGCTCGACGACTTCGGGACCGATTCGGAGCACTCCGGCGGATCCGATCAACGCCTTGCGAAGACGATCCTGCGCGGGATCGGGGAGGCGTTTGGCCGCTGCGCCCTCGGCGACCGCGAGGTGTCGATCCCAGGTGTCGAGCACGAGCATGCCGGCGGCTTGCCAGCGATCGGCGACCGCCGCGAGACTCGGCGGATTCGCGCCGGCGACGATCGATCGGACGAACGGCGTTTCTCCGGGGGTGACCCCGCTGCGAACCGGCTGCCCGTCGTTGGCCTTCGCGTCAGACGCATAGGCGGCCTGCAGCTCCGCGACGACGTCGCCCACGCGATCGGCCCACTCCGTTTCCGGGATCGACGCGAGTCGGCGCCAGGAATCGAAAATCGAATCACCTTCGAGCGCTTCGGCCCAGCGGCGAAGAAGCGGCGGATCGAGCCCACGGTCCGTCGCGACCGCCTCGACCTCGTCCAGAAAGGCCGCCAGTTCCGATTCACCGACGAACGCGAGTCGGTCGAGATGCGGGAAAGAGCCCGCCCGCTCGAACCGGATCCGCGTCGTACCGACAGGGAGATCGACTTCGATCGTCGACCAGCGGAGGTTCTCCACCTCGAAGGAACCGGTTGAATCGCCACAGAACCCCTCCGCGATCACTGCGCCGTCGACCAGTACGCGGATCGGTCGCGATTCACCGGCCGCGTACCGGGCTCGTATCCGCCACCGCCCCCCCGCTGCCGCGCCGATCTCGTACTCGACGAACTGCAACTCGTTCGAACGAACCGTGTGGATGATTCCGACCCCCGAGCCCCACTGGTCGAAGTTGACTCCCAGATTGGAGTCCGCGAATTCCTCCGCCTCGAAGACCACCGGCGTGTGGTCGAGTTCGGTGGAGGCGAGCATCGCGGTCGCGATCTCCGCCGCCCACCGTCGCCCGAGCGATCGACCGGCTTCCGCCTCCACGCTGGTCCGCGCCTCCTGATTCTCCCTCACCGCCGCGGCGTGCGCCTCCGCTGCAGCGATCTCCGCAAGCGGCGCAAGCGGTCGCTCGCGAACTCGGGCGACGGTGTTGAGGTTCTCCATGGTCCGGGTCGAGATCAGGATTCCCGCCATCGCGTGGTAGTCGGCGGCGGGTACCGGATCGAACTTGTGGTCGTGGCACCTCGCACACCCGAGCGTCTGGGCGAGGAAGGTCTTGCCGACGACGTCGACCTGTTCGTCGACGATGTCAATCAGCATCTTCTCCTTGTCCGGTTCCGCGAGAACCTTGGGACCCAGGGAGAGAAAACCCGTCGCGACGAGATTCTCGATGGCCTCGTCCCGATCCGCCGGCTCCGGCAGCAGATCCCCGGCGACCTGCATTCTGACGAAGCGGTCGAACGGAAGGTCCTGGTTGAACGCCTTGACCACCCAGTCTCGATACCGCCATGCATTCCCGAAGGCCGTGTTCTCGTCGAGCCCGTTGGAATCCGCATATCGCGCGACATCGAGCCAGTGACGCCCCCACCGTTCCCCGTAATGAGGCGAATCCAACAAGGTCTCGATGAGCCGTTCCCATGCATCCGGCCGTTCGTCGGCAAGGAAGGCTTCCATCTCCTCGAGGGTCGGCGGAAGTCCGATGAGATCGAAATACGCACGACGCGCGAGGGTCCGACGATCCGCCCTCGGCGCCGGCTCGATGCCCGCGGATTCGATCCGGGCGAGGATGAATCGATCGATGTCGGTCCGGCACCACGGGTCGTCATCGACCGTCGGCGGATTCACGATCCCCATCGGTCGATAGGCCCAGTGCTCGCGGCCCTGCCCCCGTGGATCGCGCCAGGGATCCGATTCGATTTCGGTGGCGGTCGCGACTTCGGTCCGAGGATCCGGCGCTCCCATTTCGATCCAAAGACGAAGATCCTCGATCGCCTCCGCGGGCATCCGCCCCCGGGGCGGCATCGCGAATTCCTTGTCCGCATAGGTGACCGCAAGGTAGAGCGGACTGGCCTCGGGATCGCCCGGCACGATCGACGGACCCGAATCGCCACCCGCAAGCACGCCGGCGGCGGTCGAGAGATCGAGGTCCCCCTTGAGCACCCCCGGATCATCGCCGTGACACTCGAGACAGTGCTCGATCAGGATGGGCCGGATCCGACGCTCGAAGAACTCGATTCCCGTGGGGTCGGCCCGTTCCTGTTCATCGGTCCGCTCGGATGCCCCGAGCAGGCTCGAAACGATGACGGTACCAACCGCCAGCGTGATGCCACGACCTGCCAGATCTCGTCTTCTCATGTCCTGCATCGGCCTCCATGAGGGAACCTCGGGACGGTTCCCTGCATCATATATGCAGGAGATCTCAATTCCACAACACTCCATGGGTAGTTCTCGCACATCGGCCTCGCTACCCTCTCCCTTCCGTGCCCGCAGACAACGAGTCCCATCCCGAAGTGCAAGAAACCCGATTGAAGGGAGATGCCCGGCTCCAATCCGGGATCGACTTCATCGGGGATGTTCACGGGCATGCCTCGCAGCTGCGAACGCTTCTCGATCGGCTCGGCTACCGACCGGTCGACGGTGCCATGGTCCACTCCGAGCGACGGGTCGTATTTCTCGGTGACTACGTGGACCGCGGCCCCGAGATCCGGCAGACGCTCGAAATCGTCCGAACCATGGTCGAAGCCGGGAATGCGACCGCGCTGATGGGCAATCACGAGTACAACGCGATCGCCTGGTTCACGCCACGGCCCGACCGACCCAACGAGTCCTGCCGTCGGCACACCGAGATCCGCCGAAGACTGATCACGCCCACTCTTGAAGCACTCGGCGATGAATTGGAGAACTGGCTCGCCTGGATGAGCCAACTCCCGCTCTGGTTCGACTCCGGATCCGCACGAGCCGTGCATGCCGCATGGGACCCGGGATCCATCCGACATATCCGTGACTTGCTCGGCGGTGCCGATCATGGATTGGGACGATCGCGGATGCAGGCGACCTGCAAACCCGGTTCGCAGGCATCCCATGCGATTCATCAGCTCCTGAAGGGGCGGGAGATCCCGCTCCCGGCCGGCATGTCGCTCCGGGACCCGGAAGGGTCGCACCGAAGTCACATTCGTGCTCGATGGTTCGAATCACCCGTCGGCCGCACCTATCGCGATTACGCGTTCACACGGGACGACTCTTTTCCCGACGACCCGATTCCGGCGGAAGTCGTTCCCAAGGACTTCGTCCCCTACGCGGCATCCGAGCCGCCCGTCTTCGTCGGTCACTACTGGATGCGGGGAGATCGACCGTCGCGACTCGCTCGAAACGTGGCCTGCCTCGACTGGTCCGTCGCGAGAGGCGGCCCGATCGTCGCCTATCGCTTCGACGGGGAGTCCGAGATCGACGACGCCAAGTTCGTGACCGCGTGAACGCACACGGAAATTCCGGTTTTTTCGGACGATCCGGTTCAGTCGTCATGACCCGCTTCCGATGAGGTTGCGGAGGCGACGCGCCTCGATTCCCCGATCTCGAACGAGGATCACCCATGAACGCCACGCTATTCGCCTCGCTCGCGGCGATGTTCACCGCCTTTGCGACGTTCGCCATCGCCATGAACCACTGGTACCGCACCTACTCCAGCCAGCGAATGGAGATCGATCGGCTCGGTCGGAGCCGAGCACGGCTCGCCGAAAAATTCGTCCGGCAACTCGGTCAGGCCCGGCTCTATTCGAGACTTGAAGACGAGTTCTGCAAGCGTCTCGCCGAACACACGGGCCCGGCCGCCGAAACGCACAAGAAGTCCGTGCGACGATACGTCGAGGACCAACTTGGAGATGGAACGCTGCACTGCGGAAAGTACACCAAGGAATCCGGCATCCAGGCCCAGCTGGGATCGGTCCGCAAAATGGGATTCCAGATCGACGGCGACACCGTGATCGAGACCCAGTCTTTCGATTCCCGTCGTCACGCCGGCACCGCAGCCTGATCGGAACCCTGCTCCATGAATTCACCCTCCAACACCATGCTCCTCGTCGCGACCCTCGTCGCGGGTCTCAGCGGATGGGGCGCGATCTTCGCCTGGTGGTTCCGCGAGCGATCCAAGACCGTTCGTGGAATCAAGATTCTTCGTAGAACGAACGCCCGTCTGCAGAAGACGGTGATGTTCACGCTCGAGAAGTGGCGGGACCAGGTTCGGAACAACCAGGCCTTCCTACTCATCGAGCGGGAGTACGCGGAGCGGCTCGCGGCTTCGGATGGACGTTCCGCCGATGAGATCAAGACCGCGATCCGTGCGGAGATCAACGCGATGTTCGAACGTCACGACGCCTTTTCGAGGGAACGCCCCACGCCCGACGAGACACGGCATCAGCTGGCCGCCATCGACGACGTCGAACGATACGTGGCGACCGGCAAGACCTCGATCGCCGAGCTCCAGATCGAAGAAGGGGTTCGCAGAGCGGCTTGATCCCGCCTCACGGAAGCCCCCGGGGATCGATCTCGCGAAGAAACACGTTTCCAAGATCAAACGAAGAATGCCTCGTCCATGGGACGAGGCATTCATGTTCCAGACCGTGATCGAGCCCGCTTGTGGTCAGAGCACGATCGGTGTTCGTCCGCCTCCCGATTCGACCGACTCGATCTCGAACTCCAGAATTCTTCCGGCACGAATCGCGTCGGAAAGCGTGACCGGTGGATCGACGGCTCTCCGAACGATCGTGTCGATGATCGCGCGAGCCTGCGCGTCGTATCCCGAACCACCCTCGCTGGCCTCCGGATGGCCGATGATCACACCGTCCCGCGACCGAACCTCGATCTCCGGCACTCGGCCCAGGACGAAGGAGATCGTGCCGGCATCGCACTCGATCTCAGCTTCCATGGTGAAGGGCGCGTCGGGCGATTCGAGCCAAGCCCCCACCGCCTCCACGTGCGGGCCGTTCTCGTAGTGGTAGGTGGTCCGGACGTTCGAGCGACTTCCGACGGAGGACACCGCGGTCGGTGGTCCGAAACTATGCAAGACGAAGTCCGTGTCGTGGATGTGAAGGTCCACGATCGCCCCCCCGCTGCGCCCCGTGTCCTGATAGAAACCCGGATTCCAGTCGGGTGCGGCCCCGGTCCTCCGAAAGGATGCTCGGCGCACCTCGCCGAAGGTCCGCTCGCGAATCCGCCGATGCATCCAGGCCCAGGCCGGCCAGAATCGCATGCAATGCGCGGGCATCGCGATCACCCCCCGATCGCGGGCGACGCGATCGAGCCTCGACATCGAATCGAGATCGAGTGAGACCGGTTTCTCGACGAGGACGTGCCGGCCCGCTTCGACGAGCTTCAAGGCGATCTCGACATGCGTCGGCGTCGGCGTCGTGACGACACCGAGATCGAAATCGCAATGCTCCAGCATCGATTCCACCGTCTCGAACACCGCGACCTCGGAAGGGTCGAAGATGATGTCGCCGGCGGTGGTGTCGATGTTTCCGGCCGACGTCGCTTCTCCGGTGAGTCGGCCGGGCTCCCGATCCACCACGGCGGCGAGGCGGCACCCCGGAACCCTCGAAAAGGACGCCAGATGCGTCCTTCCCATGAACCCCAGGCCGATCACGCCGATTTGAATCGAGCTCGGGACTTCCGGCGTTCGCGTCATCGACCGCCGAGGCTCTCGATGATCGCCGCGATCTCATCCATCTGGGAAGCGGCTCGTTCCTTGACGGTTCGGAGTGAATCCGAAAGCCCGGTCCTGATCTCTGTCCGTCTCCGGTAGGAATCCATCAATCCCTCGGCGATGGGCTCCGCTTCCAGCAGTCTCGGATCGAAGACCTCGCCACCCTGACCGCAGGTCTCGAAGACGCCGATCGCCTTGTCCGAGTAGGAGATGGTGGCGGTGGGAACGTTCGTGGACAGACCCGCGATGGTCGCGTGCATCCTGGTCCCGCAGAACCAGTCCATTCTGGAGATGACCCATTTCACCTCGCACTGGTCGAGGTGAATGGAAGTGATCTTGAGACGGTGACCGAATTCCTCGGCGAATTCCGACTTGAGCCACTCGCTTATCTGGAGATCCGACTCGGTGCCCCCTCTCGGCGACATCACGTGGGGAATGAGAAGCACGTTGGCATCGGTCTCTGCGAGAATCATCGAAAGGAACCGGATGAGCGTCTGCCGGTAGTCCGCGCGGAATCCGTACCGACTCTTGTCGATGCCGGGCGTGTTTCCGATCAGACCGCTGACATTAAGGCCGATCGTCGGCGTGGATGAATCATCGACCCAGGACCGGATGTCCGCGTCGAGCCGGTCTCCTGGATCACGGAACGCGAGTCCGAAGGCCATGTCGACGCCGCACCGATGGCGGTCGGAATCGAACTCCGCGCCGAGCATCGACTTCAGGTTCTCGAAACTCCGTTCATCCCGTGCGAAACACGCCACGGAACGGCGGACGATTCGCGACGCTCGCTCGAGACTTTCATCGAACGGACCGTAGGTCTGCGGAAGAAGCAGGAGCGGCCGGCACTGGTCGAGCACGAATTCCTTGGATCCGGCGATGTTGTGGATCCGGTCGTCGGGATACATGTCCGTGAAACTGTCGCCACCCGAGACATCCACGACGACGTCGGATTCCATGATCGTCCGCACGCCCGGATTCAAGAGCCTCCCGAGGCGTCCAACCTTCGCCGCGACCTTCATCATCTCGAAGTTCTCGGGGCGGTAGAACCTCCGACCGGTTCGAAAACCGATGAAACGGAGTGACAACGGATCGTGGTCATCGACCTGATGCTGCTCGACTCGGACCCCGAGTCCAGTGTCGAAGACGGTGAGGTCCAGCTTCGGAATTCGACGGATGAGGCCGGCCGTCGTGGATGCGAAGAGCGCGTTCACCCCCATGTTTCCGGTGCGGGGGCTCGCGCCGAAGACTGAGNCTTTGAGATCGGTTGACACTTGATGTTTTCCTTGGCCGGCAGACGCCGGATATTAGCGTGAGGCGTAGTTCGAGTCGATCCAGCGGCGATAGGATCCGTCCATCACGCCTCGCCACCAGGCCTCGTTCTCGAGATACCAATCGACGGTTCTCGAGAATCCCGATTCGAAAGTCTCCTGCGGCGTGTAATCAAGCTCCGCTTCGGCTTTACGGAAGTCGATCGCGTAACGACGATCGTGCCCGGGCCGATCCTTGACATGGGTCGTCAGGGAAATGCTCGGCTCGCCCTTCGCCGCGGGGCAATCCGGGAATCGCGCGGCCAGCGACTCGGAAGCCGCGACCCGTTCGTCGATCATCGCGCAAAGTTTCTGAACGATCTCGATGTTGGGCCGCTCGTTCGAGCCACCGATGTTGTAGAGATCACCCGGGACTCCGCGCTCGAGACATGCCTCGATCGCCCGACAGTGATCCTCCACGAACAGCCAGTCACGGACCTGCATGCCGTCGCCGTAGATGGGAAGCGGCTGACCCTCCAGAATCTTGACGATCATCAGTGGGATCAACTTCTCGGGAAACTGGAACGGCCCGTAGTTGTTGGAGCAGTTCGTCGTGGTCACCTGCAGGCCGAACGTATGGTGATAGGCACGAACCAGATGATCGCTTGCCGCCTTGCTCGCCGAATAGGGCGAGTTCGGCTGGTACTGGTGATCTTCCGTGAAGGGCGCGTCGCCCGGACCGAGGGATCCGTACACCTCGTCGGTCGAGACGTGATGGAACCGGTGATCCACCCCGGNACCGTCGAGCCAGACGCTCCGCGCGGCCTTCAACATCGCATGCGTGCCGTCCACGTTGGTGGAGATGAATTCATCCGGGCCGGAGATCGAGCGATCGACGTGGCTCTCGGCCGCGAAATGGACGATGGACCCGACTTCGTGTTCGCGGAGCAGATTCTCGATCAGGTTCTGATCTCGAATGTCGCCGTGAACGAAGTGGAGACGCTCATCGTCGATTCCATCGAGACTCGCACCGTTTCCGGCATAGGTCAGGGCGTCGAGCACCACGATCCGTCGGATCCCCGGACGGTCGAGAAGTCCTCGGACGAAGTTCACGCCGATGAAACCGGCGCCGCCGGTGACGAGGGTTGAATCCAAATTCGAAGTCATGGTGAAGGAACTTTCAGATGCCTCGGTCATTCATGATTTCACGCTGGACGTCGTCCAGGCTCGCGGAGAGAGTGGTACGCCAGTGTGGCGCCGATTCTTCGAGAATCGACGCCGCACGGGTGGTGTCGAGCACAGAATACGACGGTCTCGCCGCCGGCGTCGGATAGTCTTCGGTCCTGATCGGCTCGACCGTGATCGGTTTCTGGAGAATCCCCTTCGCCGACGCGATCTCGCTTATGCCGACCGCGAAGTCATACCACGACGCCACTCCTGAATCCGTCACGTGAAAGGTCCCGCAGGCATCGGCTTTCAGTAGGCCCAGAATCGTCTTGGAGAGCGTGTCGACGTGGGTGGGACTGCCGACCTGATCGGCGACCACGCGAAGCGAATCACGTGACCCCATGAGCCGGAGCATCGTCGTCACGAAATTCGGGCCGTTCACCGAGTGCAGCCAGGATGTCCGGACGATCATCGCCCGATCGCCCAGAATCGCGCGAACCTCCGCCTCGCCCTCGGACTTCGTCCGGCCGTAGACGGACAAGGGGGAATGTAACGCGTCGACCGGGATCGGACGCGACGCATCCCGCCCCCCGAAGACGAAGTCGGTTGAAACGTGGACGAGTTTCGAACCGGTCTCGGCGGCGGCCGCCGCCAGATTCCGCGGTCCGGCGACATTCACGAGGTACGCCTCGTCGGCCTCGCTCTCGGCGCGGTCCACCGCCGTGTAAGCGGCACAATTGACGATCGTGTCGTACGCCCCGGCCGCGACCTTCCTCCGCACGGCGGCTTCGTCAGTCACGTCGATGTCGGCGCGAGATGCGAATTCGAAGGCGTGCGAACCGACGGGCATCCGTGCGAACGATGCCGCGAGCTGACCGGGAAAACCAGTGACGAGTATCTTCATTCGAGGCTCGGTGCGGATTCAGTGGAGTTCGACGGGCCGACGCACGTGCTCACCAGCCCGAGAGGGGCGAGATCTCCGCGAGCGACATTCCCCGTTCGCGATCCTTGGCACTGAGCTGCAACTCGGCGACCCGATCCAGTGGCCACGAGATTCCGATGTCGGGATCGTCCCAGTTGATGGTGCGCTCGCTTTCGGGGTCGTAGACGTCGGAACACTTGTATTGAAAATCAACCGTCTCGGTGAGAGACAGGAACCCGTGCGCAAAGCCCGGAGGGATCCACAAGGCTTTCTTGTTGTCCTCGGACAGCAACTCGCCGACCCACTGCCCGAAACTCGGGCTCCCCGCACGAACGTCGACGGCGACGTCGAAGACCTCGCCTCGCGTGCATCGGACGAGTTTTCCCTGCGTGTGACGTTGCTGGAAATGCAGGCCACGGAGCACGCCGAGCGTGGAACGGCTCCAATTGTCCTGCACGAACGACACATCGATGCCCGCCTCCGAAAACGCGGCGTCCGACCAGGTCTCGAGAAAGAAGCCTCGCGAATCGCCGAAGACCCGGGGCTCGATCAGGATGACGTCGGGGATTGCCAGTGGTGTTGCGTGCATGGATGTCTTGATTTGTCCAGATGCGTGCTACGACGCCGAGGGATGCNCGCCGGAGGCGGGCAAAGAGGAACGTCGCCGCTACCTCAGCCGCGTGATCAGGTCCTCGATCTTCTCCGACATCCGCTCGTCTGCCGGAGACTTGATCCGTCCAGCGATTCTGGCCTGACGCGCCGCCTCGAGCGCCTTGGAACCGTCCCCCGCCAGAGACAGGATTTCCGCCTTCGTCATGAGGTATTCGGCCGTGAGAGGCGCATTGACCAGAACCCGGTCGATCATCGCGAGCGCCTCCGAGGTCTCGCCCGTCGCAGCCAGATAGCGAGCACGACTGTCGAGGACGTTCAGGTCCTCGGGCAGGACCGCGACCAACAGGTCGTTCGCCGTTCCGCACGTTTCGAGGATCTCCGTCGTGATCCCGGAATCGTCCCCTTGTTCCATGAGAAGATTGGCCACTCGTGCGACGAGGTTGTTGCTGAGGATGGCGACGGGGAACGCATATGCGACGATCGCGTTCCGCTCTGCGTCCGACATCGTCTGGTACCGGAGAAGCTTCGACCGGATCTCCGGAGGAAGAGCCTCGATGATCTCCGAGGTCCGCTGGAAAGACCCGATCGGATCCGAAGGCGCGAGGACCTCCACTTCGAGGCAGGCCACCTGGAATCCAAGCAGTTCGTCCGCCGAGCCGCTTGCACGAAGAGACGACAGGAGCTCGCTTATCTCAAGTGCGACCATCTCATCGCCGGTTCTCACACTCGTGACGAGCAACATGCCGACCAGACCGAACTTGTCCCGCGGATCAGGAATGCGCGAGTTCAGGGCGCGAGCCATCCGGATCGCGATTTCCGGATCGACTTTCTCCGAGATCCGCATCAGGGCCTTCATGTCCGCATCGAAGATTCCGGCCTGCACGCCCTGTTCGTAGATCCGCAAGGCCTCCTCGACGTTTCCGAGATGCACCGCGACCTCCAGGAGCAGGCCGGCGGATATTCGATAAGTCGCCGGCGCGGCGAGAATCTCCCGCTTGAAGGGCTGAAGCAGTTCGGACACCGCTTCATATCGCCCGAGGATTGCGTCGATCCTCGCCAGCAGAAGCACGTCTCTCAACTCAAGCGTCTTTTCGATCGACGCGATCGATTCGAACGCCACGAGCCTCGCGTTCTCAACGTCCCCGAACAGCATCAGGGTCCGTACTCGACGATTGAGGGGCCCGAAGATCCCGGGAAAGGATCTCGTGTAGTCGAAGGACACCTCGTCCAACTGCTCCGACAGACTTTCAATCGCGTCGAAGTCACCCTTTCTCGCGGCATTCTGAAAAGCCGCCGAAAGGATGTCGAGATAGAGCGACCAGGCGAGCGGAATGTCGAGACGCTCGGTGAGCGATCTCGCACGCGCGATGAATCCCTTTGGAACTTCGGGGCTCTTCCGGGTCTGGAACTGGAATCCGAGGTCGAGAAACTCCGCCTGGTCGACGTCGACTTCCCGCAGACGGTCGATGTACTTCGGTCCGCGGCTGGAAATCCGCTCCGAACCGACGGCGATGGCGGCGATCCGTCGAA
>NZFT01000110.1 GCA_002690755.1 Phycisphaerae bacterium
TGGATCGGCACGCCGGAGAACTCGGTCGCGAGCATCGCCACGGGCGGCTCTCACACCGTCGCGTTGCTGACGGACGGCACGGTTGCCTGCTGGGGATACAACAACGAAGGCCAATGCGACGTCCCCACCGGCATCGGCACGCCGGAGAATCCTGTCGCGAGCATCGCGGCGGGCAACCGTCATACCGCCGCGACGCTTGCCGACGGCTCGGTCGCCTGCTGGGGGGCCAACTTCGCCGGCCAGTGCGATGTGCCTCGCGGGATCGGCATGCCGGAAAACCCGGTCGTGATCGTCGCAGTGGGCGGCGAGCACACGGTGGCGGCGCTGGCGGATGGATCGATCGTCGGTTGGGGCAACAACGGCTTCGGTCAGTGCGATGCCCCGAATGATTTCGGTGGGGCGGAGAATCCCGTTCTGACCGCGACAGCGAGCAGTGGGAACATCATCGCGGTGCTGGCCGATGGATCGGTCGCCTGCTGGGGGGTCAACTACCACGGCCAATGCGAGGTCCCAAGTGGCGTCGGTACGCCAGCGAACCCCGTCGCGAGCATCGCGGCGGGCGGCTCCCACACCGTCGCGTTGCTCACGGACGGCTCGGTCGCCTGCTGGGGGCGGAACCAGGACGGCCAGTGCGATGTCCCGAACGGCATCGGCACGCCGGAGAACCCCGTCACCGGCGTCGCGGCTGGCTTCGACCACACCGTCGCGTTGCTCGCGGACGGCTCGATCGCCTGCTGGGGAAGCAACGACTTGGGCCAGTGCAAGGCCCCCAGCGGCATCGGCACGCGGGAGAACCCCGTCGCGAGCGTCGGGGCGGGCTACTACCACAACGTCGCGTTGCTCACGGACGGCTCGGTTGCCTGCTGGGGATTGAACGCCTCCGGCCAGTGCGATGTCCCAGGCGGGATCGGCACGCCGGAGAACTCGGTCGCGAGCATCGCCACGGGCGGCTCTCACACCGTCGCGTTGCTGACGGACGGCTCGGTTGCCTGCTGGGGACGGAACCATACGGGCCAGTGCGACGTGCCCAGCGGGATCGGCACGCCGGCGAATCCCGTCGCGAGCGTCGCGGCGGGCGGCTTGCACACCGTCGCGCTGCTCGCGGATGGATCGGTTGCGTGCTGGGGATACAACTNGAGCGGCCAGTGCGATGTTCCGAGCGGCATCGGTACGACGGCGAACCCGGTCGCGAGCGTCGCGGCGGGTGGCAGCATCACCGTCGCAGTCCTCGGGGGACCGGTGGCCAAGCCGTGTCCCGCCGATCTCACCGGTAATGGCGTCGTCGATGGCGCGGACCTCGGGCGACTCTTCTTCCACTGGGGGAGGTGCGGCGACTGTCGTGCCGATCTCGACGAAGACGGCGTCGTCGGCGGAAGCGATCTTGGGCTGCTCTTCGTCGAGTGGGGTGCGTGTCCCTGAGGCCGGTACCCCCGGACACGATGTCCTCAGTCAGACGCATCCTCGGGCGCTGAAGCAGGTCCGGCGATGCGGGGACGACGTGCGGACGCACTCGATCACGGTGCGACGGTCTTCCAGGACGTCGGATCCGCGCCGAGCCTCTTGCCGTAGTCCGAGAGCGACCGCATCGTCTTCGCATCGAACATGTTCATCGGGTCCGGGCTCGCGAGTTCCTTCTCGACCGAGATCCAGCGGACTTCAACGTCGCCGTCGCCGCGGAGCCGGGTCAGTTCGGCGAGGGCGAACAGATGTCGAAGGGCGGTGATCTCGGCGGAGGTGGAGAGCAACTGGAAGGCGCGGTCCGCGACCGCGGGCCAGGTCGGCTGGGAGATCGCCGGGGGAATTCGAAGATTGCCGTTGAGGATGATCCAGTACCGGGTCCTGGGAATCGGGTCGTTGGGATACGTCTGCTTCCAGAGACCGCCGAACGTGTCTTTTGCCGCCGACGCTCGGCCGCCCGCATAGAAGTTACCGACCGCCCCGCCGTCGACGTAGAGGGTCCCGTCGATCTCCCGCGGTGGAAACACCGCGGGGATGGCGCACGACGCGAGGATGATCTCCTGCAGGCGTTCCGCATCGCCCGCCTCGATCGACTTCCGGGCGGCGTCAACGAAGTCGAATACGCCGGGGATCTGCTCGTCGATGTTGCTGGCCTGGATCAGGAGGAGTCGTCCGTCGGTGGTGGCGGCGTCGATCCGCTTCGCGAAGTCGACGTCGACGATCGCTTCGAGATCCCGTTTGATGCCGGAGACCTTCATGAGGCTCATGTTCTCGGGATAGAAGGAGATCGGTTCCCGCGAGGTCACCNAGTCGGGCTTGGGATTTCGGAAGAAGTCATCGACCTTCTTTCTCGCCTCGTCGGTGCCGAGGTAGGCGAAGGGGGCGATGAAGGATCCGGTGCTGACCCCGGTCACGCCATCGAAGGTCGGCAGGGCGGCGGGGCCCGCCGGGACGGTCGCCCAGCCGATCAGGAAGCCCGCGCCGAAGGCGCCGTTGGCGCCGCCGCCGGAGANGACCAGGAAGTCCATGGTCGCGTCGGGGTCCTGCTGCTGCCGGGCGTGCATCCGCGCCACGAAGTCCCTGGTCTGGGTGGTCTTCCCGGCGGCTCGCGCGCGGATGGTGTTCTGCTGCCGCTTGGCGAGTTCGGCGATCGGGACCGGGGTCCGCGGGGGGGCGATGCCGCTCCCCTGAATGACCGGAGCGAGCAGGTAGGCGACGGTGAGCAGGCCTGCGAAGCACAGGAATCCGAGCAGAAACGAGATGATCGCGAGTCGTCGTCGGTGCGATTGCATGGCGGTGGTCCGGTCGGCGTCGCTTCGGGCCTTCACGGTGGGGTTCTCGTTCGCTCGGGCCACGGGATCTTCGCGTGGCCCCGCGGGTTCGTCGGGTGGTTCACGTCGTCTGGAGCATGACTCGGGCCGCGTCGACCCCGATCCGCGCGGTCCGGTCGTCGAGGTCCGCGGTGGGATCGAGTTCGACGACGTCCATCGCGATGCAACCGCCGTGGGCGGCGAGACGTTCGAGGACCGGCATGACCTGTTCGACCCGGAGGCCGTCAGGTACCGGAAGGTTGACTCCGGGCGCCTCGCTCGGGTCGATGACGTCGAGATCGAAGCTCAAGGCGAACGCGTTGCCGTCGGGGGAAATCCGTTCGAGTACGCGATCCGCGATCGAGCCGGCCGCCTCGGACTTGAACGTGTCACCGTCGATCAGCAGGGGAAGGGCCGAAGCGGGATCGGTCGAGACCCGGGCGCGTTCGCCGGGGTCGAGGTCGCGGCCGCCGAGAAAGACGGCGCGGCGCGGATCGAACGTGCCGCGCGGGCCGACGATGTCGACGAGTGGTGCGAACCGATGACCGAGCAGCGCCGCCGCGGGCATGCCGTGCGGATTTCCGCTGGGCGTGGTGTCGGGGGTGTTGAGATCGGCGTGGGCGTCGAACCACAGGAGTCCGAGCGGGGGGGCGTCGGCGAAACCGGTCGCGCCGTGTCGTTCACACCAGGCGGCGGCGACCCCGGACATCGAACCGGCGGCCAGCGTGTGATCGCCGCCGAGGACGAGGGGGACTCCGCGTTCACCGAGGATCGCGCTGGTTCGACGATGGAGATCGCGACAGACGGATCGAAGCGCCGACCACTCGGGGCGTCGGGAGTCGGGATCGGGACCACGGACGACCTCGAGTCCGGGCGGGAGAGCCGGCACCTCGATGTCGCCGCGATCACGCACGACCCGGCCCCCGATCGACGCGACGCCCGCGCGTCGCAGCGCCTGCGGTCCGCCGCCGGCACCGGGCCCGGCGCCGCCGTGATCGACCGGAACGCCCACGACCTGGATGGTCGCCCTCGCGGCGGTCGGGTCGAGGCTGGTGGGGAGTGCGGGCATGGAGCCTCATTCTCGTCGATCCCGGACCCGGAGGGCGGATCGGAGCCGGGCCATCTTCGACTTCCCGGGAAAATCCCACCTACACTCGGTGAATGTCAACTCTGAACCAAAATCAGCGTAACGCAGGCTCTTTCCGGGGCGTTGCAGCCGTCTCCATTCTCATGTTCGGCGTCCCGCTCTCCGGAATCGTGGTGAACGGACACCCTCCGGATCTCTATCCCTCGCACTACGAGGATCGGGAGCTGCACGAAGAGATGTGGCTCGACGTGCCGGACTGGGACCAGGAGGCGGATCCCTTCAAGCAGATCGACGACCTGCTTCCCACGCCGAACGAGGTCCGGCTGGCCTCCGGCGCCCCGGGCCCCGACTACTGGCAGCAGCGGGCCGATCACGACATCCGGGTGCGACTCGATCCGATCGCCCATCGACTCGAAGGCTCCGAGACGATCACCTACCACAACCAGAGCCCGCATCGCCTGGACTATCTCTGGGTGCAGATCGACCAGAACCGCTTCAAGCGGGACTCGCTCGGACGCCGCTCCACCACCGCGCCGAACCTTCGTCGCGATCAGTCCACGCGTTGGATGCGTCAGCAACTCGAGCAGCTCGACTTCGACGGGGGCGCGGAGATCACGCGGGTCGAGGACGCGGACGGCGTCGCGCTGCCGCACGTGATCAACGGCACGATGATGCGGATCGATCTTCCCGAACCGATGGCGTCGGGGGACACCACCGTCTTCGACATCGACTGGAACGCCGCGATCGTCCCCAGCACCACGATGCGAGCGCGATCGGGGTACGAGATCCTCGACGACGGGATGCCGATCTACGAGATCGCCCAGTGGTTCCCGCGGATGGCGCCGTACACCGACAACGACGGTTGGCAGAACAAGCAGTTCCAGGGGGAGAGCGAGTTCGCCCTCGAGTTCGGCGACTACGACCTCGCGATCACCGTGCCCGAGACCTACGTGGTCTCCGCGAGCGGGGACCTGGTCAACCAGGAAGAGGTGATGACCGAGACGCAGCGGGAGCGTTACGCAGCGGCTCGGACCGCGGATCGTCCGACCTTCGTGATCACCCCCGAGGAGGCCCTGGCGAACGAACTTCGCGATCAGGAACTCTCGGGCGTTTCCGCCGGCGCCGAGGACGGCGAGGACCGAAGGACGGAGCGGACCTGGCGATTCCGGGCGGAGAACGTCCGCGACGTCGCGTGGGCCGCGAGTCCGACCTTCATCTGGGACGCCTGGGGCGTCGAGATCCCCNGNACCGACGGCGACGTGTCGATGGCGATGAGCTTCTGGCCCAACGAGGGCGAGCCGCTCTGGAGCCTCTATTCGACCCAGTCGATCGCCCACACCCTCGAGGTCTACTCCGAGCACTGCATCCCGTACCCGTATCCCGTCGCGATCAGCGTGAACGGCCCGGTCGGCGGGATGGAGTACCCGATGATCTGCTTCAACGGCCCGCGACCGGAGGCGGACGGCACCTACACCGAGCGGACCAAGTGGGGGCTGATCGGGGTGATCATCCACGAGGTCGGTCACTTCTGGTTCCCGATGATCATCAACTCCGACGAGCGTCAGTGGACCTGGATGGACGAGGGGTTGAACACCTTCGTCCAGTTCCTCGCGATGGAGACCTGGGAGGACGATCCGCGGACCAAGCGCGGCGAGGCCCACGACATCGTGGACTACATGATCAGCGAGCGGCAGCGTCCGATCATGAGCCATGGCGAGTCGATCATCCAGAAGGGCAACAACGCCTATGCCAAGCCGTCCGTCGCGCTGAACGTGCTTCGGGAGACGGTCATGGGTCGCGAACTCTTCGACCATGCGTTCCGGACCTACTGCGAGCGCTGGGCGTTCCGCCGCCCCGAGCCGGGCGACTTCTTCCGNACCATGGACGACGCGAGCGGGGTCGACCTCGACTGGTTCTGGCGCAACTGGTTCTACACCACCCGGCACGTCGACATCGCGACCGAACGGGTGATGGACTTCACCGTCGAGCCGCGTGATCCCGACGTGCTCAAGCCGATCCTGCAGGCGGAACGCGAGGCGGAACGACCGAGCCGCACCCGACAACGCAACGCGGACCTGCCGAGGCGGAGCGCCCGCTATCCCGAACTCCTGGACTTCTACAGCCGCTTCGACGAGCTCGAGGTGACCGAGGACGATCGCCGCCGGTTCGAGCGGTTCATGACGCGGCTGGAGGAGGACGATCGAGCGGTGTTCGAGGCGATCGAGGATCGTCCGCTTCACTTCTCGATCGTGCGGTTCCGGAACCACGGGGGCATCCCGATGCCGCTGCCGCTCGAGATCCGGTACGCCGACGGCGCCGTCGAGGAGACGATGCTTCCGGTCGAGATCTGGAAGGAGGATCCCGAGGTCGCGACCCGCATGTTCGTGGGGCCGGTGCCGATCGCCCGGGTGCTCCTCGATCCGTACCGGGAACTCGCGGATGCGGATCGCACCAACAACGCCTATCCACCCGAAGTCATCGCGGGTCGCTTCGCGGTGCAGCCCGGATCGGATCGATCGAACCCGATGCAGGCGGCCCGGGCCCGCGACGGGCGGCCGAAGATCGAAGCGGCGGCCCGCGAGATCGCGGCCGTCCTCGTCGTGAAATGGGCGGACGTCGAAGACGATTCGGCGACCCCGCTCGCCGAATCGGGTGGATTGCTGGCCCTCGTCGATCAGGCGCTGCTCATCGATCCCTGGGATCGTCCGATGCGGCTCGAGTTCGCCTCGGCGCCGGCCGGGGTCGACGGACCGCTCGCCACCCTTCGAAGCGATGGTTCGGATCTTCGTCGGGGGACGGATGACGACGTCGCCCTGGTGCTTCTCGCCGACGGACGAGTGCTCGACGAAGCGATCGCGATCGCCGGTGATGAAAAGGAACAGGAATGATGAATCGACGTTTCACGAATCCGGCCCTGGTCGTTCTCCTCGGACTCATCGTCACGATGGAGACGTTCGCCACGGCCGTGGTCGAGCATGACGCCCGGCGATCCGCGCAATCCGGGCCGATCGGTACGGTCGAGCCCGACGTCATCTACGGCCGAGTCGATGCGCTGGCCATGACCTACGACATCATCAAGCCGACGGCCGAGCCCAACGGTGCGACCGTGATCTTCATGGTGAGCGGCGGATGGGTGTCCCGGTGGTTCGACCCGCGGATGGCGATGATGCCGAAGATCCGCGACATCTCCCTCGTCCACGACCTGCTGGTCGACGGGTACCACATCGTGCTTCTTCGGCACGGGAGTTCCCCACGCTACAAGGTGCCGGACGCCGCGGATCACGTCGAACAGGCGATCCAGCATCTGCGGTCGTCCGCCCCCGAACGCGGGCTCGACCCCGAGCGGATCGGTTCCTTCGGGCTGAGCGCGGGTGGCCACCTCTCGCTGCATCTCGCGACGCTTGGTGGCGAGGACGTTCCGCGCGACGTCCGTCGTTCCCGCGTCGGGGGAGACGCCGGCGTGCCCGAGGACGCCGCACCGATCGCGGCGGCGGTCGCGTGGTTCCCGCCGGTCGAGTTGGTCGGCTTCGTCGGCCCGAACGAACGGTACCCCGCGATGGACTTCGATCCGAAGGACGCGGCGCGGGTCTCGCCCATTCGACACGTCGACCGGAACGACGCGCCAGTGCTTCTGATGCACGGGACCGAAGATGACGTGGTCAGGATCCGGGCAAGCGAAGCGATGCACGAGACCTACGTCGAAGCGGGGTTGGAGTCCGAGTACCACCGGTTCGAAGGGGCGGGCCACGGATTCGAAGGCGAGGACGCCGCCCGCTCCTCGAGGCTCGCGAAGGCCTGGTTCGACCGCTGGCTGCTCGAACCAGGGATGGCGGGTGAGGAGGAGGGTGCGAGTGCCGCGGAGGCGGACGGCGAGCGCGACGAATCCTGACGGCTCGCGGCCGTCGAGCAGGGCGTCGATTGGAATCGGGATTTCATTCTCGATTTTCAGGAACCCATCCGCGATGCCGTCCGTAGTTCAGAGCGATCCGTGTGGCTCCATGGGTCGGATCTCGCCGATTCGGCCTTTCACCTGCGAATCCACGGTTCGGTCGGCGTCTGTCCAGGGGCACGGAGACGCAAGCCGGGGTCTCATCATTTGAACGACCGAGATCGAGATTCATTCGCGAATTGACGAGTGGAGCATGTCCTTCCATGCAAGGATTCCTCCGTGGTGACCTGCCTCCCTCGTCTTCGAAAGAGACATCTCTCTCTCCGATCGGGGATCGAGGGCGACTCCCTCCACGGATCGTCCGAGCGTGACCGGTTTCCAGAGGTTCCGGCCATCCGCTCGCTTCTCATTCCCGGTCCAAGGTGACGTCCGGCCATTCGTGGTCGGGCGTCGCCCCTTTTTCAGGACGCGGTGACTTCGACCTCGATGCGTTCGATCGACGCCTTTCGGTCGAAGATCGAGCGTGCTTCGGTCGCGTCGATCCGGTCGCCGGCATTCCGCGTCGTGCCGCAGATCGTGCGGCCCGCCGACGGGTGGAGGCCCGGCAGCTCGATGATCGGCTTGATCACGCCCTCCGCCGGCACCTGCGAGTTGAGGTTCCACGACACCTTGTAGCAGAGCTCGTCCGTGTCGGCGCTCACCGGCGGCGACGCGTCGCCGAAGATGATCGCGCTCGA
>NZFT01000111.1 GCA_002690755.1 Phycisphaerae bacterium
TCTGGGACATTCGTTTCAGGGTGGCCGCTTCAGAATTCCCAATGGCCACCCCGGGGATCGCCGCCACGACCACGAACGCCCGCGCCGACGCGAGGTCGAGGCGGGCCGGGGAGCGGTGGCTGAACAGGCAGTACCGGTCCGGGGGGGTCTGCGCTGCGCTTGCCGGCGGCGGCGCGAAGGAGTTCGGCGTTGCTTCGCACGTGCTCGTAGATGATCCAGTCGAGCGGTGTCCGGTGGCCAGTGCCCTTCCCGTTCAAGACGTGCCGGATTCCACTGGCTTTCGCCGGTCACGTGCCCTTACGATCGATGAAGGAAGCCGGGCGGCTACATTTCAATCATGAACGTTGAATCGTCTTGTCCACAACCGGAAGAGGAGAAGCGTGTTCCCGGTGAATCCGAGTGGTTCACCCGAGGGCGTTGGTGGTCGCAGATGCCCGTGGAACCACCGGGCTTGAGACGTCGGATCGTTGGAGGCGTGCTCCAGATGGCGGGCCGTCTTCGTGGCCCGGTTCGGGGACGAATCTGCTTGATTCATTCGGGTCGATGCGGAAGCACCGTCCTCGCGCGGATGCTCGAGGAGCATCCCGGCCTCTACTGGGACGGCGAGACGCTCGGCAGGAGATTGCGTTGGTGGCTGAACGAACACCCCGATGCCTATCTGGGGCCGCGTTCCGGAGCGTGTCCGTTCGAAGAGGTGAAGCGTCGATTCTGGCGAAGTCCCGGTACTCGATTCGGCTTCGAAGTGATGCCGCGGCACCTCATGGCATTCGGTCTGACCGATATCGCGGCCTGTGAGCGTCTTCTGGCAGGCGTGGGTGCCGGTCAGCGAATCACCCTGCTGCGTCGAAATCAGCTCCGTCGTCTCATCTCGACGGAGCGCGGAGCCATTCATGGAGTCATGCACGAGCGGGTTCGAGATGGTCGTGCGGCCGGCGGGAAGCGTCCCTTCGAAATGCCGCTCGACCGGCTTCATTCCTTCGCTGGGAAGCCGATGTCCATCGAGGAGGGGCTGACCGAGTACGCGTCGAGTGACGCGATGATCCCGGTCCTCGGCGGAAGCGATGCGCTGCACCTGGTGTACGAAGACGACGTCCTCGCCGATCCGAGGATCGCCTACGAGAAGGTGGTCGCCTTTCTCGGGCTCGAGTCCACCCACCCGGAGGTGCCGCTCCGTCGCACCAATCCCGGGCGGCTGGAAGACGTCGTCTCCAATGCGGCCGCGATCCGTGAGCGGCTCCGGAACACCTGCTGGGCGTGGATGTGTCATGAGTGAACCCAGGCGATCTTTCTCAATGGACGCAGGCGAGCGGGCTCCATGTAATGGCCATTCGGAGTGGCCGTTTCAAGGAATCCGCTCGCCGATCCGTTCGGCGGTACGCGTTCACGCGTCGGAAACGGAGTTTTCGGCCCGGGGCGCGGCCTGCTTGGGAAGCTGACGCGCTACCAACTGAGCTACACCCGCGGAGTCAAGAACCCGCAATTCAAGCGGGTCCTCGAAGGCCAAATAGTCGCTCATGGACATTTGTTTCAGGGTGGCCGCTTCAGAATTCCCAATGGCCACCCCGGGGGTCGCCGCCACGACCACGAACGTCCGCCCCGGCCCGAAGTCGAGGCGGGCTGGTGGGTCGCGATGGAACCGAGGATGAGTCAGGCGCAGGAGCCCCAGTCCGCGATCGCGAGGCCGAGGTCCGCGCTGTCGACCTGGCCGTCGCCGTTCAGGTCGGCCAGCGGATCGTCGCTGCCCCATCTCTCGAGGATGTACGCGAAATCGACGCCGTTGACGACGCCATCGCGGTTGATGTCGGCGATGCAGGGGGGGATCGGGCAGTCGGTCAGGAGTTCGTTGCCGCCGAGATCCGTCCATTGTCCGAGGATGTTGGTGGGGGCCTGCGGGTCGGCTCCGGCGTTGTCGCACAGGAGGCAGTCCTTGAGTGAGACGTTGCTCCCACTCACGGAGGCGAGGGCGCCGGGGGCGGCAGAGTAGAACCCGCCAACATTCCCGGAGAACACGCACTTGTAGAACCTCGCTTCGCTGTCGTACTCGCAGTAGGCGCCGCCGGCGTTGTAGCCGAAGTTGTCCGCGATCAGGCAGTTGACGAAGGAGGGGCTCGAGTCGCTGCAGATGACGCCGCTCCCGCCCGCGGCGTCTTTCGATCCCTCCCATTGGGCGCGGTTGCTGGTGATCGTGCAATCCTCGATCAGCGAGTCGCTTCCCGACAGGTAGATCCCGCCGCCGGAGGGGTTGTTCTCCGCTGATCCATCGTTGCGGTAGAGGGCGGAATTACCGGTGATGGTGCACGACTTGATCGTCGGACTGCAGTTGAAGACCTGGATTCCACCGCCATATCCGTGGGCGTTGCCGTCGGCGATGATCAGGTTCTGGATCACCGTCGTCGAGGTCTCTCCGCTGTTGAAGTAGAACACGCTGCTGTTCTCATCGACATCGAGGTTGGCCCCCGAGATCGTGGTGAGCAGCGTGCCGTCGGAGGCGACCTCGCCGGTGATCGTGTACGGCAGTCCCGAGGTGTTGATCTCGTTCTCGTTGTAGGTGCCGGCCTTCACCACGATCGTGGAGGGCGCGAACGCGTCGTCGATCGCGTCCTGGATCGACGTGTAGTCGCAGCCGGAGGGGCACACCGTGAATCTGACGCCGTCGACGCCGCTGGCGGATGCGGTGGAGCACGCGGCGAAGATCAGCGCGACGATGGCAAGGGAACGGGTCATGTCCTTCTCGCTCGGGGTGTTGGCTGCAAAAGAGACTCGACCCTATCCGCCGTTCCCCCGCAACGATCAATCATTTCGTCGTTCAAGGTGGAAGCCTGAGCGGATGACCACCGAGCGTGATCGGGTTTCGCGAGGGGTCTTCCAGATTGCTGACTCGGAATCCGCCTGGGGGCCGAATTCGCGATCGATATCAAAGACCAATGGAGATACGCATGGCTCGTCGATCGCGGTTCAAGAAGGTGGTTGCGGGGCTCGGAATCGGGGCTGCCGCGGTGGGGGTCCTCACGCTGGTCGGCTGCGTCCGCACTTCGGGCGGGACCTGGTACTTCGACGAGGCGCCGCTTCCCGAGGACTGGCCCGAACTCACGCCCGTCGACGCGGTCGAGATTCGCGAGTACCCGACCTACCGGGCCGCGGTGGTGACCGATGACCGCGCGTCGGCCGGTCAGCGGCAGATGTTCGGCCCGCTCTTCCGGCACATCAGTTCGAACGACATTCCGATGACCGCGCCGGTCGACATGACCTACGAGTCCACCGGCGACACGGCGGCGGACGACCGCATGACCGCGATGGCGTTCCTCTATCGCACGCCGGACCTCGGTCCGCTCGGGACCGACGGCGTCGTCAGGGTCGAGGACGTCGCACCGCAGGCGTACGCGAGCACGGGGGTACGCGGCTCGTACGACGATGCGCAGTTCGCCGAAGCCCTCGCGCGGGTCCGCGCCTGGCTCGGTGAGCACGGGGAATGGCGACCGGACGGACCGCCGCGATATCTCGGCTACAACAGTCCGTTCGTCCCGTGGTTCTGGCGGTACGGCGAGGTGCAGTTGCCCGTGACCCGCGCCGACACCGACGGGTAGCGACCGGCGGTCTGGCTGGTCCGGACGAACGCAAGCAGACAGAGACGTACGAACGACCCCGTCCACCGAGTACGCGTGCTTCGTCCGGCGAGCAGCGCGAGTGACCCTCGTCTGCAGCGCCGCGAATCGAGCGTCCGATGCGCCGGAAATGTGTGGCTCCTGGCCCGGGGTATGGCGTATATTCGTCATCGAACGCCCGCCAGACGGACGCGCCCACGAACTGCAAGCCGAGGAAGATCCGATGAGAGAGAGACCCCTCGCACGTCCGTTGCTCATCATGCTCCTGGGAGCAACCACTGCCGGGGCCATGGTCGGAGAAGCGGTCTCGGCGACGGACGAAAGCGCCGTTCGACCGGTCGTCGCGGGGCGTCTGCTCGTGGGTGAGCAGTACGTTCGCGAAGACGACGGCGTTCCCGGCTGGCTCGTTCAGCTGCGTGACGTTCGGGGATCGGGGGTGGATCTCGATCCTCGGGCACGAACGTCCATCGACAAGGTGCTGGCGGACGTGCCGATCGGCATCGAGATTCGCGACCGGTACGAACACGCCCTCATCGGCTTTTCCGCGTTCATGTCCGTGGAGACCGCGAACGCCCTCGCGCGGCACCCGCTCGTCGTTCGGGTCGAACCCGATCTCGTCGTGCACGGGACCGGCGACGACGAGATCATCAATCCCGATCTTCCCGACTCCTGGGGGCTGCGCCGGATCTCGAGTCCGGACGGGCTCGCGCCCGTCTTCGATCCCTGCGGGGCCGACGGGGAGGGCGTCAACGTCATCATCGTGGACAGCGGGATCAACTCGGCCCAGACGGAGTTCGCGGGACGCATCACCACGATGCTGAACTTCTATCCCGACGACAATCCCGGGGGCGAGGACACCAACGGACACGGCACGCGGTCCGCCTCGATCGCGGCGGGCTCGATCTCGGGTGTGGCACGTGGCGCGTCGATCACCTCGCTTCGGGTCCTGGGCCCGCAGAACTCGGGTTCGGTCGCCAACGTCGTCGCCGGTCTCAACTGGATCGCGAATCCGGCGAACATCGGGACGCCGGCGGTGGCGAACATGTCCCTCGCGACGAACTGGTACGGAAGCCAGATGTTCATCATGAGCACCGCGATCAACGCCGTCATCGGCCGGGGCATCCCGATCTTCGCCGCGGCCGGAAACTCCTCGCTGCCCGCGTACATGAACTACCCGGCCGCGAAGCCGGGGGTCTGCGCCGTCGGCGCTTCGGACGTCACCGATCGGATCGGCATCTATTCGAACTTCGGAACGCAGATCGGACTCTGGGCGCCGGGCAGCCTCGTCAGCTCGGCCGACTGGAAGCACCCCGATGGCGGGCTCATGCTCCGGACCGGAACCTCGGCCGCATCGCCCTTCGCGGTCGGTGTCGCGGCGCAGTTTCTCCAGCGTTTCATCACCGATGCCGACTACCAGGCGCCGAGGCAGGTCGTGGCCCGCACCTACCTTTCGCTGATGCAGAGCGCCGTCGAGGGGAAGCTGGCGAGTGACGACTCCGACCGATACGGATCCCCGCGGGCGAACGGGAATCTCGGGGGTGGAGCCAATCGACTCCTGCAGGTCTGTCCCGAGCAGACGGGCCCCGCATGCGGCGAGACGCTCGCCTGGAGCGAGGGCGCTTCGTCGATCGTCTTCGGAGACGGAATCAGCGCCCTTCCGGCGGGCACCACGTGTCGCCGGGCGGTCTGGAATCCGGCCGGGCCCGTCGGCGTCATGTTCAATGCGGTGGCGATCGGTTCGGATTCGAGCGGTTCGCCGTTGTCGACCCTCCGGGTCAGGGACCGGGCGACCGGTTCGGTGGTCTGGGACGCGGCGTCCTCATTGGGCGGTGGATTCGGTTCCAACTACAACGACCTTCGCGTCGTTTCGAGCAACAACCTCGGACTCGAGATCGAATGGGTTTCGTCGGCGTCCGCGACGGAGCCGGTCGGCTACGGCTATGCGGCCACCGCGCTCGTCGTCGGTGCGTGTTCCGGTGACCTCGACGGTGACGGTTCCGTCGGCGGTGCGGACCTCGCCGGGCTGCTCGCGGCCTGGGGCGCCTGCCCGTTCGAGGCACCCTGCCTCGGCGACCTCAATCTCGACGGCATCGTCGACGGTGCCGACCTTCCGATTCTCCTCGGCCACTGGGGGGCGTGTCCGGAATGGACCGAACCGGGATTCATCCGGGACTGCAACGGCAATGCGGTGCCGGGCGGATTTCTCGGTGACAACGTGCTCGACGACGGCACCCGCATCTTCCTCGCCGATCCTGCGAACCTGAACCCGGAGACCACCACGGTCCATCTCGATTGCGAGGAACTGGCGTGGGACACGCTCGACGACGCCTATGCCGTCTCGCCTTCCGATCCCCGGCTCGGCGCCTGCACCACACCCGACGACGGCTGCGCCCAGTCGACGCTCGCCCAGTGCACGGCGGTGAACGGCGTCTTCTGGGGTCGCGAAATCGCGTGCGAAGACGTCGGTGACGTGCTTCCGCTCGGCTCATTGGCCTGCGCCGCGGATGCGATCGCGACCGGATACCCGCCGGCCGAGAACCTCCCGTTCGTCATCGCGATCTCCCGGGACGCGATCGGCAACGTCTTCCGACAGCGGATGCCCGCCGGACTCACGTCGATTTCGCGGCTCCGCTTCCTCGCAGCGCCGAGGCCGCTCGGTTACGGGCAGTCCAACGTCTCCGGCGTGACTCCGGGTCGACACGGCCGGGCCATCGGAACGACGCCTTATCGAATCGTCATCACCTTCACCGATGGTGGGCCGGACCTGGTGGTCGATGCCTTTCCAGAGGTCGATGCCACCGTCCAATCCTCCGGCCCGGTGGACTTCGAGCGATGCACCGTCGAAGACCTTCTGGCGCCTCAGGAACGGGAGATCGAGAGCGTCGGCATCCGCATGGTCCCCCGAGGTCCCTACATCGTCTCGACCGAATGTGCGATTCTCCTCGCGGGTGGATTCGGTTACGACGGGGCGTCGGACCTGCCCGCCGAAACTTCGCCCGACGGTGGTTTGACGTGGTACCCCGTGGCGAGTTCATCCCAGACCGGCCAGTTCAGCCTGTGCGTGGAGCCCTGAAGCCACCGGTCTTCGCGTGCTGCCCGAGGATCTTCGAGCCGGATTCGCTCGGCGAAGCGGGGGATCAGCCGGAGGCCGAACAGCCGTCGAGGATTCGATCGAAAGTCGGCCGCGAGGGGTCGGCGGTATCACCGCCGCCCGTGCGTTCGCCATCCGTCCAGGTCATCCAGTTCGAACACTCGAAGCAGATCAGATGGTCGGTCGTGACGCCGTCCAGCACGATGCGAATGGCGTGTCGCGGCCGGAAACAGTCGACGGCCATGCCACCCTGATGGTCGGCGATGCCCGTCTCGAACGCGGCGAGGATCTCCTCCCGGGTCTCGCGATCAGCGATCCCGCACGCCTTGATCACCGAGTAGCGGTGCAGGAGCGTGGTACCGGGTGGTACGGGGTCGCCAGGGTATCGGTCGCCGTCGAGGCGATAGAAGGTCATCGTCCCCGCGGCCCGGGGGTCGGCGGTCGCGCCGGGCGCGGTCTTGCCATTGGTGCAACCGGCCGCAAGGCAGCACGTCGTCAGGATCATCGCGAAGAGGCTTTTCATGCTGACGCGGCTGAGTTGGTAGGGCATGCCGAAACACTCCTCGTGATCGTTCGCTCGAAGCATGTCCGACGCGTCGTGCGGTCCGGACGGGCGATCCTTCATCCGCCTCCCGATTCGAATCTACCAGCGATCGGCCCCGGAAAACGCCACCGGGCCCCCGGCGGGCCGCGTAGACCGAAGACGGGGTACCTTGAAAGTCACTTGGCCGTACCTCGACGTCCCGTCCCTCCAATCAGGACGCGCCGCGAACGCAGGTCGAGATCCACGCCATGGGAACAACCGAAATGTCCACCATCAGGTGTTCGTATCGATCCTCCAAGTCGCCGCGGCTCGCCGGCCTGCTCGTCGGCGTGATGATGGTCGGCTGGGCATCGTCGGAACGGACCGATTCGCCGCCGTCCGGCGAGGACACGACATCCGAATGGTGAATGATTGGTGGCTCCGGCCGATCGATGGAATTGTCTATCCGCTGGTCTGGGAGGAGGATGCGATGCCCATCCTGGAACGCGCGGCCCCATCCGATCACGGTGCCGTCCTGATCGAGCTGGCTTGGCAGGCGAACTCCGGGGGGTAGGCGGAATCTCACCTCGCAGACCGACAGGCTCCGACGAGGATCGTGTTTTCGGACGGTAAATCGACCCTAGTATGAGATTCAGGGCGATTTCATGCATTCCTGAATCATGAGCAGGAACAATCGTGTAATCTGATGCGTAACCAGATGGGGCAGAGGGACGTTCGAGCTTCGGTTCGGACGCTGCCTCTCCGGTCAGCCGGTTCTGTGTCCGGTGACTGGAGAATCTGGGAAAAGGGAGCCCGTGCTCGCCTAACGGCGAAGACCGGGCAAAGGGAATGCACATGCCTCGCCTTCAACGGCGGGGCATGTGTGATTTTGGACCCCGTACGGGCTCTGACACAGGTGACGCGATGGGTGATCGCTTTTTTTTCCGACGCTCCGGCCCGAAAGCCGATTCACTTGAAATGGACCTCGACGCCAAGGACAAGTCGGCGATCCTCGCCGCCCCTGCGACCGAGTCTGGATCGCCGCTTGCGTTCAAGTTCGACCGGTCCGTCGCCGTCTGGGCGATCCCCGCCTGTCTGGTGGCGTCGCTGACCATGAACATCGTCGCCCTCAAGCTGCCGTTCCTCGAGATCAAGATGTTTCCGCAGCCGCCCGAGGCCTACAGCATCCCCCACACCGTGAGTCTGATGTGGACCACGCTGAAGCTCTACTGGGTCGCGGTTCTGATCGCCGGCTTCTCGCTGGTCTTCCCGTTCGTGAAACTGACATCGTTGTTCCTGCTCTGGTTCTATCCACTTCGTCCCGACACGCGGGGAAGAGGGCTGAAGATCCTCGGCTCGCTCGGGCGATGGTCGCTCCTCGACGTCTTCGTCGCGTTGGTGCTCATCGTGCTCGCCCACGAACAGGGGAGTCTGTTCGTGACCGACGTGAAGCTCGGTCTCTATCTCTTCATGGCCGCGATCCTGCTCTCGATGAGCACCGGTGAGGTGATGGCGTACCTGCACGAGCAGGCGGAGTCGCCACCCGAACTGCCGACCGACCGCCGGCCTCGTGCTTCGCTCGGTTCCGGATGGCGTCGCATCGCGGTGCCGCTCCTGCTGCTCGGATCCTTCGTGAGTCTCGGCATCGCGATCGAGCTGCCCTTCCTGAAGATCACCGCCTGGTATCTCACCGACAACTCGTACAGCATCCTGGGCACGATCGGCACGCTCTGGAAGACCGAACAGCATCTTTTCTCCATCGTGGTCGCAGGCGGACTGGTGGTCATGCCGACGGCCCGACTCCTGGTGCTCGCCGGCACCTGGTCGATCGGACGATCGCCGGCTCGATTCCGGATCGCGATGCTCCGCACCAGGATCGCATCGCAGTGGGCGATGATCGACGTCTTCGGACTCGCGATCGGGCTCTTTCTGCTGGAGGGCAGCACCCTCGTTCCGGTCGAGGGGCAGATCGGCGCCTGGGCGTTGCTGGGCGCGATCATTCTGAATGCCGTGCTTGCATGGGCGGCCGGTGGGCTGTTGGGAACGCGGCTTCGCGATCTGGAGCGAGAAGCCCGGCGGGAGGCGGGCGACCGGGGCGGCGAGGTCCCGTCCGCGGCCTCCTGAATCCTTCGATGAAATGAACCGGGGCGGACCCGGCCGATTCGCTCAACGTGGACGTCCGTCCATCTACCATGGTTGGTGCCTCGTGCCGAGGCCGAGGAGACCGCCGTCATGAGTCACCGTTCCACCTGCATACGTCCGTCCACCGTCGCCGCGACGATCGTGACCAGCCTGCTGGTCGCCTGCGCGTCGGAGCCGCCTTCCGCCTCCCGAGCCCCGGCGGTCGCCGGCGACACCGATCCGCTCGAGATGCATCCGTTCCAGCAGGGCGACGATTTCATCGCCCCGCGCTCCGGTCGCGATCCGGCCACGCTTCCGCCACCGATTCGTTTCGCGGAGGGGCGAACGACCGCGGTCGGCAGCACCGAGGCCTTCCTCGTCGACAGTCGCCGCTTCGATCCGCAGATCGCGGCCCGACCTCCGTTTCGGGGGCCGCTGATCCGGCCGGCGAGCGTGTTGCCGAAGCACAGCCGTGACAAGACCATTCCGCGCACCCCGGCGAACGACCTCGTGGCGGGCGGGATCACCGATCGCGCCCGAGCGACCCCGACGGCGGCGTTCCCCGGCATCGTGCAGACGCCGTGGCGACCGCCCGACCCGTCGATCGCGGTGGGAACCGATCACGTGGTGCAGACCGTGAACATGGAGATCGCGTGGTACGGGAAGGACGGCACGCCCCAGTTCCAGCAACGGCTCGACGCCTCCGGTGACCCGGGCTTCCTCGAGGAGGTCGGCGCCGGTGGATTCACCTTCGATCCGAAGTGCTTCCACGATCCCTACATCGATCGCTACGTGATGGTCGCCCTCGAGGTCTACCGGGACGATCGCGAGGCGTGGATCACCCTCGCGGTCTCCGACGACGGCGATCCGAACGGGCTCTGGTACAAGTACCGCACCTGGGCGCTGGTCGCGTCCGGGGAACGCGACTACTGGGTGGACTTCCCCGGCTTCGGCTACGACGAGCGTGGCTGGTACGTCACCGGAAATCTCTTTGCGCTCGAAGGTGGAGACGGTCCCGGGTTCCTGGGATCGATCGTGCGTTCGATCGACAAGACCGGTCCGCTGGCGGGTGAGCCCGTCGAATGGACGGACCGGGTGGTCGGCGGGGCGAGCTATCAGGTGTCGCATGCACCCGAAGCCGGCGACGACGTCCGGTTCGTCCGGAGCTCCGGCAACACCCAGCTCACGCTTGGCCGGTTCGACGATCCGTTCGGTGACGGTCCCTGGGAGACCGAGCCCGTCGCGGTCCCCGAATTCGAATCCGCGAACCGCGCAAGGACGCCCATCGGCCCCGGACTCTGGGTCGTGGACCCGCGGATCTGGCAGGTGTATCGACGGGGCGACCGGCTCGCCGCCTCGCACGCGATCCGTTCCGGCGGGTCCGAGGACGTCGTCGGCCGCTGGTACGAGATCGATCTCGCCGGGCCGCCGGAACTCACGATGGCGGGTGAGCTCCGCTTCGATCCCGGCGAAGACACGATCTTCCCGGCGGTCGCCATCGACACCGCGGGGGCGATCGGCGTCGTCTACGGACGAACCAGCGACCTCCTGCATCCCGTGGTCGGGATCGCAGGGAGGATCCCCGGGGATCCGGAGGGCACGATGTCCTACGGCCGCACCGTCGTCGCGGGGGAGACCAGCCCCGCGGACGGCGACAATCTGCAACGGTGGGGTGACTACTTCGACTGCGTCATCGATCCGGTCGACGGACGGACCTTCTGGGCGGTGGGTGAGATCCAGACCCCGGACGGATGGTCGACCGAGATCGTCTCGTTCCGGATCGGCGTCGCGGCGGATCTGAATCGCGACGGCCGGGTGGATGGTGCGGATCTGGGAATCCTGTTGAAGCAGTTCGGGGGACTCGGGAGCGCCGATCTGAACGGGGACGGCCTGGTGGACGGGCTCGATCTCGGCCTGTTTCTCGTGGACTGGTGACCCGGAGACCCCGACGTCGACGTCGATGACGTCATACTCTCCGTTTCCCCGTCGAGCACCTCGGCGGGGAACCGGAGATCATGACCGTCATGCACGCGATCCAAGCCCTGATGAACGAGCTCGTCGATTACGCGGGTCTCTTTCCCCCCGCGTCCCTCGACATGGAGCCGACGGTCCGTCACTACGCCGGCTACCGGGGGTCCCCGGCCGCGCCGATGCTCGGGAGACTGATCGTCCCGGTATCGCGTTTCGAGGAATTCGACCGGGTCGCGGGCGACCTCCTGCCGCCCGTCCCGGACGCGGAATCCGCGGACGAGGATCCCGATCCCTGGGTGATCTCCGCCCTGGTGTCCTCCGCGGCGGACGTCGACGCCGTCGAACGGGACCTCGAGGCGATCGACGCCTTCAACGACCGGCACGCGACCGAAGGCGGCGGGGCCGCGATCGTCGACACCATCGAGCTCGCCGCACCGGACGGCGATTCGATCGACGCGGTGCTCGACCTGCTCGACGACGACATCTATCCCTACTTCGAGCTCGACTGGCGGAACGACGTCCGGGGTTCGATCGCCGCGATCGCCGGGCTCGACGCCGCCGCGAAGATCCGCACCGGCGGCGTGACCGCCGACGCCCATCCGGGCGTGGAGCCGCTGGCCGCCTTCATCGAGGCGTGCCGGAACGCGGAGGTGCCGTTCAAGGCGACCGCGGGCCTGCACCATCCGGTCCGCGCGGAACAGGCATCGGTCGGCGCGAAGCAGTTCGGATTCCTCAACGTGTTTCTCGGCGCCCTGCTGTTCCACGCCGGACGGATCGACGGCGCCGGTCTTCGCGACGTCCTCGCGGAGGAGGATCCCACCGCGTTCATCGCGGACGGAAACACCATGGGCTGGCGCATGAGCCGGGTGGGGGTGCCGGAGATCCTGGAGATCCGAAGCCGGTTCGCCCACGCCTTCGGCTCCTGCAGTTTCACCGAACCCCTTGATGATCTCGTGACGCTCGGCCTGCTCGAAACCGCCGGGACGTCCACGCTCGAATCCACCGATGATGGAGATGGCTCGAAGTGACTGAAAGAATGCGAACCTGGGTCGAATCCGCGACGGATCCCGACGGCGACTTTCCCATCGAGAACCTCCCGTTCGGGGTGTTCGAACGCGAGGAGTCCGACGCGCCGCGGATCGGCGTCGCGATCGGTGATCGCGTCCTGGACGTGCGGGAGGCGATCGTGCACGGGATGCTGCCGGACGTCAGCGGTGAGGTCGGACGGACGCTCGAAGCGACGAACCTCAACGCGTTCGCCGGTCTCGGACGTTCGGGTTCGGGCATGGTCCGGACCGCGCTGCAGCGTCTCTTCGGCGTTGACGAGGGCATGCTTCGGGATTCCGGCGAACAGGATCGCATCCTGATTCCCGCGTGCGAGGTCGAACTCGGGCTGCCCTTCTCGATCGGCGACTACACCGACTTCTACGCAAGCAAGCATCACGCGACCAACGTGGGTCGGATGTTCCGCCCCGACGGGGATCCGCTCCTCCCGAACTGGAAGCATCTTCCGGTCGGGTATCACGGACGGGCCAGTTCGATCGTCGAGAGCGGCCGTCCGATCCGCCGTCCCAACGGCCAGACCGTCGGTCCCGACGGGCCGCCGCCGAAGCACGGGCCGGTCCGACTGCTCGACTACGAGCTGGAGGTCGGGTTCTTCCTCGGTCGACGAAGCGAACTCGGGACCCCCATCCCGATCGAGCAGGCGCTACAGCACGTCTTCGGGCTGGTGCTGGTGAACGACTGGTCGGCTCGCGACGTGCAGAAGTGGGAATACCAGCCGCTCGGGCCGTTCAACGCGAAGAACTTCGCGACCACGATCTCGCCGTGGGTGGTCACCCTCGAGGCGTTGCAGCCGTTCACGGAACCGGGACCGCCGCGTGACGCGGACGATCCGGAGAACCTCCCGTACCTCAGCTCCGATGCCGATGTGACGATCGACCTGAAGCTCGAAGTCGCGATTCGATCGGCCGAAATGCGGGCCCGGGACCTCCCGGCGTCGCGGGTCAGCATCGGCAACTACCGCGACATGTACTGGACGATCGCCCAGATGGTCGCCCACCACACCTCGACGGGCTGCGACATGCGTTCGGGCGACCTGATGGCGTCCGGCACGGTGAGCGGGCCCGAAGAGGAGAGCCGGGGCTGCCTGCTGGAGCGGACGTGGCGGGGTCAGAACCCGGTCCCGCTCGCCGACGGCACCGAACGGAAGTTCCTGCAGGACGACGACGAGGTGATCATTCGCGGATGGTGTTCGAAGGGTGACCTTCGGATCGGGTTCGGTTCCTGTGCCGGACTCGTGACGCCCGCACTGGGTTGACTCGTTCGGAGGATCCGCGAGCGAGCCATCTGGTCATCCGGTCATCCGGTCATCGGGCCAGCGCGTCGAGCGACGCTCGAGGCAGCTCGATCACCTGGCCGACCCGGAGCCCGAGCCGGGTGAGGTCGCCGGGCGGGATCTCGAGCGCGTACTTCGCGGGCCGGCGGCTCGAGTATCGCTTGAGACGCCGCTCGTACATGTCCCGATACTCGTTCGCGCGTCGGGGGGCTTCGCGTTTCATGCGATGGAGGGCGACGATCCGTCCTTCGCGATCGAGGAACGCGGTGTCCATGTCGATGAGGCAGTCGAACATCCAGTAGCTGCGAACCGCGACGTCCGGGTGGACGAAGAGCATGCCGGTGCGCTTCAGGAGCCGGTTGCGACCGCCGAGACCGCGTCGGCGGCTGGTGTCGTCGGCGGCGACCTCCACCTCGAATCGTTCGTCGACGACCCGGATCGGGATCACCGGCAGGTTGGCCGGGCTTCGACGGAGGATCTGGAACGGGATGGGGCCTGCTTCGACCGGCGGCGTCGATGCGGGTGCCGGTGGAGGCGCAGGCTCCGGCGGATCGTCGGTCCCCGCGATCGAGATCGCCGGCGTGCAGAGGAGCGGCACGAGGATGGCGAACAGCGTGCGGACTCGAGCCCGGTGATTCACGCCCTGCCACCGATCGACCGTCGGCTTCGGCCCTTGCCCTTGGCGGTTCCGTTCCGGGAGATCGGTGCACCGTCGGGCCCGTGGGTGCCACCGGGGGTCGGCGTCACCGACTCCTCCCAGCTGGCGGGATAGGCGGGATCGTCGAGATCGAGTGCCGCGGCGGTCATGAAGAGCGGCCGGAAGGTGTCGCACATCACCGCGAGTTCGTCGGTGTAGGTCGCCCCGATCGACTTCTCGACGGTGCCGGGGTGCGGCCCGTGCGGAATCCCCTGGGGATGGACGGAGATCGACTCCTCCTTGATGCCGCGTCGCGCCTTGTAGTTTCCTTCGACGTAATACAGCACTTCGTCGGAATCGAGATTCGAGTGGTTGTAGGGGACCGGGATCGCGCCATCGTGCCAGTCGAGCATCCGGGGGCAGAAGGAGCAGATCACGAAGTTGCGGCCTTCGAAGGTCTGATGCACCGGCGGGGGCTGATGAAGCTTGCCGGTGATCGGCGCGAAGTCGTCGACGTTGAAGCAGTAGGGGTAGTAGCAGCCGTCCCAGCCGACAACGTCCAGCGGATGGTGGGGATAGTCATAGGCGTGGACGCAGTCGCGGGCCTTGATCCGCACCTCGAACGTGCCGGCCTCGTCGAAGGTGAGCGGGAATTCGGGAAGACGCAGATCCCGCTCGCAGTAGGGCGCATGTTCCAGAAACTGGGAGGT
>NZFT01000112.1 GCA_002690755.1 Phycisphaerae bacterium
CAGGCCGTCGAGGCCGGCGAGTACGCCGTCCCGCAGCTGCTCGACGTGATCGTCTCCGGACGCAACCCCGAACTCGAGATCCGCGTCACGAGCGTCATCGAGGAGATCAAGCGACAGGCGGTCCTTCCGCTCTGTGCCGCCCTCCCCGAGGTCTCGCCCTCCGTGCAGGTGAAGGTCTGCCGGATGCTGTCGAACATCGGCTGGCCGACCGCGATCCCCACGCTGCTTGATGTCGCCTCGACCCGCGGAACCACCCCCGAGGTGAAGAACGCGGCCATGACCGCATTCCGCCGGCTCGGCGGCACGTCCACCGACGTTTCCGCGGCCTACACCGCCCTCGCGAAGCGGTTCTTCGACGAGGAGCAGTCGCTGGTCGCCTACCCCGAGGATCCGGCCAACATGGTCTGGAGCTACGGTCCCCACTCCGGTCTCGTCCAGACACCGGTGGCGACCTCGGTCTTCTGCCAGGTGATGGCGATGCGGAGTGCGAAGGCGGCCCTCATCGCCGATTCGTCCAACCGCACCGCGCTCGCGGTCTTCGTCGCCGCCGACCTTCGGCGTGAGAACCAGATCGGGGCGAACGAGTCCGATCCCTTCGCGGACGATGCGAAGTACAGCCCGCAGTTCTTCGCTACCGCCGCCGGCAGTTCGACGGCCCGCGCCGTGCTCGCCATGGCGGTCGACTCCAAGGACACCGCACTGGTCCGGGACGCCATCGAAGCGCTCGGCATGACGGTCGAGCGTGGCCGCATGGTCACCTCGGGTGGCCGGCGGCCGCTCCTCGAATGCCTCCGGTATCCCGACCGACGGGTGCAGTACGACACAGCGCTGGTGCTCAGCGCCGCGATGCCCGACATGGCCTTCGCCGGCGACAACCAGGTCGTCCCGTTGCTCGCCAACGCGATTCGCGCGACCAACGACAGTTACGCCGCGGTGGTCGCCTCGACCGAAGAGGATCGAAACAGCCTGACTTCCAAGCTCTCCCGGCTCGGCTTCTCGGTGATCGCGAGCGGGCCTTCCTTCTACGACCTCGAGGGCGAGATCAATCGGGCCAACGGCATCGACCTCGTGCTCGTCCAGGGTGATTCCTCGTCGGCGGTCGAAGCGGTGGGGCAGGTTCGAAACTTCGCTCGCACCGGGGCCACACCGGTCCTCCTCGTGAACAGTGGTGCCGACAAGATCGCCATGGATCGAGAGTTCGCCAGCGATCGAGGCACCGCGTCGTTCATCAACGGCGGCACCGAGGCCCAGTTCGAATCCGCGGTGGACGCGCTGATGAACGTGGCGGCCGGCGGCCGGCTCACCGAAGCGGAGTCCATGACCTACACCCGGAACGCCTTGCAGACCCTCGCGACCATCGCTCGGTCCGGCAAGGGCGTCTATTCCGTCACCGACGCCGAATCCTCGCTTCTCGCGGGCATGTCGACGATCACGGGTGGCATGCGACTCCTCGTCGCCGAGGTGATCTCGCTCATCGACACCGAGGCGAGCCAGCAGGCCCTCCTCGACGCCGCACTCGCCGCCGGCGGCAACGAGCAGGTCGCCCTGCTCGACTACGCCTCGGCCAACGCCCGTGCCTTCGGCAACAAGGCGGAGGATCGACAGATCGACGCCCTGCGTCGTCTCATCGCCTCCAGCACCGGAGACGGCAACGCCCGCACCGCGGACGCGGCGGGTCGCTTGTACGGTTCACTCGATCTCTCGCCGGACGAGACGGTCCGCCTGATCGCCGACTGAGCCGATCGCCGCGAGGTTGGAGATCCCGATCGCGAATCAAGTCGCCCCGATTCATCCGAAGATGGATCGGGGCGATTTTCTCTTTTTTCGTCCGGTCCGATTCCTCGGGCCGTCGTTCGGGAACCGGTTCACGACGGTTTCGCGAACGGGGTGACGTCTGGTAGGATTCCCGGCCCGGCCGAATCGTTCGGCGAACGGCGGAAACGCCACCATAGCTCAGTTGGTAGAGCGAAGCTTTCGTAAAGCTTAGGTCACCGGTTCGAGTCCGGTTGGTGGCTCTCATCGCACGCACGCCCGCGAACCGATTCGCGGGCGTGCGTGCGTTCGGGGACGTGGTCGACCCGCCACCTTCCGTGCATGCGTCCGCCGGTGTTCGATCCCGCGCCTCGATGGCGACGACGTCGAAACCGAGGTTCATGGGAATCGACCGGTTTCGCTCATGCTCGTCGACCGTGCCTGTCGTCACGAGTGCCCGAGCCAAGGCGACCTCGCGCGAGGGTGAGCGCCGAAGATTCTGCGGATTCCCGCATCGCCTTCCCGGATCTGCGAGCAGTCACCGGGCGAGGGGGTTCATTCGAATCGGTCCGGGTCGCAAGGGGCGTGCAGACGCCGCGTCGCGCCGACGAGCGAGCTCAAGGTGCGAGGGCGGCGAGGGCCCGGGCGGTTCGTCGTTCCATCCAGAGCGTCAGCCCCCCGAGCACGCCGAAGAACGCCGCGGCGCCACCGCTGCAGAAGGTTCCGAGCACCGGGCCGAAGGCCGACTCCAGCACCGCGACCTCGTTCGCATCGATCACGAACACGTCGGCGACCGCCCGGCTGGACTCGTTCTCGCCGAGCTGGAGATCGAAGCTGTACTTTCCGGCGTCGGGAAGGACTGCGGATCCCACCAGCACCGCGGCGGCCGACCGACCGGGTCGAGCGGACTGGAGGTTCGCGCGGTGCGTCGCTTCGACCTCCACGTCGATCGGATCACCGGCCGCGTCGAGGACCGTCAGTTCGAAGACGAGTTCGTTGGGCGCGAGGTGGCGGGTCCCGTCGAACTCGGTGTCGGTGAGGTAGGAGACGAAGACCCGGCCCGCGGGAAAATCGAAGACGCCGGTGCCGGGGGCGAGGAATCGATGGGGAATCTCGGTCTCCATTCGATGTCGCATGTCGGCCCGCGTCGTCTCCAGTCTGGTCCAGGAGACGTTGAAGGCGGCGACCACCGCACCGACCGCGAGCACCGCGGCGATCCCCAGCAGGAAGCGGCCGAGTCGGGGGCGTCGCTTTCGGGCCATGCCGCGGGCGGAGACGAGTCCAGGTTCCTGATCAGTCATCGGTCGGCATCTCCGTCGACGTTCCCGCCGTCGCGTTCTGGTCGAACACGAGGTCCATCATCGTCCACCATCCGCCGTCGTCGGGGTCCGCGGTCGGAATCCTCCGCTGGTACGGTCGCATGAGGTCGTCCCACGCCCGGCAACGCGGGTCGTCGGTGTAGGCCTGATAGTCCCGGGCCGGATCGAAGTCGTCATCCGCCTCGAACACCATGAAGAGCCTCGGNCCGGNTCGCCAGATCCGCATGCTCCGGATGCCGATCGATCGCAGTCCGCGCAGCACTTCGGGCCACACCGAGGCGTGGTGCCGTTCGTATTCCGCGATCCGGTCGGGATCGTCCACGAGATCGAGGGTCTGGGCGAAGGTCTTCACACGGGGCTCCGGAGAANCAGCATACGAGCGTGATCGACGTGAGGTCGCCGGTACCATCGAGGAATGACCGCCGATCCAGATCATGATGCCGACCAGCGGCGATCCCTCGATCGCCGATTCGACCTTCTGGTCCTGACCGCGTCCGACCCGCGACAGGCCGCGATCTACGAACGGTCGGTCGGCCGGCTCGTCGATTGCGGCGTGCTTCCGGTCGACGAACTGCTCGTGGTCCCCGATCCCGGTGGACGACGGGTCGGTTCCGGCGGCGCAACGCTCGAAGCGGCCGCCCGGGCCGCGGTGCATCTCCAGGTCGGTCGAACGGATCCGGATCTCGTCTCCGTCTTCCGGAATCGAAGGGTGCTGGTGGTCCACTCCGGGGGCGAGACCCGTCGCCTCCCCGCGTTCGCCGGTCTGGGCAAGATCCTGCTTCCGCTCCCGACCGCCGGGCCGCTCGGTGGGTCGCTCACCATGCTGGAAGCGATCGTCGCCGAGTCCGTGGCGTTGCCCGGACCTCCGGACGGGCAGTTCATGGTGGTGACGGGCGATGCGGTGGTTCCGCTCCGGGGGACCACGGGCGTCCATCCGGATCGNCCGGGNATCACCGGCGTGGCNCAGNGTGCGACGCTCGAGCGCGGNGGCCGGCACGGTGTNTACGTCGCGGACGACACGGGTNGACTGCTGGACATGTTGCAGAAGCCGGGNCCGGACGAAGTCCGGAAGGCCGGTGNGATTCTGGGTGACGGGGGTGANGCGGGCGAAGAGGCGCTGCTCGTCGACACNGGCGTGTTGTCGTTCGATCCCANGTCGATCGCCCGGTGGCTGGAGGCGGCGGGGGTCACGGTGGACTCGACCGGGCCGATGGTGGGGGCGGGGCTGCTCGCNGCGATTCGAGCCGGCGANACGGGCTCGGTCGAGCTGTATCACGAACTGNTGAAGGCGATTCCCCGCACGGTGCCGGATGCCGANTTCGAAGCGCTGGTCCGGGATGCGATGCATCCCNNGCGGGCGNCGAGGCTGCGGGACTGGCGTTCCGGCGTGGTCGGCATGCCTTTCCACGTCGACGTGGCGGACGCCGAACCGTTTCTGCATCCCGGCACGACGTCCGAGTTCATCGATCTCGTCTGCGGGGGCGCCGATGCGGACGGTCCCATTCGACTGGATTCCGCGAGTGACGAGATCGTGGCGGCTCGTGACAGCATCGTCGAGGCGTCGGTGTTCAGCGGGGCCGACGTGACGTTGCGGGGGCGGAATCTCGTGAGCGGGCTTCCCCCGATCCGGGACCTCGAGATGGATCTTCCCCGGGGCGGTTGCGTCTTCCTCATCCCGGTGGACGACGACGGCCGAGCACGGTGGATCGCGATNGCGCACCACGAACACGACGATTTCAAATCCCGGATCNTCGATCAGGGGACGTTCGGAGGTCGGCCGATCGCGCATCCGTCCGTACGTCACCGTCTGGAATCGGTGGCCGGCGGGCCGCTCGAGGTCGAGCACACCCTCCGTGAACTTCCGCTCTGGTCGATCGGCACCGCGGCGGGAACCCTTCGACACGCGATGGCGGTCCTTCGCGGCGACGCGGTTCGCCGGGGAGATCGGATCTCCTTCGCCCGCGCCCTCGGAATGCTCGACCCGGACCGACTGCTCGCGCATCGCGATCGGCTTCGGGCGGACGCCATCGAACGCGCCGCGATTTCGATTCTNCGNGATCGCGCCGACCTCTCCGCCGACGACCTCGCGTCGTTGGTNTCGCCACGNCAGGCGGGCCGGATCGCCGACNNGATCGAAGNNGCGNTNTCGGATNNTGCGNNNGACGCNGCTTCCGCNNGGNTNNCCGCGGCNGGNCANCGNTTCGCGGTNCGNGCGGGNCGNGGCNCNAGTGNCNNCGGNATNCGCANGGCNCTGGAGATCGTCGGGCGTTCGGTCGCGGGACCGGTCGAACCGATGTCGGATGCGACCACCGCGATCGTGCTCCGCGACCAGGCGGTGTGGGCCGCNTCGCCGGTGCGAATCGACTTCGCGGGCGGCTGGAGCGACACGCCGCCGATCTGCAGCGATCTCGGCGGCACGGTGGTGAACGCCGCGGTGCTCCTGCACGGGAAGCAGCCGATTCAGGCGATGGCGAAGATCGTCGACGCGCCGACGATCAACGTCCACAGCGTGGATCTGGGGCGAAGTCGCACCTTCACCACCACGCGTTCGCTGCTCGCGCCGGCCGACCCTTCCGACTGGACGACGCTTCCACGAGTCGCGCTCCAGCTCGCGGGGCTCGTTCCCGCCGATCCACGCGCCTCGCTTCGGCGGCGGCTCGAGCGTTTCGGCGGCGGCGTCGTGCTCACCCTCTACTCCGCGGTGCCGAAGGGTTCCGGTCTCGGGACGTCCTCGATCCTCGGGGCGACGGTGCTCGCCGGTCTCCGGCGGCTCGTCGATCCGACCGACGATCCGGCGTGGATCGTCGAACGCACGAGCCTGCTCGAACAGATGATGACCACCCGTGGCGGGTGGCAGGACCAGGTCGGCGGGGTGTACGGCGGCATCAAGATCGCCCGAACCGCGCCCGGTCCGCGGCAGCGTCCCGAGGTCGAGATGCTCGAGCCGGGCCGCGGGTTCGTCGAAGCGATCGAGGCGAGGTCGGTGCTCGTCTACTCCGGGGAGAAGCGCCTGGCCCGCGACATTCTCGAGAAGGTCATCGGGCGTTACCTCGCCCGGGAACCCCAGGCGATCCGGATCGTCGACCGGCTCAAGCGCGGGGCGGAGTCCATGGGGGCCGCGATCGAGGCCGGTGACGTGGACGCCTTCTGCGCGGGCGTCGCGGCCTACTGGACGTTGAAACGGGCGTTCGATCCGGCGGCGACCAATGATCGCGTGGAAGCGATCGCCGCGGCGCACGCGGGGGATCTCGCGGCCTGGGAACTTCCCGGCGCGGGTGGCGGTGGATTCGTGCTGATGCTCGCCCGGGACGAGGCGGCGGCAGTCCGGATTCGGAATCGAGTCGATCGGGACCCCGCCAACCAGCTCGTCCGGCGGTTCCCGCTCGAGATCGATCGAGAGGGGCTGCGGGTCACGGTGCTTTGATCGACGGTGCGGCGAGCGAAGCGCCGCGATCGGAAAGGTCGACGATCCGGCGGATCAACTCCACGCGACGAGCAGGATCCCGATGTCGGCCGAGTTGGTCGTGCCATCGCCGTTCAGGTCGGCTTTCGCCGTACCCCACGCCGCGATCATCAGACCGAGGTCCGCCGCGTCGACGACTCCGTCGCCGTTGAGGTCGGCGGGGTTCGGCGGGTTCAGCGGCTCGCATTCGACCAGCAGCACGCCGTCTCCGACCGAGCCGTCGGGACTTCCGACTCGAACGAGGAGCACCTGCCCCTCGAGGGCCAGGCTGGATGCGGACGCATCGTCCCCGCATTCGTCGTCGCCGCAGGCGTAGGGCGTCGCGTTGGGGGAGGGGCATCCGCCGGTTCCGTCGAAGACGTCGATCCGGCTGTCGAACCCGGCCTCGCAGGTGGAGATGGTGAAAGTGCCGGTGCACGGGGCGATGAAGCGGAACCAGACGTCGGCCTCGACCTGCGGACCGTTCGCGGTGCTGCAGTTGAGCGCGCTGGGGATCCCGCTTGCGGAAGCGCCGATGGTCGAGAAGGACGTCGGGCCTTCGGCGATCTTCATCGCAGTCCCGCAGTCGTCGTTCGAGGGTGGTTCGACCGGATCACATTCGATCAGGCCGTCGAGGTCGTATCCGGAGACGAACTCCCAGATCGCGGACGTCGCGAAGCTGGGGACGTCATGCCCGCCTCCCTGACGACGGAAGTGCTGGACGCCGTGGCATCCCTCGCCGGGCCCCCAGGTGTATCGAGTGACACCGCCGCCGAGGGAAACGACTTCGGGATCGGGTTCCGACTCGTTCTTCGCGACCCAGAAGGCGTTCTGGTCGGTGACGGAAGGGACCCAGTCGGCACCGTTGTAGGGAGCGTAGAAGTCCTGGGTTCCGAGGATGTGGCAGATCGCGGTCGGCAGGCCCGCCTCGCAATCGTCGTAGGTCGATCGGTACATGCTCGCCGCGACCGGGGCGACGGCAGCGATCTCATCGCTTTTGACGCAGGCGAGGTCCCAGACGAAGCTGCCGCCCATCGAGTAACCGCCCGCGTAGATTCGATCTCGATCGGCGTTGTAGCGCTGGGCCAGATCATCGATGACCGCGCTGGTGTAGGCGAGGTCGATTTCGTAGTTGCCATTGGTCTCGCCCTGGCCGAGGTCGTATCCCCAGCAGCGGCATGATTCGATGACGTCGGGCCACGCTTCGGTGTAGACGAGAATGAACCGCTGCGAGTTCGCGAGGGCGCGGAAGTCGGCCTCGAAGACCCCTTCGTTGGCGTTTCCGCCACCGGCATGGAACCACATCATGACCGACAGGTTCTCGGACGGATCGAAGCCCGGCGGAAGATGGACGAGGTACCGGCGATTCAGGCCGTCGACGTTCAGGGAGATCGAGGACTGTCCGAACGCGGCGTTCGCCGGGAGCAGGAGGCAGCAGAACACGGCGAGGTTGATCAGGTGGCGGCGCATGCGGAGGAGTCCTTGAGAGGCAGGATGGGAGGTCAAATCAAAGTAGACCGTGATTCCCACCGAAACCAGCGTTTAACGAAGGAATTCGTCGGATGGCGTGCGGAAGTTCGTGTTTGGTGGTTTCAGAACTCGATCCGCAGGGCGAGCACGGCGGTGACGCGGTCGACCGGATGATCACCAGCCGACGTCCAGGTGACTCCCGGCTGCAACACCACGTCCGAGGTGATTCGCCAGCCGTAGAACGCGGTGAGGGCCGTGGTGCGGGGAACAGGCTCGTCGAGCATGCGGTTTACCGGATCGTCGACGGTGAGGCTCACCCCGAGGAGATCGGCGGGACGGCCCCAGGGCGTCGCGGTCGTCGCCAGGCCGATCGTCGTCCGCGGACGGCCACGGCGTCGATGGTCCACCGATTTGAGACGGGCGCCGAACACGCCGAGCGACCACGTCGCATCGTCGAGCATCCAGATCGCCTCCGACGCCGCAAGCGGCGTGACCGCGTGGTCGGGGAGGAAGCCCGGTCGTTCGAGCAGGCGGCCGAGCGCATCGCCTTTCGAATCGATCGCGGCCTCGGCCGGGCCGACGGCGAGTGCGAGCGGAAGGATGCAGCGGGTGATGAGCCGATCGATTCGCATCACCCGACTACGACGTCCAAGAGGCATTGGATCGTGGGTCTTCACCCCCTTCGATGGCCCTTGCGGCGTTCGCGCGCGAGGATTCCGGCGAATTGTGTCGAAGCGTTCCCTTGGGTACGGTGGGGCCCGTCGCCGATCCCACGGAGAACCACAGAAATGTCCCAACCCGCCGATCCTCGTCGTCGATCCTTCTTCGGAGGCCTCGCGGGCCTCACGGGCCTCGGCGCCGCCACGACGTTTTCGCGGCCCGCGGTCGCCATGCCGAACGCCGGAGAACCGCCGATGCCACCCAATCAGATCTCGCTCGCCCAGTGGTCGCTGCACCGGGAGATCTTCGGTGGCAAGCTCGATCCGCTCCGGTTCGCCGAAGTCACGATGACCCGGTACGGACTGGCCGGTTGCGAGTACGTGAACAGCTTCTACAAGGACAAGGTCGGCACGCCCGGATATCTCGCGAGCCTGAAGAAGGTCGCCGACGATCACGGTGTCAGCTCGCTGCTGATCATGTGCGACGGCGAAGGTGCCCTCGGTGACCCCGACGAGAAGAAGCGACGACAGGCCGTCGACAACCACCAGCGATGGCTGGAGGCCGCGAAGTTCCTCGGTTGCCATTCGATCCGGGTGAACGCGCAGTCCGCGGGAACCTGGGACGAACAGCTGGACCGGGCGGCCGACGGGCTCGCGATGCTCTCCGAGAAGGCCGCCCCCTTCGGACTCGACGTGATCGTCGAGAATCACGGCGGGCTCTCCTCGAACGGTGAATGGCTCGCCGGCGTCATGACGAAGGTCGCGATGCGGAACTGCGGCACCCTTCCGGATTTCGGCAACTTCAGCCTCGGCGGCGGCGAGTGGTACGACCGGTACAAGGGCGTCACCCAGCTCATGCCGTTCGCCAAGGCGGTCAGCGCGAAGAGCCGGAAGTTCGACGCCGACGGCAGGGAATCGGAGACGGACTTCGCCCGGATGATGGAGATCGTCCGGTACGCGAAGTACCGCGGCTGGGTGGGCATCGAGTGGGAGGGGGGCAGCCCCTCCGAGCACGACGGAATCCTCCTCACCAAGCGACTCCTGGAGAAGACCGGCTGCGTCGCGGCCCGCACCGGCGACGGCCCCTTCGAGGTGAAGCCGGCCGGCGTCGACAGCGTGAGCTCGCGCGCCCCGAGCGAGCCAAAGTAAGCCTCGACCGCCTGGTCGGTCACGTTGCTGATCGTGGCAGGCGCCCAGATCGGCTTCCGGTCCTTGTCGACGAGCGCGGCGCGGATCCCCTCGAAGAAGTCGGAGCCGGGCGCCATAAACTGCTGGCACGCGCGGAACTCCGCAAGCAGGCACTCGTGCAGCGACGCCGCCCTCGCCTCGCGCAGCAGCCGAAGCGT
>NZFT01000113.1 GCA_002690755.1 Phycisphaerae bacterium
TTCTTCACCCGCATCGTCGTCCGCGGGCGGCTCTTCGCCGGCGTCATCGTCCGCCGGGGGTTCTTCGCCGGCATCGTCGTCCGCCGGAGGTTCTTCACCAGCGTCATCATCCGCCGGGGGTTCTTCGCCGGCATCGTCGTCCGCGGGCGGTTCTTCGCCGGCGTCATCGTCCGCCGGGGGTTCTTCGCCGGCGTCATCGTCCGCCGGAGGTTCTTCGCCGGCATCGTCGTCCGCAGGCGGTTCTTCGCCGGCGTCGTCGTCCGCAGGAGGTTCTTCACCAGCCTCGTCATCCGCGGGCGGTTCTTCACCGGCGACATCATCCGCGAATACTTCTTCATCCACGGTCGCCTGCTGTTGGTTCCGGCCGAACGGCAAGGCACTCCGGCCATCGGCACTACCACCACTACCACCACCACCACCACCAGCACCAACCGCTCCACCGCCGCCACTCGTGGACGCTGCCCCGTTCCCGCCGGACCCGGTAGATGAATTCTGCGGAGGCCCCTGTGCACGACCGCTGCCGGAATCGACTCCGACCATTGAACGTTCGCTCGCGCGGCCCGCAACCCCGAGTTCGTCGAGGTCCGACATCATCGGTGTGGTACGACCGCCCGCGGTGGCGGTCTGGTCGTTTTCCAGCCGCTCGCCTGGTCTTTCCCGACCGGAGGTGTTGCCCGTCCCGTTCAGGACGAGGGATTCACCCTCGATCGCAAGTCGCCAACCGAGATTGAGGGGATAGATCACGGCACGTCCACCAGCCAGTCGAACGGCATTGGGGAACGATCTGTAGAAGACGGTCTGCTCGTCCGAACGTGAGGAGACGACCACCCCGCGATCAAGCACGAATGCCGACAACCGTTCGATGACTGCGGCGAAGCGCGCATTCGACAACGAATCGTTTCCGCCCCCATCTTCGAAGGGCAACCCCTTGATGGAGAGCGGAGACCTGGGTCGTGACGCTCGAACGGAATCGAGCAGACTCACCAATTCCCGCGCGACGAATCGATCGTATCGCGCCGGAAAATCCGAACCGCCACGCTCGAGAAGCTTGCCACGCGTCGACCGGGGAAGCGATTTGAAGGAGATGGGCAGACCCTCGATCTCGATCGTGATCAGCCGGCTCGAATGCTCGCGCAGTTGCTCGAGTACGACTTCCGAAGCGTCCTTCTGGATTCGAGGCTTTCCGTCGACGATTCCAAAGGAGATCGGAACCACGATCGGGCGTTTGGCCGATCGAAAGGCCAGATTCCGACCACGACCTTCGGACGGCGCATCATCGGCGATCAGGATTTCGACCTCGTCTGCCGCAGCCGGAGTCCACGACGCACCATTGACCAGGGAGCCGGATCCGAAGACGAAGCCAGCCATTCCCATCATCACGAGGATGAGTCGCAAGCGTTGTGTGTGGCGTCTGAACATCGAAATCACTCCCTTGTTGACTGCCCGAAAACCCCTCAGGATCCGGTTGACTCGAATGGAGCCCCGGAAGTCGGGCGTCATGGCAAACCAGAACCGCTTAATGGGGTTCGTCTCGTACGGATACCGTCTCATGCGAACAAGTCGGTTCCAAACGAAGCATTCGGAACTCGCTGGCGATTCAGCCGCACGATCGAAAAGACCCGCATGATTCGGATCCGGACGACGGTGCCGGCCTTGGAGACCGCCGCCGGTGGTCTCGGCCGGAATCCGCTTCACCGCCCACGTCATCGTGATGCATGGGCAGGCTTCGCCCCCGTCGACTGCGGCGAATCCGCGTCGAATGGGCCATATTCCCTTGTTTCGACCATCGTTCGCACACTTTCAATGAACGGAGGTCTTGTCTTCCATCGGCAATCAGTCAATCCGAAACGGCCAATTCCAGGACAATTCACGCGATTAGGACGAGCGAAGCGTGGGCCCCCTCGCCGACGGAACCGGAGCGCAGATTCTGCGGGCGGGGCGAATACGTCGGGTCCGTGTTTCAAGTTCGGAAAATCGACCGATATGAACCAATTCGCCATGACCGGGTACTGCCAACCAATCGGATCGTGACAAGCGATCGAGCCAGAAGCCTCCTTTCGAGGACTCCAATCAGGATCCCACGCGTTCCGGGGATCGGACGTCGATCGATCGCACCGCTCGAGGTGCCCCAGGACTCGTGCTTCCGGGCCTCGAGACCGTCGCATGCCCCCACTCGCTCCAACCCTCCCGATCGATCACAATGGAGCGATGAACACCCTTCCCCAAGGCCTCCCGCAACTGGCTTCTCTTCTGTGCCTCCTCATCCCTTCCGCGATCTCCGCCAGGGCGGATGTGACCGTTCCGAGTGTCTTCTCGGACCACATGGTGCTCCAGCGTGATCTCCCCCTCCCGATCTGGGGTACCGCGGATCCCGGGGAAGTGATCGCCGTCACGTTCGGACCACAGTCTCGATCGGCCCAAGCCGATGCGGACGGTCGTTGGCGGGTCGAGCTCGACCCGATGGAGGCTTCCGCGACGCCCCGCGAACTCTTCATCAAAGGTGCGAACGAGATCCGGATCAAGGATGTCCTGGTCGGTGAAGTCTGGGTCTGCGGTGGACAGTCCAACATGGAATGGACCGTCGATGGATCCGACGGACCGGCGCGGGAACGAGCCGGTGCGGACCGACCGACTCTTCGTCTCATCAAAGCACCTCGAATCACGAGCAACGTCCCGCGCACGGACATCGACGCCCGGTGGACGGTCTGCACTCCGGAAACGGTGGGTGGATTCACCGCCGTCGGGTATGCATTCGGCCGCGAGCTCCAGGATGCGCTCGACGTCCCCGTCGGGCTTCTCTCCATCAACTGGGGTGGAACCCGGATCGAACCCTGGATCTCGAGTCGATCGCTTCTGGCTTCGGAGCTCTCACGCGATCGCATGCGCGGCATGGAAGCCGAACGCCTGGCCTTCGAGTCGATGAGCGAGGCCGATCGATTCGACCGGGACCAGATCCGACGAAACGAACACGCGCGGAGTGTCGCGTCCTATCTGGATCGGCAGCAGGAGAAGGACCCCGGCACCCGGGGACGATGGATGCTGCAAGACATCGACTCCACCGACTGGGGCACGGTCCGACTCCCTCGCCTGTGGCGAGATACCGACTCTTCGCTCGCGAACTTCGATGGCAGCGTCTGGTATCGACGGGCGATCGAGGTCCCGGAAGACTGGGCGGACCGGAATCTCCTGCTCGAGCTCGGCCCGATCGACGACAGCGACATCGTCTGGTTCAACGGCGTCAGGATCGCATCGAGCGTCGAAGCGTGGCCCGGGCCGCGGCGGTATCGCGTTCCCGCCGGCATCGTCAAGCCGGGTGACGCCATGATCACCGTGATGGTGATCGATGCCGGGGGCGCCGGCGGGATTCCCGGCCCCGCGAATCTGATGAAGATCGGCCCCATCGATCGCATGGCGACGACGACCGCTTCGATACCGCTGGCGGGCGAATGGGGATGGCGAAGAGGCGGCGAACACGTCGGTGCCCGACCGCGGCCCGCGCCGGTCTCGGAAAGGAAACCGGGCACGAATCCGACCGATTACGCCGCGCTCCACAACGGCATGATCTCGCCCTTCACACCGTTCGCGGTCCGTGGCGCGATCTGGTACCAGGGCGAATCGAATGCCGGTGAGCCGGATCGGTATCGAGCGTTTCTTCCGATGCTGATCGACGACTGGAAGCGGTCGTTCGAACGCGAGAATCTTCCCTTCGGCATCGTGCAACTCGCGGCGTTCAAGGCGGCGAGAGACGATCTTCCGGCGGAAGGCGACTGGGCGCTTCTTCGCGACGCCCAGGCCGCCGCCGCCCACGAACTTCCCCAGGTCGGTCTCGTGGTCACGACGGATATCGGAGATGCCACCGACATCCACCCGCGGAACAAGCGGGAAGTCGGGCGTCGGATGAGTCTCTGGGCGCTCGCGGACGTCTATGGACGATCGATCGCGGGATCGGAAAGCCCCCGAGCGGAACTGATCTCCAGGGTCGACGGCCCGGACGGCGTGAAGGCCTTTCGAATCACCGTGGACGAATCGGGCGGCAGGCTGAAGACGACGAGCGAAGGGCCGCCGCAGGGATTCGCGGTCTCCGGCCCCAGCGGTCGGTTCCGATGGGCCGAGGCTCGCTTCGACCCGGATGGCCGATCCGTCGTCGTCTGGTCGCCGGACATTCCGAATCCGGTGGGCGTCTGCTTCGCGTGGCAGAACAACCCGGTCCGAGCGAACGTGACCAACGAGCTCGGTCTGCCCCTCGTTCCCTTCAGGGTCGATGTTCCGTAGACGTGAATCAGCCGGTCGAGCCGGTATCGATCGGAAGGACCGTGGACGTGCGTGCGCCCCTGGTCCACTCGGCACGACGGCGCCAGATTCCCGCCCAGAGGTTGTCTGAATCGCTTCGGCGAAGCCGGCGTGAGAGTTCCGAGGCCGCGATTCGCGCGAGAATCCCGAGCTTCATCACGTGATAGACCAGCTTGAATCCGGCCGGCGAGAAGTGCCTCCGAAACAGGCGGATCTGTCCGTCGAGAAGCCGCACCATCTTGTCCAGGGGTATGGTCTCGCTCGCCCCCCCGTGATGAATGATGGTTGCATCGGGCGTGACGATCGGCTGCATGCCTTCCTTGATCGCCCGCATGCAGAGGTCGGTCTCCTCCCCGTACATGAAGAACTCGGGATCGAGCCCGCGGAAGTGCTCCCAGTCCCGCCGCCGCATGAGAAAGAAGCAGCCGGTCACGACCCCGACTTCACGGACGGTGTCCCGCTCCCACTTCCCGTAGCCACGAGGATGAAAAACTTCCGAGCGGGGGAACAGGGACCGAAGCCCGATCGCCGCGGAGAATTCGGACCACACCGTGAAGGGCCCCCAGCAGTTCGTCGGATTCAGACTCCCATCCGCGAACAGCGTGCGCCCGCCCCAGATTCCGTTTTCGGGGTGCGCCGACGCGAAGTCGACGAGACGGTCGATCCCCCGTTCCAGAACGACGGTGTCGGGATTCAGGAGCAAGATGAAGTCGCCACGCGCGTCCAGGGCCAGATGATTGTTCGCTCCGGCGAAGCCGAGATTCTCGGCGGAAGCCCTGATCTCGAAGCCCGGTCGGTCTCCGAACTCGCTCTGCATCGCCTCGAAGGACCCGTCGCTGGAATCGTTGTCGACGACCAGGACTTCATAGGACCGATCGAGGGTCTCGCTGACGATCGACCGAAGACAGGCCAGCGTCATTTCGCGGGTGTTGTAACTCACCACGAGGATCGAGACGTCGACCTCGGATCGATCCGAGGATTCCGAAGCCGGAACGGGCGGCGTGGGAGGCGCGTCTGAATCTTCAAGATCTCGCATGGCCCCGTCTTCCTCGGCGCTTACCCGGAAGGACTTGAGAGAATGACACCCGCCGCAGGTCGACGGTGATGTCATCGGCCCCCGAGCGGCCGGGATTCGAATCTATCAGACTGACGGTGGATCCCGGGGTTCCGGGACGACACGAAGCGCGGTTCGGTCTCGAACCGGCGTGCGTGCGTCAAAGGTGGCCCAGGAGCACCGCGAGTCGGTCCTGCAGTCGTTCGCTCACGTGTTCGAGGTTCCTTTGAAAGGCATCCTGCTCGGGCTCCGGATGGTCTACGAGATCCGTCACCGCCTTCACCGCGAGAAACGGAATCCCCAGATCCCGCGAAAGGCCGGCGATCGTCGCGGCCTCCATCTCCTTGCAACAGACATCCTCCGCCGCGAAGAACGCCTCCTCCTCCGACGTGGGGGTGAACGAGTCGCCGGTCGAGATCACCCCCGGAGAAGCGTCGATGGAACGCGAAAGGTGGCTGGGCACCGTGGCCGCCGGAATTCGTCCGACTCCGAATTCATCGAAATGAGGCAGCGGGATGCGGCGGTCGTGAAAAAGGAGGTCCCGGCCCGCGACATAGATGTCGCCGACCGACGCCCCCGCTCGCTGGAAGCCTCCACAGGTTCCGGCGTTCACCAGGAGATCGGGCTTGAAACGGCGACAGAGCAGGTAGGCCGTCAACGTGGCGGGGACGGTTCCGATCCGATCACAGCGGTGGATGGGATCCTCACCCGGGAACGCGATCGCGACTTCGAGGGACCCGCCGCGATCTCCGATTCGTTTCCCGGGTGCCGAGCCGCGGTACCAGACGGCGGGGAGATCCGGATCCAGCGGCGCTTGAAGCTCGAGGCCGAGCCGCTCGACCAGGCCCATGCCCTCCACCCGCATGGCGAAGTAGATCGCGACTCGATCGACGTTTTCAGGTAATTCGCGTGGGTTGGCGATTTCCGGTCTCCAGCGATCGATTCTAGCGGCCGGTCTCGTGGGGGTTCGAGAACCCGTCCGGTTGGAGGAAATCCCCGGGACTCGAATGCGTTGAGCCTACACTCCTTCTGTCATTTCTTCGATCGCCCGAACTGACCTCACCGCGGAACCCGACGTTGCCACGGACATCACGATCCACCCGGAACACCCGCCCGCCGATTCGACCGGCAATGACGACCGCGTTGATCGTGGCAACCCTCTTCTCCGGGATCGTCGACACCCCCGCAGCCGCGGCGATCGAGGATGACCGACCGGACCTCCGGAGCGTCGAGGCGCAGACGATCACCGTCGTGAACGAATGCGCCGACGCCACCGTGAGAATCGAGTTTCGCGGCAGAATGGCATCGTCCGGGAGCGGTGTCATGATCGACCCGGACGGCCTCGTCCTGACGGCCGGCCATGTCGGGAGTCGCCCGGGCCGCCGCGTGGAGGTCGTCCTCCCCGACGGACGATCGTTTCGAGGGGAGACGCTCGGGCAGATCTACAACGACGACGTCGATCTCGGCCTGATCCGGCTCGAGGCGCTTCCCGAAGGCGAGTCGTTTCCCGCGGTCTCCCTGGCGGCCGAAGATTCGATCGAACGAGGTGAATGGGTGGTCACGCTCGGATACGCGGCGGGCATCTCCGCGAACCTGGAGACGCCTCCTGCAGCCCGGCTCGGCCGCGTGATCGGCGTCGACGGTGGCGAACTCGCGGTCGACAGTCCGTTCGACGCGGGCGATTCCGGCGGACCGGTGTTCGACCTGGAAGGCCGGCTCATCGGGATCGTCAGTCGCTGCGGACACGAGGCATGGCAGAACATCGCGACCGGCGTGGACGCGATTCATGCATTCCTCCCGCATCTCGAAGCCGACACGCTCGATGACATCGACGCCGACGCATGGTCGGGCAACGGCGCGAGACGCGGCGCCCGACGGACGAAGCGGGACCCTCGACTTCTGGACGACATCACCGCGACCGCCGGATCGACGCCCGGATTCACGGCGGAGATCCGATACGAGGATCGTCTGGTCGGTGTGGGCACGATCGTCGGACGGGACCGCATCGTCGCCAAGGCGTCGCTTCTCGCCCGTCAGTCACGGGACGCGATCGCGGTCTGCGAAAATCCCATCGACGGTCGTCGGGTGGTGATTCCCCTCACGCCCCTCGCCATCGACCCGGAACTCGACCTGGTCCTGCTCGACGCCCCGGGCGTCGTCGGTCCGTACCGACGCCCCGATGTCCGTTCCGAGGCCATCGAGGCGGGGACCATGCTCGTGGTGCTCGATGATGACGGAGACCCGGCGGACTTCGGAATCGTCGCTCGCGATCGTGACGTCCTTCGAGTCGAAGACGCGTCCGAGGATCGACCGTTCATCGGAATCGCCTATTCGGTCGAGCAGGACGGATCGGGCATCAGGATCACGCGGGTGGTCCCGAGTTCCAGCGCCGCGGGGGCGGGACTTCAAGTCGGCGATGTCCTGCGCAACCTGGATGGGCGGCCGCTTCGATCCCGCCGGACGCTGGCGGGGGAACTGAACGAACGGGCGATCGGCGATCGGGTGCTGTTCGAAATGGACCGCGACGGTGACGCACGATCCATCGCGATGGAACTCGGCATCCGTCCCGGCTCGAGCACCTACGGACTCCCCACCAACACGACCACCGCGACCAGTCGACTCCGAGGCGGATTCGGCGAGGTCCATCTCCTCGACGCCGACATACCACCTCACCAGATCGGGTCGCCGGTCGTGGATCTGGAGGGTCGCCTCGTCGGATGGACGGTCGCCAGAAGAACCAGAACCTCGGTCGTGGTGATTCCCTGGAAACGACTCACGGAACGAGTCGATCGACTCGACCCGGATCGGGACGAAGCCGCTCGACGCCTCTGTGCCTACCGAGTAGGCGTCACCGAATCGGCCGACGGAACGATCGAACTCAGCGCCAGCGATGCATTCCCGATCGGGGACGCGATCCGGCGTGAACGATTCGCACCCGACGGTGGAACGACGTGGGGATCTTGGTCGGATGTCGATGACGGACTTGAATGGTCGCTGCGGGTCGACCGCCCGGGACGATTCCGCGTCATGATCGACCAGGCATGTTCTCGACGGGACGCGGAGACGCCGATTCGATTCAGCGTGGGAGAATCGTCCGTCGATTCCCGAACCGAAGCGACCGACGGCTGGACCCGGTTCGGCTCGTTCTCAATGGGTGAGATCGATATCACGGAGACCGGTGAGACGGTCGCCCGGCTGCTTCCACTCGCTTCACCGCGGAACGACGTCATGAAGTTCGCCGGGATCACGCTCGTTCGAATCGAAGACGCGGCGCCGATGGAAGAGGACGAACCGCGCATGACCCCGCTTCGCGAGTCGGGTCCGTGACGACGACACTCACGACGGAGGGCCGGATCTTCGTCACCGCCGACACCCACTTCGGCCAGTCCGATGCGTGTCTTCGGTACGACCGACCCTTCGCGAACACCGCCGACATGGAGTCCGCGATCGTCGAACGCTGCAACGCCGCCGTCGGACCGAAGGACCTGCTGGTCCACCTCGGGGATTTCGTCGGTGACTGCGGCGGGACTCGAGCGAAGACCGGGGTCGCGGCCCGGATCCGGGAGCGGCTGCACGCCGATCGGATCATCCTCGTCCGTGGGAACCACGACCCGGATCGGCGGAAGTTCAAGGATGTCTTCGACGGGGTGCACGATCTGCTCGATGTGAAGCTCGGCGGCGATGCGAGGCGGGTCTTCTGCAGCCACTATCCGATGCGCAGCTGGCGCGGCGGACGTCACGGATCCCTTCACCTCTACGGGCACACCCACGGACGGCTCGAGGAGATCGGACGATCGACGGACGTCGGCGTCGACTGCTGGGACTTCCGCCCCATCCTCTTCGACGACCTCGTCGGAATGCTGTCCGCCCGTGAGATCCTCGCACATCCGCTTCGTCGTCTCCGGCAGCAGCCGGNACGACCGGGTTTNGGCGGCTGAGAATCCANNNNACGAGGNTATCNCGCNGTTTTTTTGATCCGATCACGGATCAGGATTCGTTGATCTCCGGTCCCGCCTTTAGAATCNTCNCGNGGTCNTCCGANAGATCGATCNGAANNGACGGACGTGTGCTCCACATGNTCAACATGATNANGAAGAACAGANGCAATCGCGATCGNCCCGCCGTCGCCACCCCGGCGATGTCGATGATGTCGATGATTCCNCTGGTCTCCNTGGCCCTGTCGATCGGTNCCCTCGNGTCCGAGGTGTNCGCGCAGCATGAAGACATNGTCCGNCGGTCCGCGTTCTTCGAATCGGAGGCATGGCCGATCATCGAACGNGAATGCCTGCCTTGCCACAGCGCCGACGGTCGTCCGAAAGGCGGCNTGCGGCTCGACCATCGNCCGGGCATGATCCANGGNGGCNACCGGGGTCCGGCGTTCGATGAANCGCATCCGGAATCGAGCCTCCTGCTTCGAATGATCTCCTGGGAGGACGAGGACTACCGGATGCCTCCCAAGGGACGCCTCTCCGACGACGACATCGCGATCCTGAACGAGTGGGTGCTCGAAGGCGCCACGTGGGCGGACGGGATCGGCGCGGACCCCGCGGATGCCGACGCCGAGACCGACATTCCGGTGGGTGGTGGCTGGTGGGCGTGGCAACCGCTCGTTCGTCCGCAGGTCCCCGCCGTCGATGGAGGATCGTGGGTTCGCAATCCCGTCGATGCCTTCGTGCTCGCCGGACTCGAAGCGTCGGATCTCTCACCCGCCCCCGAAGCGGATCGGCACACGCTCGTCCGCCGCGTCGCCCTCGACCTCACCGGCCTTCCGCCGACACCGGCGGAGATCGCGGCGTTCATCGACGATGATGCACCAGATGCCTACGAGCGCATGGTCGATCGCTTCCTGGAGTCGCCNCAGCACGGCGTGAAGTGGGCGAGACACTGGCTCGATGCGGTTCGCTACGCCGACACCGACGGCTACGAGCGGGATCGGACCAAGCCCGAAGCCTGGCGATACCGGGACTGGGTCGTCGGCGCAATCAACGAGGATCTCCCCTGGAACCGGTTCCTCGTCGAACAGCTCGCCGGCGACGAACTTCCGGACCGCGATCTCTCGACCCTGACCGCGACGGGCTTCTACCGGCTGGGAATCTGGGACGACGAGCCCACCGACGTGGAACTCGCCAAGAACGACGATCTGGATTCGATCATCGACGTGGTGAGTCGAGGGATGATGGGCATGTCCGTGGCCTGCGCGCGTTGCCACGAGCACAAGCGGGATCCGATCCTTCAAGGCGACTACTACCGGCTCGCCGCGATCTTCCGCGACCTCGCCCCCTACAAGGAGCGGATGGGGAACGCCATCGATGCGAACAACGTGACCCGCCAGGTCCCGCTGCACTTCGGCGCCGAAGGAGAGGCGGCCTTCGCCGAATCGCGAGACCGCTACGAAGCGGACTTCGCGAANACCTTCGCGGCGCTCGAGGCGCACGCNGCATCCGTTCCGGCATCGGACGGCNCCGATCCGATCGACGCGGGACTCGTCGCCCANTATCCGATGGACGATTCCNAACAGGGCGTGCTCCGGGATTCGACCGGNAATCATCCGGGCCGCATCGTCGACGCACGCCTCGGNCGNGAAGGTCGCTCGGGCGCCGCCCTCGGATTCGACGGTGGCGACGACCGCGCGAAGATCCCGAATTCCGCCAACGAGTCGTTCACCGTGAGCTTCTGGCTCCGCACCACCGCCCAGGCCAGAGGCTCCGCCAGCGACCCGCGATGGTTCCTCGGTTCGGGACTGATCGATGGCGAGGTTTCGGGCATCGTGAACGACTTCGGGATCGCCATGGTCGGCCCGGGAATCATCGCCGCGGGTGTCGGCCGCCCCGAGACCTTCGTGAATTCGGGACCGGGGTTCAACGATGGCCGATGGCACCACGTCGCGCTCACCCGCGACACCTCGACGAGACGAGTCGCCTTGTACGTCGACGGAATCGAGGTCGACGCCGATCGGGGTGGAGCCCAGGCACTCGATGCGATCGCCGAACTCACCGTCGGCCGGGCGCATCCCGGCGGCGGCGGCTTCACCGGCACGCTGGACGAGATTCGAATCCACGATCGCCCGCTCGCCTCGGAGGAGATCACCGGTCTCGCGCTCGGCGTTCGGCTCGACGACGCGATGGTCGAATCGATTCGAAGCACCAGCGGCCCCGAGGCGGCGACGGAGTTCGCCCGCCTCCGCGACGAACTGCTCGACCTCGAACCTCCGCGAACGGATTCGCTGCTGATCCTGTGCGCGAGGTCCCGCGGTCCGGTACCGCCCCAGACCAACATCCTGATCCGGGGCGATGCGCACAGTCCGGGCCGGCTGGTCTCGCCCGGGGTCCCGAAGGTTCTGGGTGGCGCCGACTTCACGCCCGCCCCNCCCGCGCACGGGGAATCCAGCGGACTTCGCCTCGCCTTCGCCGAATGGCTCGTGGAGGAGGACAATCGAGTCACCTGGCGGGTCGCCGCGAATCGACTCTGGCAGCATCTCTTCGGACGCGGGCTCGTCCGATCGAGCGACGACTTCGGTTTCCTCGGCACCCGACCGACCCACCCACGACTGCTCGACTGGCTCGCCACCGAATTCTCGCGTCGCGACCTGTCCCGACGAGCCATGACGCGGCTTCTCCTGACGTCGAGCACCTACCGACAGTCGAGCCGCTTCGACCCCGTGGCATTCGAACGGGATCCACTCAACGATCTGCTCTGGCGATTCGATCTCCGACGCCTGACCGCGGAGGAGGTTCGTGACTCGATCCTCGCCGTCTCGGGAAACCTCAACCCCGAACTCGGTGGCGAAGGCGTCTATCCGCCGCTTCCCCGGGCGGTCCTCGAAACCGCATCGCGACCGGACGCCGCCTGGGGCTCCGCGACGCCCGAGCAGGCGGGCCGTCGGAGTCTCTACGTGTTCCTGAAGCGATCCTTGCGACATCCACTGCTCGAGGGATTCGATCAACCCGACACCGACCGTGCATGCTCGGTNCGGTTCGCGACGACGGTCCCCACCCAGTCGCTCATGATGATGAATTCCGACTTCATCGACCGGCAGGCGAGCCGGTTCGCCTCCCGGCTGATCGAAGCCCGCCCGGAAGGCCTCGAGGCCAGGATCCGGCATGGCCTCGAACTGGTGCTTTGCCGACCCCCCGAAACGACGGAGATCGACGAGATGCTCGAACTCCACGCGGAACTCCTCGAGATCGAGGAGCTCCCTGAAGCCGAAGCGTTCGATGCGCTCTGCGTGATCATGCTCAACCTCAACGAGTTCCTTCACGTCGGCTGACGGCCCTNCCCTTCGTACGATNCCTCCCCACGGACTCCTTCTCATGGCGACGAACTCNGAACGCGAACACGGGACCTTCTGCGGTCGAACCAGGCGCGAGTTCCTCTGGGAGGCCGGGGGTGGCTTCACCGGCGTGGCCCTCGCCAGCATGCTGGCGGGCGACGGATTCCTCGCGAAACAGGCCCNGGCCGCCGATGGTGCGACGCCGTTCGAGGCCACCGGAAATCCGCTGGCCCCGCAACGCCCCCATTTCGCGCCGAAGGCGAAGACCGTGATCTTCCTCTTCATGTACGGCGGCCCCAGCCAGGTCGACACCTTCGACTACAAGCCCAAGCTCTACGGGCTGGACGGAAAGACCATCGACGTCAAGGTCAAGGGACGTGGCGGCGAACGCAACCAGGGCCGGGTCGTCGGTCCGAAGTGGGACTTCAAGCAACACGGCGAGAGCGGCGCGTGGGTCAGCGAACTGTTTCCGAACGTCGCCACCTGCGTCGACGACATCGCCTTCATCAAGAGCATGTACGCGGAAAGCCCGCTGCACGGCTCGGCGATGCTCATGATGAACTCGGGCCAGATCCTCTCGGGGTCGCCGGCCATCGGCTCCTGGGCGAACTACGGACTCGGCAGCGTCAACGAGAACCTCCCGGGCTTCGTGGTGATGCTGGATCACACCGGCGGTCCGATCTCGGGTGCGAAGAACTGGTCGAGCGGATACATGCCCGCGAGCTACGCGGGCACGGTCCTGCGACCCAAGGGCGAGCCCATCCTCGATCTGGAGCCGCAGGAATCGCGACGGGGATCGGTTCAGCGGCGAATGCTCGATCGGCTCGATCGCCTCAACCGGGCGCATGCCGCGAAGCATCCCGGCAACCCCGATCTCGAGAGTCGGATCGCCAGCTACGAACTCGCCTATCGCATGCAAGCCTCCGCGCCCGAGGCGGTCGATCTCTCGACCGAGCCCACCAGGATGCGGGAGCTCTACGGGCTCGACGACGATCGGACCCGGGAGTTCGGACGCAAGTGCCTTCTGGCCCGTCGCCTCGCCGAGCGTGGCGTCCGNTTCATCCAGGTCTATTCCGGTGGCAACCACAACGATGCCAACTGGGACGCCCATGGCGATCTGGTCTTCAANCACACCAAGCACGCGGGNGCGACCGATCTTCCCATCGCGGGATTGCTCAAGGATCTCAAGCAGCGCGGCATGCTCGACGAGACGCTCGTGGTCTGGGGCGGGGAATTCGGCCGACAGCCGGTCGCCGAGTACGCCGAGGGCACCGGCCGCGATCACTGCTCCGCCGGCTTCACGATGTGGATGGCGGGAGGAGGCATCAAGGGTGGCGTGAGCGTCGGCCAGACCGACGAGCTGGGCTCCGCCGCGGTCGAGGATCGCTTCCACGTGAAGAATCTCCACGCCACGATCCTGAAGCAGCTCGGCTTCGACCCGAACGCACTGTCCTACTTCCACGCCGGCCTCGACAAGAAGCTCGTCGGGGTCGAAGGCGCCACACCGATCCAACAGATCATCGCGTAGCGGACAGGCCTCCGGCCCGGCCCGCGGGGGCTCGGCAGGTCGCCTCGATCACCAGGTCATCGGATCATCCGGTCGCCCGAACGGCTTTTCAGCCGTTTTCGGCCGCGGCGTCCTCACCACACAGGTCAAGCTCCTCCTGGAGCTCGGCGGCGGAGATTTCAATTCCCTTGGCGGCGAGATCGGCCTTGACCTTGGCGATGACGTCCTGATCACCAGGTTCCTGGAGATCGGCGCGGATCACCGACTTGGCGTAGGCCTCGGCGTCATCGCCGGAAAGCTCGAGCTGACCCGCGACCCACTTGGCGAAGAGCTTGTTCCGACGCATCTCGAGTCGGAACTTCTGGTCGCCTTCGGCCTGGAACTTGGCTTCGAAGCCTTCTTCACGTTGCTCGAATCCGCTCTCGCTCATCATCACATTCCCTCGATACCCGGCGGTGAAACGCGCCGAGTCGCTTATTCCCAGGTCGTCACGATCATCACGCGGAAACGTCCACGTTCTGGAAAGACTACCAACTCACCGACCTCCCAACACCGAATCCAGACCGTTTCATCCGACCGAAAATGGCAAATATGAAAAGTCTGAAACCAACGACCCGCCACGACGGGGTCGGGCGGGTCGCGTCGAATGGAGCCGATCGGGATCGAACCGACGACCTCTTGCATGCCATGCAAGCGCTCTCCCAACTGAGCTACGGCCCCTGAGGTGCCTCGCCGAGTGATGGGGCTCGACGACGCAGGTTTCGGCTCGAGAGCCGAGGGGAAAGAGAATACCCCCCTCCTCCTCGCACGGCAAGGAACCCGATGGAATTCACGCCCGTTGACCGGCCCGGTCGACGAGGCCCGGAAATCAACCGCCTCAGGGTGTCGGGGTGGGCGATGAAGGCCGCAATCGTTTCGCCGTCACGAACCGCGTGAAGAACTCGAGAATCCGGTCGAGCCGGTCCATGCGCTGCACCGGATCGCCGCTTCGGCTCAGATCGTGTCCCGCGTCCGGATACAGGACGTACTCGACGGGACGCCCCAGATCACGGAGCGCCCGGAACATCATCGCCGACTGGCTCACTCCGGTTCGCAGGTCTTTCTCCCCATGCAGCACGAGCAGCGGCGTCTCGATGTCCGCCACGTCATCGAAGGGATTGTTGCGTTCGATCAGCTCGCGGAAACGCGGCTCGAAGGGACGACCACCGAACGCCCAGTCCACGAGTCGAAAGGCGTTTCCCTCACCGTAGAACGTCGCGAGGTCGTAGACCCCTCGCTGTGCGACCGCCGCCTTGAATCGGTCGTCGCGCGCGATCATCCAGGCCGTGAGGTATCCCCCGTAGGACCCCCCGGTCACCACCAGCTGATCCGAATCCACCCAGTCCCGCGCGCACGCCGCATCAACGACGGCGAGACAGTCGGAAGCAGGACCCGGGCCCCAGTCCTGATGATTCGCCCGCTGAAACGCTTCGCCGTAGCCGCCCGAACCACGCGGGTTGCAGTACACGACGCCGAATCCCCAGCTTGCCGCGAGCTGCCATTCCAGCCACATCGACGCCGTGCCGGGACCCCACATCGCACTGGGGCCACCGTGGATCGCGAGGATCATCGGCGCCGAATCACCGGACGCGATCCCCAGCGGTGGCATCTGCCAGTATTGGATGCGACGACCATCCGGTCGCTCGACCCACCCCTCCGTCGGACGTACCACCTGCCGTTCGGCCAGCCAGGAGTTCGCATCGAAGACCAGCCGTTCGGTCCCGTCGGCCAGCAGGCGAAGCACCGAAGGATTCGCCGAAGACGACTCCGACCACAGGATCACGTCACCGCCCACCGCGAAACGGTCGACCTGAGCGGGGAGGCCGTCTCGAAGCCGAACGAGTTCGATCGGCTCGATCGTCGCGGGACTGGCGGCGAAGAGGGGCACGGCGCCCGCGTTCGCCGCGGTGAAGAGGATCTTCGCCGCTTCGTTCGACCACTCGAATTCGTCGACGTCGAGCGCCGCCCCGTCGGTCGCCCAGATCGGTTCGCCACCGGCGGCCGGAATGAGCCCGATGCGAGTGCCGCGATAGAACGGTTCGTCCGTGGGTCGTCCCTTGAAGGCGACGAGACTTCCATCCGGACCCGGGATCGGATCGACGAACGCCCATCCGACGGTTTCGAGAAACACGGTGGAGGATGCCTCGTCCGTGAGATCCACGCGTTCCAGTCGCGCGTCGAGGATCTCGTCGGGATGGACCTCCCCGCTTCGGGCGGCCATGAAGACGCTGCGTCCATCGATCGAGAACACCGGATCGAACCGGTCGACCGCACCACGACCGAGCCGGCGAGGCGGTCCCGCATCCTCGCCCAGCGACACCAGATAGACCTGACGCAGTCGAACCCGCTCCTCGATCGCCTTCTCGCCCTGGAAGGCGATTCGATCGACGAGTCGCGGATTGCGTTCGGCGGTGTTTCCCTCCAACCACGCCCGGACCTCCGCCAGCGTGCCGCCGGGATCAGGTCGGACTCCGCCCGCCTCCGATCGAACCCGATCGTCTTCATCGTGCCGGATGCGGCCGGGGCGGGTCGGACCCCAGGTCGGCGCACCATCCTCGCGAATGATCTCCGCCAGCGAGCGACGGGACTCCACCACCAGCGATCCACCGTCCGGCGCCCACCGTGGTCGGCCGGCACCCTCGTCGAGGTCCGTCACCTGACGCGCCTCGCCACCGCCGAGGGGGAGGACCCAGATCTGCGCACCGGCGTCGTCACCGTCCTCGTATCCGGACTCCCCGGCCCGCACGAACGCCAGTCGGTTTCCATCCGGGGAGAGCACGGGGCCGGAGTCGCGCCGATCGCCGAACGTCAACTGCCGCGGGGAGGCGTCGACGTCCTCGAGATCGATGCGGTAAAGGTGTCGACGAGTCGCACAATCACCGGGGCGGATCGGTTCGTCGACGTCTCCGGTGCGCTCGAAAGACTCGACCGTGATGATCGCGAATCGGCCGAGGCGATCGACTTCGACGTCTCGAATCGTCCGCAGGCGGAGCAGATCGTTGGTGGTGATCGGGGTCGGGTCGCCGGCCCCGGCCGCATGCGAGGCCAGCGTGGTCATGAGCGTCACCAGAAGGAGAAACGGACTTCGATGCAGATCGGGCATCGCTCCATTCTGCCGATTTGAGCGGCCCGCATCGAGCGTGCCGCGGTGGGAGGTTCCAAAAAAACCGTCGCCCGACCGATGGGGTCGGGCGACGGTGTCACCTGCAGGATCGAGGCGGAGCCGAGGTCACATCGCGGCGTCGATCGCCGCCGCGAGATCGGCCTTGTCGGCGATGCCGACGACCTTCTTGACCACTTCGCCGTTCTTCATGATCACGATGGTCGGGATCGACATGATCTGGAACTTCGCGGCCACCTCGCGATTGGAATCGACGTCGACCTTGCCGATCTTTGCGCGACCCTCGTAGTCGCCGGCGAGTTCATCGATGGTCGGTGCGAGCGCTCGGCAGGGGCCGCACCATTCCGCCCAGAAGTCCACGAGGACCGGCTGGGAGGACTGCATGGCCTCGGTGTCGAAGTTGGCGTCGGTGAACTCGAAGACGGCGGTGCTGGCCATTCGAACGGCTCCTTGAAGATCGCCTGCGCGAGGCGGCGTCATCTGGTGGATCGGTCTCGACGGTCTCCTCCGACCGCCCGAGCAGGATGCGAATGGTAGCCGTTCGGAGACCACTCGGTCAGACCGGTTGCGGATCCCCGAGACCGACCGGGGGGAACGCCCCACGGCGGATGATTCAGCCGGAATCGTCCGGCGAGGCTCGTCCCGCCCGCTCGATCGCGGACGTGATCCGGAGCGATCGTTCGTGAATTCCCACGTCGTGGACCCGGAAGAACCGTGCCCCCGCACGCCACGCCTCGACCGCGAGGACCGCCGATTCCGGATCTCGATCGCGTGCCTCGGCCGTGCCGGAGGTCGCGCCGAGAAAACTCTTTCGACTCCCCCCCACCAGGACCGGATGCCCGGTCTCGACGAACGCCGGAAGCCCGGCGACCAGACGAAGATTCTGATCCACGGTCTTCCCGAAACCGAGCCCGGGATCGATCGCCACCGATTCCCGGTCGATGCCCGCGGCGATCGCGGCCGCCACCCGCGCCCGCAGCACGGCCAGCACGTCCTCGACGACGTCGGCGTAGACCGGCGATCGTTCGTAGGCGTCGCTGTAGGCGTCTTCGGCGGGTCGCTTCAATCGATGCATCAGGACGATGCCCCGGCCGCGATCGGCCACGATCCCCAGAACGTCGGGATCTTCGGTGCCGGCCGAGACGTCGTTCAACGCATCCGCCCCCGCGACGAACGCCGCCTCCGCGACCGCCGCCCGGGTGGTGTCGATGGTGATCGCCACCGACCGGCCGGATGCCTGCAGCCGGATGCCCTCGATCACCGGCACGACGCGGGCGATCTGTTCGTCGACCGACACCGACGCGGCGCCGGGTCGGGTCGACTCACCGCCCACATCGAGCACCGTCGCACCCGCCTCGACCATTTCGAGCCCGGTCGCGATCGCCCGTTCGGGATCGAGGTGGTCGCCACCATCGGAAAAACTGTCCGGCGTCGCGTTCAAGACGCCCATCAGGCACCAGGGCTCGAGTGCGACGCGCCGGTTCGGTCCCAGACGCCAGGAACGCGCGCCGTTCATTCGCCGCCCTCACCCCGAACGCCTTCCATCGCCTGCGAGATGGCGTTTCCGACCGCGAGCCCGACCACCTCGCTCGGTACGACCATCGCCCACTCCAGACGGGCTTCGCCGTCGACCGGGCCGAACGCCAGTCCGAATCCGATCGGTGGCATGTCGGCCGGCAGCTCGGGCACCATGCCGTCCGCCCCGGGTACGAGGCTCGCCACCTGCCGCGCCAGTCTCCCCAGCTGCCCCACATCGATGAACATCTCGACGTCGGGATTCGCCGGCAGCCATGAACGCATCGACGTCAGTGTGGGGTCGGCATCGAGCCCCGGCGTCCCCACCCCGGCCTCGACCGCCCGCGCGAGCACGTCCGGTCGGCGACTGAAGGTCATCACGTAGCCGCCGCCGACCACCCGTCCGAGCCCCTTCAGACCTCTGGGCCCGAACATCATCTTCTCGACCGTCAGCTGGAGCGAGGCCTCGCCGACGGTTCCCGAGTCGTCTCGTTGCTTCGCCTTCGCGATCGCCGCGGTCATCTCGAATTCATCGGCGATGCCACCCTTTCGCTGCTTCACATCTTTCTCCCACGTCGTCTTTCGTTCGAGCGCCCCGGTGACGCCCGACATCGCCGGAACGGCATCCGCCATCGCCGATCGCACCGCATCCGGATCGTCGGTCAGGAGGATCAGCGAAGCGTCGTTCAATGCGCCGCCCATCGCGACGCCGAGCTTGCTGGGGTACATCGCGAATTCCATGCCGTGCATGGAGGGACCGATCTTCGACATCCAGCCGGGCACCATCGTCGCGTCGACGTCCAGCGCCGAGAACAGCCGCATCATGCCGGCATAACCACCGAGCCCGTCGAAGTCGACGCCCATCGCCATGTAGAAACGCTGGTTCGGCAGGCGGCCGAGCACCGATTCCGATGCCGGCCCGACCGGTGCTTCGATCTTCGACGCGAGGGCGGACATCGGACCGTCCGCATCGAAACGGGTCCAGCTGCGGACGCCGATCGCCAGGGCGTCGACGTCGATCGCGATCACCAGTTCTGCCGCATCCGATCCCAGCCGATCGATCATCGATCCCATCCCGAGATCGGCCATGCCGGCCATTCCCGCCGCCGGGGCGTTCGCTTCCGCCGCCTCGATCGCCGCGTCGCGAGTGGACTGCAACGTTCCACCGTCGACCCGCATGACCAGATCGGCCTGTCGCATTCCCCTCGACGCGTCCGGACCGAAACCCTTCGAAAGTTCGTCGGCCAGGTTCTGGCTCGGCTTCCAGTCGGTGAGCAGATCCTCGCGCGACGAGATCAGGACGTGTGCCTCGGCCACCCTGAGATGGACGACCTCACCATCCCGCGTCCGATGCGCCGAGGCCCCCTCGGCCGCGTCCGGCTCGAAGTTGGCATCGATGAACCGGGATGCATCCTCGACCGGAACCGCGATGACGCCGTCACCCTCCGCCAGCGATTCGCCGGACTCGGCCCACGCCGCGAGGGACCCGCGTTCGTCGAATCCGGCTGCGATTCCGAACTGCGAGATGATCACGTCGATCGGGCGACCCGCCACCGCCAGTTCCGGGCGGTTGGCCCGATCGAGCATGTCACCGAGGTCGGCATTCAGGGCCGACAGGCTCGGAATCACGAGCCAGGCGACCGCGTCGTCCGGAACGATCCCGAGGGCGTCGGCGAGCCGATCCGCGTGGACCGTCGAACTCCACCCGAGTGGACTGAAGAGGCTTGCGAGGACGAGCCCCGAAAGGGTGCGTCGGCGGCGTGATGATCGAATCATGGTCAGGCTCCTGTCCTCGTACTCTATATGCCCAGCGCCGCCGCGATCATCGGGAACGCGGCATCCTTCTCCCGCCCGCACCGAGGATCGACGTGACGTTCTCCATCTTCCTGCTGCTGACCATGGTTGCCGCGATCGGGGTGGCGCGGGTGCTCCGAGGGCTCGGGCTCCCCGGTGCCAGGATCATCGGAGGCCTCGTGGTGGGGATCATCCTCGGCCCGGCGGTGCTGGGTCGAATCGCCCCGGACGACTGGATCCGCATCGTGATGGGCGGTCAGATGGAACGAGCCCGGATCCAGGAAGTCGAGCGGGACCACGCGGCGTGGCGGTTCGCCGCGACCGCCGTGCCGTTGCCGCCGGAGGAATTCACCGCGGAGGCGGTACGGCATCGAGAAGACCTGGGACCGCTCGAAGCCCGGCTTCAAGCGGTGGAGACGACGCATGCCCGACCCTGGGCGGTCCTGAGCATCCTGCTCGCCGCCGGCGCCGCCGCCTGCGGACGGGCGTCGCGACGCCCGCTGGAGCCGACCCCGGACCGGGACGACTCGGTGGCCGCGGGATCCTGGGCGGCGTTGTTTCCCGCACTCGCCACCTGGACCGTCTTCGCGATGACCGGCCGCGATGCGTTCGGTCCCGAAGCGATGTTCACGGCCGCTGCCGTGGGGATCGCGGGCTGGTCGATCGAATCGAGAGACCGACGGCTCGCGGGCGAGGGATCGGCGTTTCTCGAACGCGGGTCATCGACGGCGATCTGGATCGCCTGCGGCATCGCCACGATCGCGGCGTGGAAGGGCGGAACCGGATGGGGCGTCGCGGGCGTCTGTGCCCTGCCGATGTGCATCCCCGTCATCCGCCAGCCGGGTCTGCGTCGAGGGTTTCGCCGACTCCGCGACGAGGCGCTCCTGCCTTCGCTGGCCGCGGTCTGCGTGCTTCGCAGCGAGTTCTTCCTCGAAGTCCCGTGGGGTCTCGCCCTCCTGCTGATCGTCATCGCGGGGGACGGGCGCTGGCTCGGTTGGTATGCAGGCCTTCGACTCTCGAGCGCGCCCGCCGCCTCGCCGCTTCGGGCGTCCCTTTCGATCACCGATGTCGCGGGACCGCAGCTCGCCGTGGCGGCGACCGCGACGGCGCTCGGCGTGATCGGGCCCGGGCTCGGCTTCGCGCTCGCGGTCTCGGCCGCCGTCATCGATCTGACGTCGCCGCTGAGAAGACACATCGCCCGAGGCGTCGGACGCCCGGGCGATGAAGACGTTTGTGTTTGATTGACTCGCTCAGTAGCCCAAGGACGTCGTCTGCTTCTTGGATCCGGTCTTCTTGGACCCGGACTTCGCGGCGGCGGCCTTCTTGATGGCCCTCTCGATCGACGACTTGAACTGCACGCTGCCCGGGTCGGCCCGGCTGTCGAAGAACTCGATGGTGGTGCCGTCGGCGTGCACGAGGTACTTGCAGAAGTTCCAACCGGGAAGCTTGCCGGTCCGGGTTCCGAGGAACTCGTAGACCGGGCTCTGACCCTTGCCCGGCTTCACCGACACCTTCGACATCATCGGAAAGTCCACCCCGTACTTCGACGAGCAGAAGGACATGATGTCGGTCTCGGTTCCGGGCTCCTGCCCTCCGAAGTCATTGCAAGGGAAGCCGACGATCAGGAGGCCCTGGTCCTTGAACTGGTCCTGCAGCGCCTGAAGTCCCGCGTACTGCCGCGTGAACCCGCACCGACTGGCCACGTTGACGACGAGGATCGTCTTGCCCTTCCAGTCCTCGAACTTGACGTCCTTGCCGTCGATGGTCTTCGCCTGCAGGTCGAACATGGTCTTGTCGTTCCACTTCTCCCGGAGCTCCGGGGTCACGGGCATGGACTGCGAGCAGGCGGTGCCCGCGATCGAAAGGACGACGCCGGCGATGGTCGAGGTGAGTCGGCTCTGAAGGGTCATGGTCGGTTCCGAAGTTGGGGGGAGCGCAGAGGGACAGTCACGGAAGGCGGATTCGTTCCGCCGCCCTCGTGGATTCCCAAAATAGCGACCTGAGCGTCTTCGATATCGCCGATTTCGACGACCCGGCATCCTGCGGCGTGCCGGACGGACGGGAAGCCTCGCGTGACCGACCGCATCCCCTTCGCCTTCGATCGGGAACACGCCCGCCGCCATCACTCCACGGTGACGCTCTTCGCGAGATTCCGGGGCTTGTCGACGTCCTTGCCCCGGAGCACCGCGGCGTGATACGCCAACAGCTGCAGGGGAATCACCGAGACCAGCGGCTGGAGCGGCTCGATGACGTCGGGGACGTAGAAGACCGCCTCGCACAATCGCGCGATCTCGTCATCGCCTTCGGTCGCGACCGCGATGACGTGGCCGCCGCGACTTCGAACCTCTTCGATGTTCGAGACCACCTTGTCGTACTGGCTGTTGCGGGTCGCGATGAACACCACCGGCATGCCCTCGTCGATCAGGGCGATCGGTCCGTGCTTCATCTCCGCCGCGGGCATGCCCTCGGCGTGGATGTAACTGATCTCCTTGAGCTTGAGCGCCCCTTCCATCGCCACGGGATAGTTCACGCCACGCCCGAGGAAGAGCCAGTTCTCGCGGCTCACGAAGCGAGCGGTGGCCTCGCGAATGTGTTCACTCTGTTCGAGGACGCGTTCGATCTTGTCGGGAATCGCGGTCATTTCGTCGAGGAGGGTGTTCACCTGTTCCTGGGAGAGGAACCGACGACGACCGATGAACGTCGCGAGGAGGGCATTGACCATCACCTGTCCGACGAAGGCCTTCGTGCTTGCGACGCCGATCTCCGGCCCCACCCGAAGGTAGACGCCGGCATCCGTCTCGCGGGAGATCGTCGATCCGACGACGTTCACCACGCCGAGACCCATCGCACCCTTCTGGCGTGCCTCCTGCACCGCGGCCAGCGTGTCGGCGGTTTCGCCGGACTGACTGATCGCGACCACGACCGTGCCCTCCTCGACGATCGGGTTGCGATATCGGAATTCGCTGGCGAATTCGACGTCGGTCGGGATCTTCGCGAGATCCTCCATGAGGTACTCGCCGATCATCGCGGCGTTGAGCGCCGTTCCCTGTCCCACGAACACCATTCGCTTGGCGCGAGCGAGCTCGCGGCCGAAGTCGTTCACGCCCCCGAGATGGACCTGGCCGGCTCGATGGTCGATCCGGCCCTGGATGCAGGTTCGCAGGGCGCGAGGCTGCTCGAAGATCTCCTTGAGCATGTAGTGCTCGTAGTCGCCGAGTTCGATCTGCTCGATCTCGACCTCGAGCTTGTGGACCTTCGCCGAGATCTCGACGTCGTCGACGGTCGAGGTTCGGAACGAATTCCGCGTGAGCTTCGCGACGGTGTAGTCGTCAAGCGTGAAGGCCTGATTGGTGTGGGCGACGATCGCGCTCTGGTCGGACGCCACCACGTATTCGTCGCTGCCGACGCCGACGAGCAGCGGCGATCCCTTGCGTGCGACCACCATGACACCCGGCTCCTGACGGCAGATCGCCGCGATGGCGTACGCGCCCTCGACCTCGCGAAGCGCACTCTGCACCGCCCGTTCGAGGTCGCCGTCGTAGAGTTCGCCGATCAGATGGACCAGCACCTCGGTGTCGGTCTCGCTCTCGAAGACGTGCCCCTTCTCGGTGAGCCAGGTTCGAAGCGACTGGTAGTTCTCGATGATGCCGTTGTGAATGATCGCGATGCCGTGGCCGAGGGATGCGTCATCCCGATGCGGATGCGCGTTCGCCTCCGTCACGCCGCCATGGGTCGCCCAACGGGTGTGCGCGATTCCGATGGAACCGGGAAGTCCACCGTGCTCCGCGATCGCATCCTCGAGGACCCGGACCCGCCCGACGCTCTTCACCAGATCCAGCGCCTCGGAGGTGTCTCGATCCTCGCGCAAGACCGCCACGCCCGCCGAGTCGTATCCCCGATATTCAAGTCGCTTGAGACCTTCCAGAAGAATGGGGGTCGCTTCACGATGTCCGATGTACGCGACGATGCCACACATGGTCGACTGGCTCCGGTTCGAGGTGCACTCGCAGGAGTGCTGAATCTGAGGAATGGGACAGTCTCGCCAAATCCCATCCCGATTTCCATCGACCAAACCGGGATCCGGGCTCAGTTGCGGTCCGAAAAGCGAAGTAAAGTACTCGCGTGATGCACGCCTGCGGGCTCCACGAGGCGAAGAATGATCCCTCGACGGTAGGATTCGAACGTGCAAGACCTCTGGGAAGACGGACGAGATCAGCATCGGCGGGCCGCGGAACCGCTCGCGCATCGTTTGCGCCCCGATTCCATCGTGGACGTTCTCGGACAAGAACACCTTCTCGGCGAGGGTGGCCTCCTCCAGCGGATGCTCGACGCCGAAATCGTGGGCTCGCTGTTGCTCTACGGGCCCCCGGGGACCGGAAAGACGACGCTCGCACTGCTGATCGCGGATCGGTTGGAGGCACACCTCGAACGCGAGAACGCCGCTCAAGTGGGCGTGCCGAGGATCCGCGAGATCCTGGCGGCCGCCGATCGTCGGCTTGGTGACGACGGACGACGGACCATTCTTTTTCTCGATGAGATTCATCGGTTCAGCCGCAGCCAACAGGATGTGCTTCTCGGAAGTGTCGAACGCGGCGGAATCGCACTGATCGGTGCCACCACGGAGAACCCGTGGTACGCCGTGAACGCGGCCCTCACCAGTCGATCCACGGTGCTCGAGGTGAAACCGCTCGATGAATCCGCCATCGTCCGACTGCTGGAACGGGCGATCGATCACCCACGTGGCTTCGGTGATCTCGCGGTGGAGGCGACGGCCGAGGCGATCGAACACATCGCGGACGCCTGCGAGGGCGATGCCCGTCGCGCACTGAACACGCTCGAAGTCGCGGTCCGAAGCCTCCGACCCGTGAAACGCGGTGGCCCGGCCGTCATGGTGGATCTCGCGGTCGCGGAGGCGTCGATCGGGCGACGTGCCGTGGTGTACGACCGATCCGGGGACGGTCACTACGACACCATCAGCGCGTTCATCAAGTCGATGCGAGGCTCGGATCCCGACGCCGCGGTCTACTGGCTCGCCAAGATGCTGGAGGCCGGCGAGGACCCACGATTCGTCGCCCGCCGGATCGCGATTCTCGCGAGCGAAGACATCGGGCAGGCCGATCCGAGTGCGATCGCCGTCGCCGATGCGGCTTGGAATCTGGTGGAGAAGATCGGCATGCCGGAAGCGCAACTGCCCCTCGCCCAGGCGGCGATCCACATGGCGATGGCGCCCAAGAGCAACGCGACCGCGACCGCGATCTGGTCGGCCATGCAGGAGGTCCGGGAGGGACGCACCCAGCCCGTACCGCTCGAATTGATCAGCGGCATGAAGAAGGGACGCGCCCCGGACGCACCGGCCTACCGCTCACCCCACAAGGCCGAAGACGGCGTCGGAACCACGGGCTACCTCGGGGTCGAGCGCATCTTCTACGAACCGACCGACCGTGGACTCGAGGCCGATCAACGCGACCGCCTCGACGATCTGAGACGGCGACGACGGTCCGTCGGCGAGGATCCCGGGACGAAGAACGCATGATGGAGAAATCCGCGATCCGCGACGAGGTTCGACGCGTGATGCTCGATCGTGATCCGGAGGGTCGCGCCCGAGACGCGGCGACGGCCCGAGTTCGGTGTCTCGAGATCGTTCGAAGCCGGGCGGCGAAGCGGATCATGGCGTACCTCGCCGACCCCGGCGAGATCGATCTGGACCCGACCATCGAGACGCTGCTCGAGGACGACCGCATCGATCTGGCCGCGCCGGTGGTCTCGGCCCGCGTCGGACGGATGACCTGTGGACGACTTCGCGGCCTCGATCCGCTTTCGCTGGCGGTCGATCGCTACGGACTTCGAAGCCCCGCCCCGCCGGTCGTGGAGCTGGATCCGCGGTCGCTGGAGCTGGTTCTGGTGCCCGGAGTCGCCTTCACCCCGGACGGACGGCGACTGGGGCGAGGTGGCGGGTACTACGACCGATTTCTCGCCACGCTCCCGCCCACCGTCCACCTGGTCGGGGTGTGCCATGCCCGCCAGCTCCGTAACGACCTTGCCAGCGAGGCACACGACGTCCGCGTCCACGAGGTCGTGGTCGCGAGCGAGAATTGACCCGCCTCGCACCACCTTGTTTTTCCACTTTTTCCCACGATTCGGTCGATTGAACCCGACATGGACGGCGTGTGTCTAGGCTGTCACGTCGGTTCAAGGATCCCTTCCTCTCCGGCCCGCTTCCCCGAGGAAGACGACCAAACCGGCTGGTTCCAAGGCCTCGTACATCTGGTGGATCTCGTTTTCTTTTCGACTCAGCTCGGCGGATGCCGAAGGAGGCCGTTCGATGGCCCTTGCAAGTCAGTCCGGTCGATCATCCAGCCGACGCACCTACATGAGCAGCCGCCGGCGACCACAACGGCGGAGGCTTCTGTTTCTGACCTTCCTCGTGGCGTGCGTGGTCGCCGCGGGATGGTGGTGGCTCCGCGAGGACGAGACCACGGAAGGTGCCGAACAGGTGGCCGTCACGACCAGTGAACCGGTCGTCGACGGTGCGGCCGTCCCCAGCGAGATCACGCTCGATCCGGGCCCCGGCCGGGCCGCGGTCCGCCCCGAGACCGAACGAACCACCCGAGCCACCGGTACGGGCGGGTCGAGCGGCGGTGCATCGACGTCGCCCGTGCAGACTCGAGAAGCGGCAACGCCGACGGCGCCGTCCCGCCCGACCCCCACGGCCCCGGCCACCCGCCCCGATGTCGCGTCGTCGAAGACCGCGTCCGCGTCGCTCGCGGACGCGCAACGCCTCGCGAAGATCGATCCCATCGCGGCCCGCAAGGTCCTGACCACGGCGTGGGTGTCCGACGGACTCTCGGTCGCCGATCGCAGGTCCGCGACGACCCTCGCCCGGGAACTGGCGGCGATCACGCTGCTGGACCGGCCCAACCTTCCCGACAATCCCTTCGTCACGACCTACAAGGTTCGAAGCGGAGACAGCCTCGACCGAATCGTGCGTCGCGAGAAGGCGGACGTCGACAAGATGTTCCTCGCCCGGATCAACAATCTCTCGAACCCCGATGCGATCCGCATCGGTCAGGAACTGCGACTTCCCACCGGAACCTTCGATGCGGTCGTGGACAAGTCCGACTACACGATCACCCTGTTCCAGCGGAACGAAGACGGACGAACCATGCTGGTGTCGATGCCGGTGGGACTCGGGGAGTTCAACGCCACGCCGACCGGTCTGTACCGGGTGCGCGTGAACTCCAAGCTCGTGAACCCGCACTGGATCAACCCGCGGACCCGGAAGGAATACAAGGCCAACGATCCCGCCAATCCGATCGGGGAGCACTGGATCGGACTTGAGGGGATCGAGGACGCCAATCGTGACGTGGACGGCTACGGAATCCACGGCACGATCGAACCCGAATCGATCGGCCGTCAGAGGTCGATGGGCTGCGTCCGCATGCTGGGTGACGACGTGGAACTCGTCTACGAGGTCCTCACCCATCCATCTTCGACGATCGAGATTCGGAACTGAACCCGCCCGGTTCGGGCCCGCGACCGTCGAATCGGCGCGCCGAGGCGACTAGAATCCTGAGATGGATCCGTCTCCCTCCAACCAGCCGGTGATCGGCGTCAGCATGGGTGATCCCGCCGGGATCGGCCCCGAGGTCGTCGTGAAGGCGCTCGCCGATCCCCGACTTCACGAGCGGGCCCGTTTCATCATTCACGGTCGCAACGAACTCCTGAACCTCGCCGCGGATCGGGCGGGCATCCGGCCCTACTGGTACCGGGTCGCGCAATCGAGCGATCGAGCCCGCGGTGATCTGCTTCCGCCGGTGACCGTGGTCGACTTCGACGACGTCGATCTCAACCTCCCGCAGGAACCCGGCCCGACCCGGGCCGGTGGCCACCTCTCCAAGCGGTTCGTGGAGGAGGTCATCGCCGACGCGATGCTTCCCCAATCCGATGCACGACACGTCGACGCGATCGTGACCGCGCCGATCTGCAAGGAGTCCTGGTCGATCGCGGGCTTCAAGTGGCCCGGTCACAGCGAGCTTCTCGCGCACCGGACCCGTTCGAAACGGCAGGCCATGGCCTTCGTCTCACCCCGGCTCAAGGTGGTGCTCGCGACCGCACACGTGCCGTTGATGGACGTTAAGAACGTGCTCACCATCGGCCGCGTCCACGAGTCCATCGAATTCGGGCGCGACCTCTGCCGACGACTCGGGATCGACCGACCACGGATCGCCGTCTGCGGACTCAACCCGCATGCCGGCGAGAACGGGATTCTCGGCGACGAGGACCAACGGGTGATCGCGCCCGCGATCGACGTCGCCGTTCAGCACGGACTCCGAGTCACCGGCCCCCATCCCGCCGACACCATCTTCATCGGTGCCGCGAACGGCCGCTTCGACATCGTGGTCGCGATGTATCACGATCAGGGCCTGATCCCCGTCAAGCTCCTCGGCTGGGACCAGGCGGTCAACGTCACCCTCGGCCTGCCCATCATCCGCACCAGTCCAGACCATGGAACCGCCTTCGACATCGCAGGCCGTGACAAGGCCGACGCCGGATCGATGCGGGCCGCGATCGATCTCGCACTTGATCTTGCGGCTCGGAACTCGCTCCCCGCCGGCGACGACGGTTCCGCGACGTCCTCCTGAACGATGAAACCATGAAACCATGAAACGACGAAGCGAGGGGTCGTACGAAGTCGTCGCGGGCTGAAGACCGGGCTGATCCCAGCCGCGGACCGGTACCGAGCGACGTGACTCCCGTCGAGGGGCGACGGTCCGAAGGTCCGCCGCCCCCGTGTGGGAAGGTTCGCATCCGACCCTCGGGCGCCCATCGAGCCCTCGGTTCGATTCATCCGTGGCTCCCCGGCCCGCACGCCGCATCCGCAGGTCAGCGGCGACGTCGCGGACGAAGTCGTGGCACCAGCAATCCCATCGTCGCCAGCACCCCGGGGGCCGGGACCGCCACGCCGTCGATGCGAAGATTGTCGAACCGCACGGTCCCCTGCGGATTCGATGCGCCGGAGAGCGTGAACCGCAAGCGAAGCGTCGCCGACGTCGAAGGCACCACCGGAAGCGCGACCACCGAAGTCGACCATTCGGTCGCGGTCGCGATCGAGGCGATCGGAATCCAATCGCTTCCCGACCAGGCATCGACGTCGACCCGATCACTGCCGGTGCCGCTCCGTCGCGTCGCGAAGGAGCATTGGAGATTCCGCGGCCCACCCCCGATCTCCGGGGTCGGATCCCAGTCGAGAAACATCGAACCCGACTCGGCCCCCGGGCCCCGGAATCCAAGTGCGTCGCCCGGCGTCAGATCATCCCAGGCATTCATCGAGGTTCCCCCGAAGAGGTCGTGATGGTCTGCGATCGAAGCGAAATCCAATCGCCCCGAACCGAAATCCGCGAGGAGCGATCCCGTCGAGGTGTCGGCGGCGTTGAAGTTCCAACCGGCGAGCAGCCCTGCTTGAACCGATCCACCGGCCGCCAGGACCATCGCCGCCGCGCCGAAGATCGAACTTCGCCGGAAGCGCCCGCGCACGCCGCGATCATCACGCCCGCCGGGACGAGGACGGTCTCGCGTCCCGCTCACCCCGCCCGATTCCCGATCCACCGGAACTCCCGACCGGATGAGGTCCAGAGACATTCCGGGCGCACCGAGGGAGAGATCCCCCGGCTTGATCCGGCCGCACGCATCCCGAGTTCCTCGCCGCTCCTTGCCTGATGCGCTTCGATTTCGCATGTCGTCCACGCGGGGACCCGCCCCGCCTCCGCCGCCCCGTGACTCCGGTGCCAGCCTACGAGAACGCGGCACCCCCATTCGGAGGTGCCGCGTTAATTCGTCGCCGAGGTCGGTGGTCCGACTAGAGAAGACAGCCGACGGCGGCGGCCACCGTTCGTTGGTTGGTCGGGTCGATCAACCAGAGCCAGTCATCGAACAGGAATTCGAATCGGGCGGCAAGCAGTGCGATTCGACCCATCACCGTGAACCCGAAGGCCGCACCGAAGGTGATCATCAGGAACCAGATTCCAACCCGCGCCACCTTCCCGACCGCACCCTTGTGCTCGACCGAGAAGAAGAAGTACGTCAGGCAGGCGAGCACCCCGATCACGAGCGTGATCTGCCGGACGCTCGCCCAGAAACTCGAGTACCCGTTGACGGACCCGTCCGCGTTGACCACCTGCTGGTAGAGCGGCGCCACCGTCGCGTTGATCTGACTCAGGAAGTCACCTTCGATGTAGGCGACCATGCGCAGCGCCGCGGTGGTGCCCACGATGAACGCCAGGGTCCAGAGGCTGAAGAACTGCCCCTTCGGCGCGAGCCGCATCAGGAGCAGCAATCCGAAGATCAGCGGCACCAGGTAGGCCCAGTTCGTCCCATCCGCGGAAAGCCCGGGCATGAGATTCCCCTGCACGAAACCGGGAAGGAGCTTGCCGAACAGGTTCGGGACGATCATGTCCCAGAGCCCGATCACCATCCAGTATCCGGCGGACACGCCGACCACCGTGGACTCCGCGAGCTTGTACAGCGCGTTGTCCTTGTAGAGGAACGAGAAGATCGCAAGCGTGAAGATCGCGGCCAGCCAGAGCCCGATCGTCCGCGGCCAGCTCAGACCGATCGAAGTCGTGGGCGTCGCACCCGGCGTGGTCACCGCCAGCCGACCGTCCGAGACCACCACGGTGGTCGCCGGATCGACGATGGCGTCGGTCCGACCCGCCTTCAGGATGGCGTCGAGCGTCTTGCGAAAGTCGCCGCCGGTCTGTGCGCTGACCACGGTGTCGCGTCGATATCCGGCGGTCCGCAACGCGGCCCAGTCGATCACGACCACGGGCGTGGCCCGGCCGTCGAGGCTCNTCGCGGCCACGGCGAGGATCTTCGCCTGCCAGTCGGCGAGCGCGGCTTCGAGTCCCGACTCGGAGATCCCCTTCGGAACGGGACTCGAGAGCGCTGCCTCGAGCGCTTCATTGGACAGGTTCGCTTCGAAGTACACCCGGGGCGGAACGGGCGTGACGGCCGTCCATTCGATTCGTTCCGACGTCGGTTCGGCGAAGTCGATCGCCTCATCGGAGGTCGACGTCACCCAGGTCGACTGCACGTCCGAACCATCCGAGCCGAGCTTCGGGACGTCGACCTTCACGAAGGACGCACTACCGCGCTCCACGTAGATCCGGCCGAGTCCGTGCCCGGAGAAGGCGCGGATCCCGAGCAGGAGCAGGAAGATCCCGATGATCACGGTGACGGTGAGCTTCTGTCGATTCATCGAGCACCTCCCCGGCGGCGGGTCGCGAAGAACACGACGTTGCCCGCGATGATGAGGCCGATCATGAGCAGGTGGGCCACGAGCTGCGGCCCCATCCTCCGTTGCGCCTCGAGGAATATCCCGGGCGTCGGTTCGGTCGCGAGCGTGATCAGTTCGGTCTTCGCGGCCGGTGTCATCGAGGCGGCCTCGGTCCCGGTGGTCCAGGTCGCCGCGGCCCCGGGTTCGGAGAGAAAGTCGGCGGCGAGGGTCTCGGCCTTCGCGTCCGGGACGCCTCCGGTCTCGAGCGCCTCCCGCATCCGATCACGACGAACCCAGTTGTTGACGATCGACTCGTACTCCGCCGCACCCTTGATCGCACCGAGCAGACCCTGCACCTGGATCGGCACGTACGGATACATCTGCGGGGCTTGAACGCCCGTGCAGCCGATGACCAGCGGCATCTTGAGCGGCGTGGCCGCGTAGAGCACCCACTCCTTGCTGCCCGGGTAGCCCGCACTCGCGTTCACGATCGCGTCGAAGTCCGCGAGGCTCGAGATTCCGGACATCATCGGAATCTCACCCACCGCGGTACCGCGGGCGTCGGTCGGGAAGTACTGCTCGAAGTCGGTGACGATCGTCTTGATGACCGCTTCGTTCCCGGCCTTGAATCCGAGGTCGACCCAGTCCTCGCCGTAGACGAGGTCCGGGTAGTAGCCGCCGATCACCCGCGAGGTGCTCGACCGGATCATCTGGGCCCCCACCGGCCAGAGGGCGATGAAGTACATCTTGTGGCCCTTGCGGGCGCACTGGTTGATGAACGAGGTGGCCATCGGTCCGAGCTCGCCTTCGCTGGCGGGATCGAAGTCCCAGGCCATGAGGATCTTCGAACCGGGGTCCAGATCGTCGAGGACGTCGAAGGCGGCCTGAGCGAGCGGCGTCGCCTTCTCGGGCAGCGTCCGGCCGGTGAGACCGATCACGATGATCGGAATCCCCACCGCGAGTCCCATCATCAGGAAGATCCAGCGGCGATCGATGTTCGCCATGCGGTCGATGAGATTCATGGGTCAGTCTCCTCCACCGAGATAGGAGCGGTCGAGACCCATGAGGATCTTCAGGCTCGTGCTGGCGATGCCGAGGGCGATGCCGATGATGATCGCGCGGTTTCCGGCGGTGTTGAAGACCTGCATGATGTAGACGCTCATCTCCTCGATCCGGAGTCCACTGAAGGGGCCGTCGACCGGAATCCAACTGGTGAGGAAGTACCCGGCGAACGTCCGGCCGAGCAGGATGATGAACGCCGTGCCGAGCAGGAGCACCGCTTCGAAGTTCTTCGCCCGGAAGGCGCGGAACGCGGCCGACGCGATGTAGAAGGCGAGCATCGCGAACATCGTCGCGGTGAGCGGCTTGAACACGTACTCGTACACCCACCAGAACGGTGTCCCCTGGCCCTGGACGTCACCGCTCCACGGCACGTCGGGGAACGCGGGGTTCGGCGAGACGCCGAGCTTGAAGAGTCCGACCGCCAGCGTCGCCGCGAACGTCCCCAGCACGATCAGCGAGTAGGCCCAGCCGGTGTTCCGGTCGGAGATCTTCTTGAGGTGGACCTTGAGCAGGCTGCCACCACCGAGGACGAACGCGACCGCGGCGATGATGCCGAACCAAGTGGTCGCCTCCTCGCCCCATGAGCGGGCTCCGGGCAGGAAGTTCGAGACGATCAGGACGACGCCGACAATGGCCGTGATCCACAATGGAACGATTCGTTTCACGTGTAGCTCCTCAGGCGCTCAGGACCGAGCCCTTGAACCAGGCGATCGCGTCGGCGAGCGACTCGTTTCCAGTGGCGACGGCCACGGTGGCGAGAAGACAGCCGACGACGAGCACGGCGGCCACGATGAGTTTTCCGATGTCCTGCCCCTTCAGGCTGCCAAGCTGATCGGGCTGGCCCGAGAGGTACGCGCTCGCGGCGAAGAACTCCTCGCCGATGAGCGTGTAGTCGCACGCGGCGACGAAGAAGGGAAGCTGGCTGGGCATCGCGGTACCGGCGATCTGGATCGCACCGACCGAGTTGCCGGTCTCCGCGAGGATCAGGCTCTCCGCGTAGAAGCAACCCATGTAGAAACAGGCCGCCGGCTTTTCCCGGACGATGAGCCCCGAGACGTAGGCGGTGTATCCGAACTGCTCGTCCGTCACGTAGTAGATGAGGTCCGGGTTGTAGGCGTCGGTCCGGCCCGCCGTGAGATACGACGAATGCACGGTCTCGCGGGCGGCGCTCATGACCAGCGATCGACTGACGGGTACTTCGATCTTCGCGTCGTATTCGGCTGCGGTCTTCGCGACCCGACCGAGCACCGTGACGCCGGCGACGGTCTGAAGATCGTCCATGTCCTGGATGCCCGGGACGTAGAGGATGGGTCGGCCCATCTCCGTCGCCCGACCCACCGCTTCGTCGACCGCGGAGAGCCCCGCGATCTTCCGGATGGTCATCGGCCGGCCGCTTCGAGCCCAGAAGATGAAGAAGAGGACCGCACCGCAGAGGACCACCAGAATAACCAGCAGCGGCAGTCGCTTCACGTCGACGAAGCTCGCCACCGGGAGCACCATGCCGGTCACCGGGGAGGCGGCGCTCTTCTCGACCGATCCGTCCGCGTTCTTCACGACCGTGTAGACGATGAACTGGTACTCGTCGGACACCGAGAGCTGACCGACCACGAACCGATCGGTGTCGGCCGACACGGTGTCGACCAGCACCCAGAACCGCCCGTTGGGGCCGGTCTCCGCCGGCGTCACGTCGCCCTGGTTGCCGACGACCGCCGCGCGGGCGACCGCCCGGGCCTCGATCGCGGCATCCTCGGGGGCGAGGCCTTCGACGTCCACCAGCCTGCGGTATTCGTTCTCGTAGGCCGTCGATCGAAGCGATTCGAGCGCCGCGGCGCGTTCGTTCGCCCCTCGACTGCTCGACTCCGACACCGACTCCGTCCGCCAGACCTGGAAACCCTCGAGCCCGTCGACATCGGCGGGAATCTTCCAGGTGACCAGCGCCGAACCACCGCCGTCCGCGGGAAGATCCTTCGCCACGACGTCGGTCGGCGCGGGCGGCGCCGCGAAGGCGGCGGTCGTCGTCGACAGCAGCGACAGCACCGCCATCAGGGCGAACAGGGGTGTCGAACGAGGAAGCGATGGTGGTCTCTTCATGCGTCAGCCCTCGATGAGTTCGACGTTGGCACGGGGAACGACCGCCGTGTCACCGCCTGGGAAGCGGACCTCGAGGACCCGGGCTCGCGAGCCCGAGCCGAGGACCGCGGGCTCGGCCGGCAGCGCCGACACCTCGCCCAGGAGTCCGAAGTAGGGATCGCGGATCACGCGAACCGTGGTTCCAAGTTCGAGCAGACCGGCCTCGCGGGCCAGCGTCGGATCGACCTCGTCCTCGTTTTCGCCCGCCTCGAGCGGCACGAGGATCTCCGGTCGCATCACGCCGGCCCGGATCTGCGTCGCGCCGTTGACGCTGGCCACCCGCCCGGCCCGCTCCGCGAGCAGACGCCACGTGCGGGCCGCCATGGCGATGTCGCCGAATCCCTCGGTGACGATCACGGTGATCCCGATGGTCTCGCTCCCGGTGATCGCGACGCCGAGGTCGCGGCCGAGGAGCTCCTTGAGGTCCTGATCGTCGAGTCCGCCGGAGACCACCGCGGCGGCCCCGACCTCGATCGCCTTGCGGAGCGCGGCGACGGTCATCCGTGCGCCCCCGAGAACCACCGCGTCCTTCATGTCCGCGGTGATCGCATCCGCGTCGAGCGTCTCTTCGTGACCGCCGCAGGCGACCTGGATGACCCCTTCGGTCTCGCCACCGATCCCGAAGATGCCCTGCACGAACATCACGTCGTTCTCGATGATGCAGCCTTCCTTGGGAAGTACGTCGACGACCTTGCCGGACAGGTAGGCCCGGACCTGGACCGGAATCGCCGCCCCGCGGATCATCACCTGGCCGGTCACCGAGGAGACCTGTTCCAGGGTGCCGTCCGCATCGGCGGCGACCTCCGTCTTGAAGGCCCCGAAGATCCCCTTGCTGCGGGCGATCGGCTCGCCTTCCTTCACCGGGTCGCCGATCTGCTTCAGCATCAGGCCCGCGACGTCGCCGGCCGAGCAACTGAGCCGGTTCGCCATGTTCATCGGCGTGATGTCGCCGTCCATGAACGTCTCGGCGACCACGTCGTTCGCTTCCACCACGTCACCGACCGCGACCTTCACCTCGCCGGGGATCGGCAGGAGCCGACGCGTGCGATGCGTGGTGCGGGCGGAAACCTTGAGTCCTGGGGTGTAGGCCTTGGCCATGATTCGTTCACGCGCCGGTCGGCGCAAGCTCCAGATCGTCGTACATGCCGGAGGACTCGACCACGCGGGTCACCGCCTGCCGTCGCTCCATCGGGTCTTCGGGCAGCTGCAGCGTTCGGCCGCGGGCGTCGAGGATGATTCCCGCCGCTCCGCCGCGGACGTTGCGGGTCACGGGCTTGCCCGGACCGTTGCCGAGGTCGAAACCGCGGGCGGGCGTGACCTCGACGTCGGCGGTCTCCCCCACCGCCAGCGGCACCATCGCGAGATCGCCGAAGGCGAGGGCCCCGTCGGCCGTCGTGCCCCCGGTGATCCGGTAGGAGAAGCACGGCTTGCCGGGCTTGCCCTGGCCCTTCGCCGCCACGCAGGTTCCGAGGATCACGAGGCAATCTCGTTCGAAGACCTCCATCGCCGCCTTCTCGTGGACGGAACTCAGGACGCCGAGGTGCGGCATCATGAAGATCGAGTCCTTCGCCAGCGTGGTGAAGCCCTCGGGCTCGAAGGCGTCGATCAGCATCATCGCGGTCTGCTGCATCCGCGGGGCATGGCTCAGCACGCCGCCGGAGGCGACGAGCAGATCCAAGGTCATGCCGTCGACGATGCTCGAACCACCGACCTCCTGGCTGAACACGTCGCCCACCGTCCGCTGCTGCTGGACGCCCTTGAGGGTCGTCGCGAACTCCTTGTGCTGCTGGTAGGCGAGGCGAAGCGCCTCGCGGGCCACCGCCTGCTCGAAGACCAGCGCCTCGCCGGACTGCGGGATGGTGGTCGGCCGGATCATCTTGTTCTTGACGCGGTTTCGAAGCTCGCGTTCCTCCATGTCGAGGTGCACCCAGCGGAGCACGTCGTCCATGCCCGCTTCCGCGCAGACGTTCGAGATGGAGTAGCTCATCCCGAGGTTCGCGCTCACCGTCCGGTTGAAGGTGCCGTCGAAGACGCTGAACACGTCGGTGGTCGCGCCGCCGATGTCCACGCCGACCGCGTTGATCTTCTGGGTCCGGGCGATGGTCTGGAGGATGTCCCCCACCGCACCTGGAGTCGGCATGATCGGGGCGTTCGTCCATTCGATCAGCTTGTCGTAGCCGGGGGCGTGGGCCATGACGTGCTCGAGGAAGACGTCGTGGATGCAGTCCCGGGCGGGCCCGAGATTCTCCTGTTCCAGAGTCGGCCGGAGATTCTCGACGACCGACAGGTCGAATCCACCGGTGGCATCGTCCTGTGCGGTGAAGACGCGTTCGATCTCGTCCCGGGCCGAGGCGTTGCCGGCGAAGATGATCGGCAGCTGGTACGCGCTGCCGAATCGAGGCCGCGGCTTCGCGGGCGCGACCAGTTCGGCGAGCTGGACGACTTGGGTCGAGTTGCCGCCATCGGTCCCCCCCGAGAGCAGGACCATGTCGGGCCGAAGCTCGCGGATCCGCTGGATCTGCTCGTGCGGACGTCGCTTGTCGTTGCTGGCGATCACGTCCATGACGATCGCGCCGGCTCCGAGGGCGGCCCGCTTCGCGCTCGCCGCGGTCATCTCGCGGACCACGCCCGCCACCATCATCTGCAGGCCACCGCCCGCGGACGACGTGGAGATGTAGATGTCGCAGCCGTCCTGCTCGTCGATCGACGAACGGCGGATGATCGTCCCGTCGTCGGCGATCAGCCGGCGCCCGGAGAGTTCCTGGAGTTCGGTGACCGAGTTCACCACCCCCACCGTGACGTCCGCGAAGGGTTCTTCGACGGTCGTGGGCGCCTCACCGCGGAAGGTCTGGCGATAGACGCCGTCGACCTCCTCGATCATGATCGCCTTGGTGGTGGTCGAGCCGCAGTCGGTCGCGACGATGACCTTGATTCGGTCGGGATCGAGGGATGGAACGTCTGGGTCGGCGTGCATGCGTCGTCCGGGATCGTCTGGAGTCGGGATCGAGCGGTGAAGTCCGGGAGCCGACGGCTTCCGATCCTTCCTCGGGATTCTTTGGAAGGTACCCGATTCAGGGCCCCTGACGTGAATTCAGTCGCGATCCGGGGACGCGTCGGGCGACGCGGAATCATCCGCTTCGGGACCGGATGCGGCCGATCCCTCTTCCCCGGTGCTCTCGCCCGCCTCCGAAGGATCGGCACCACCATCCTCGTCGGTCGCCGCCTCCGCCGCCTCGGCGTCCTCGATGAGGCGGGCCAGGTACTCGACGGATCCCCGCCGCTCGAGGAAGTTCGCGAAGGTCTCCCAGCCGCCGGGCTCGATCAGCACGGTTCCGAAGGGCTGGAAGAAATGGAGGGCCTGGGCGCCGAGATAGTTCAGCGGCCGAGACATCTCCAGCAACATCACCGCGGGCACCGTCATGCGTCGCCGGACGACCTCGCGGCAGACCTTCTCGGCCGCCGCCGCCTCCCGAGGCGTCGGCTCGAAGTCGGCGGCGTCCTCGATCGCGAAAGCGTGCCGGATCCGATCGACGATCGACTTTCGTTCGCTCACCGGCGTTCCTTCGATCCGGGGCGTCGATCCGCGATCTCGATCGGCACACCGGCGTCCCGCTTCGCGGTCGCCGCGGTCATCACCAGGTCCATCGCCCGATCCGGTTCGCGTCCCCAGTACAGATCGAGCCCCGCGCCGGCCCGCAGCCGCGATTCGATCCGCCGTCCGGAGAGCCATCCCCCCTGGGGATCGATGACGACCCGGCGCACGTTCTTCCAATCGATCGATCGACGTCGCAGCGGAAATCCGGCCTCGAAGAGGTCTTCGTCGAATCGATAGCTGGTCGGGAGGAACCAGCGATTCAGCGTCGCGAGCAGCAGTGCGGCGCCCGTCGCGCCCCAGAGAACGTCACCACCGATCATGCCGGCCAGTACCGACAAGGCGGCGATGAAGATCAGAAGGATCACGGTTCGAAGCGGTCGTTCGGCGGCGGGCCAGGCCGTCCAACCGGCGGAGGCCCACGCTTCCGCCATGGTCGAATCGGAATCAGGCTCGTGCGGCGTCGAAGGCATGTTTCGAAGGTATGCGAAGATCCGTGCTCGCGTCGAGGCTTCCCTCGTCGCTACCCTGAAGGGGGGCGTGCGGATCCACCATCGCGACCCGTCGAAACCCGCCCGGAGTCCGAACCATGACCGATCACGCCACCGCGAATCCCGACACGCCCACGGAACCGGATGGATTCGAACGGGACGGGTCCGTGAGCGGCCCGCTCCACCTCCTCGAGTGGGCGGCCCGGCACCAGGCCGACTTCCAGCCGCCGGTGGGCAACAAGTACCTCTACAGCGGCCGCGACTTCTTCGCGATGGTGATCGGCGGCCCCAACGCCCGCAACGACTTCCACAAGGTCGACAGCGAGGAGTTCTTCATCCAGCTCAAGGGCGACATCGTCCTCAAGACCTGGGAGGACGGCAGGATCGTGGACCACCTGATCCGGGAGGGCGAGACCTTCTTCATCCCCGCGAACGTCCCGCACGCGCCCTGCCGCCCCGCCGACACCCTCGGTCTCGTCGTCGAACGACGTCGTCCCGAAGGCGAGATCGAGCACCAGATCTTCTATTGCGAGAACTGCGGACACCTCGTTCACGACCAGGCCTTCGACTGCAAGGACATCGTCGTCCACTTCCGCGACGCGATGGAGGCGTTCTGGGCCGACGATTCCCGCAACCAGTGCGGTGAGTGCGGAACGCGGGTCACCAAGCCCGGGCCGTACGTGATTCCAGACGGGCTCCGTTGATCGGACCGGAGGCCCGCCCTCGAATCGAGAAGCGCGGGCTCAGAGTCCGGCGCGTCCGGCCTGGACGATACGGCTGACCGTGGTGCCGAGATCGATCGCGCCCACCCGGAACACCTCGAGGTGGTTCCCGGGAAGTTCCGTGATGCGTACGTCCGACGCGAGCGTCGACCACCCGAGCGTCCCCTCGCTCGCGAAGTTCGCGAAGTCGGTCTCGCGGGTCTTCAGCAGATGCACGGGGTGATCGAGCGGAACCGGAGCGTAGTTGCGCATCGCCTCGAAGCTGCCGGCGATCACGTCGCGGAGATGCTTCATCGACCGGGAACGCTTGAGGCCCATCGCATCGGCGATGGCCTTCGGGAAGACGTGCTCCATGCGGAGTTTCCAGTCCTTCGGAATCTTGATCTTCCTGGTGCGAGGCTCGAAGCGATCGAGACTCGCCGGCACGGCATCGATCACCACGACGACCGGATCGACCCCCCGTTCCTTCAGCTTTCTCGCCATCTCGAACGCGATGAAGGCACCGAAGGAGTAACCGAGCAACACCGGATTCTGCGGCACGTGGTCCGCGGCGGCTGCCAGGAACCGGTCGACGAGTTCCTCCACCCGTCGGGCGGGTTTCGATTCGCCGCTGATGCCGGGATAGGGAAGTCCCCACACCGGACACCAGTTCGGCATCGTGTCGAGTATGGAGTTGAAGCTGAAGACGGTTCCGCCCACCCCGGGAATGCAGAAGACCGAGGCGCGACACGATGTGGATCCTCGTCTCAGCGCGACGATCGGTTCCGACTCGCGCTTCAGATCCTCTCCGATCCGCTTCGCGATTCCGACGACCGAGGAATCCTGCAGCACGTCACCGACGTCCACCGGTCGACTCAGAACCTTCTCGAGCTCGAGGGACAGTCGCAGCAGATCGAGCGAGTCGAATCCCTGCGTTCGCAGCGGGCGACGGGCATCGACCTTATGAGGTGCGATCATTCCGGATGCCACCTCGACGATGATCGCCTCGATCTTCGAACCGGAGGGTGCGTCCACGAGCGTCGGCTCGTCGACGCGACTCGCGAGGATCGACGACGTCGCCTGCCGGTCGGGTTTTCCGTTCTTGGTGACCGGGATCTCTTCGATCAGCACGATCCGGGAGGGAATCTCCCATTCGGGGAGCCGGGAGGACAGGGCGTCGCGGACCGCCACCTCGTCGAACTCGGAGCGATCGAGGGCGACGACCGCGGTTCCGATCATCGACCTTTCCCCCATCCGCATCACACAGGTCGATGCATCCTCGATTCCAGGTACGTTTCTGAACGCCTGGTCGATCGCCGACAGTTCGACCCGGTGCCCCGAGATCTTGACCTGCGAATCCCGCCGACCGATGAACCGCAGCCGTCCGTCGGTCGACCACGCGGCGAGATCGCCGGTCCGGTAGCGGATCTCGCCCTCGCTCCGGGCGACGAAGCCGCCCGTGGCCCGCGGCACTCCGACGTCGTCGAGGTATCCGAGCCCGACGCCGGCACCGGAGGCGACGATCTCACCGATCCGTCCGGGGGGCACCAGTCGGCCCCGGTCGTCCACGATGTCGATGTCGGTTCCGCGGATCGGACGTCCCACCGGTACGAATTCATCCCGGAAGACGGACCCCGCGGGTATCACCTCGCAGGCCGTGAACACGGTGTTCTCGGTGGGACCGTAGCCGTTCACCAGCATGGTGCCGGTGAAACGCTCCTGAAGCCGCGCGACGTGCCTCGGCGAAACCACGTCTCCACCGGTCATCACGGTGTTCATCCCCTGGAAGAACCGGGGGATCGAGTCGATGCAGGTGTTGAAGAGCGCGCTGGTCAGCCAGCACCGGTCGAATTCGACCCGCCGTTTGAAGTCGGCCAGTCCACCGAGATCCGCGGAAAGTCCGGTCCAGCAGCAGACCGTCGCTCCATTGAGAAGCGGCCCCCAGATCTCGATCGTCGAGGCGTCGAACGCGAGCGGCGCGGCATGCAGCATGCGGGCGCCGGGCTCGAGTCGAATGAAGAACGGATCGTCGACCAGTCGAAGGACCGCCCGATGAGGCACGACCACGCAACGTGGCGTTCCCGTGGTGCCCGAGGTGAACAGTCCGTACAGCGGGGCCGAAACGTCCCTTGCGACGTGTCGCGCCGGGGCGTCGCCGGGCACCGCCTCGCGGGATTCCGGATCGACGCATCGCCCCTTCAATTCGAGTTGTTCGGCGAACCCGGGGGAACCGACGCCGAATCGGCTCCTGGACCTTCTCATCTGATTCACCCGGACCGACCGCGGCAGGTCCAGATCGATGGGAACGAACCAGCCCCCCGCCTTCACGATTCCCAGCAGTCCGGCGATGGTGGGGATCCCCCGCGTTGACTCGATCACCACCGGATCACCGGGTTGCACGCCGACGGAAAGCAGGCCGGCCGCGACCTCGTCGCTCCAGTGGTCGAGCTCCCGATAGGAGACCTCCGAGGTGCCGTCGGTGACGGCGACCCTCGTGCCATGCTCGCGAACGACCTTCGCGAATCGCGTCGGTACGTCGGCGTCCTTGGACACCCACGCGTCGCCCTTCGAGAATTCCGCGAGTCGTGATCGCATCCCGGGGGTGAGATGATCGATGTCATCGACGCGATTCGAATCCCGATAGAGCATGACCGAAGACAGGATCTGATCGATGAGGTGACTCCAGCGTTCGAGCATCGACGATGCCGATTCACCCTGCAGGAATCCCTGTTCCGCGGAGATGCCCAGCGTCCCCAACCCCTCGTTCGTGGGGAGGACCGCGGAACACTGAAAAGCGCTCCGGGGCATCGGAATCCATTCGACGGACGATCCATCGCTGGAAATCCGACGGAGATCGTCGATGGTGAGCACGCCGTCGAACGGCGCGCGGGAGTGATCGTCCTCGCCGTGGAGACCGGAGATGATCTCGCTCATCGAGGCGTTCCGGTGAATGATGCCCTCGCGAATCTGATCTCGGACCTGATCCACGAGCGAGACCACCAACGCATCCTTCAATCGGACCACCACCGGAAGGACGCTCGCCGCGATGCCCTGGCCGGAACTGGTCGCGAAAGGCACCCCCAGCACCACCGTGTCCTTTTCAAGACTTCTCCCGACCGCGATCGCCCAGGCGACCGTCGCGACCGCGACCCGCCCGTGGGCGTGGTCACGCTGGTATTGGACGAGTCGATCGTTCATCGACGAGTCGACCGCCATCGACGCGGATTCGAGCATCGCCGCGCGTCGATCCCGTTCCGGCGGCTGGGGGAGCCGCTGCCCCCCGAGACTCGACTCGAGACGGTTCACCCACCACTGGACCGAACCGGGATCGGATCGCTCGTCGACTTCCACCGGCTCCGAATCGGGAAGCCGCGCCGCCCGGGATTCCTCGGGAAGAAGAAGCCAGTCGATCATCTCACGGGCCAGCACTCCATCGGCCGCGATGTGATGCACGATCAAGATCAGCGTGGTTCCACCGTCCGGCGACGGCCACGCCACACCTCGAATCGGCGCCTGGAGTTCAAGATCCATCGGGTGGATCACGAGCGATTGAACGACTTCCGGCCCCGGATCCGAATCGAAGAAGTGGATGTCGACCTTCGGCGCGGTGTCCGCCGAAACGGTTCGGACCCCCTTGCTCGGAGACCAGCGGTTCCGCAACGTCGGCCAGGAGCGCACCGCGATCTCGATGTCGTCGCGAATCAACTCGCGATCGAACGGACGGCTCCGCTGGATCCGCCAGGCGAGATGGAAGATCCCGGGATCGGACATCGCCTCCTTGGCGAGAATGTCTCGAACGATCGGCGCCAACGGACGCCATTCCGAAGCGGACCCCGCATCCGAAGCTGGCGACCCCGCGTCGTTGCGTTGATCGGGCGGGGTCATGCCTCGGGCCGATGCCGAGCTCCGATCCGGATCGCCGAACCGCCGGACGTCCGCGAGGACGTCCTCCGCGGTCTTCTCCAGAAGCCCGGTGACGGAAACAGCGAGTTCGAACCGTCGCTGGAGGATCGACTGCAGGCGAATGGCACCGAGACTGTCGATCCCCGCATTGCCGAGCGTCTGGTTCGCACCACATCTCAGATCCGAGATCTCGGGAACCAACGCGTGCAGTTCGGCCATCACTTCGAGATCGCGTTCGGAGAATTCGGCATGGTCTCGATGCGTGACATCGGAGACCGGAAGTTCCCGGAGTCGCGCGCGATCCACTTTCCCGTTCGCGCTGCGTGGGATCACCCCGAGCGGGGTCAGATCCCTGGGAATCATCCAATCCGGAAGCTCGAGCGACAGGGCCTCGGTCACCATCACCGCCGAAATCGACTGGTCCGCGACGTAGAAACCTCGAAGCGAGACGCCATCCGCGCCCTTCACCGCCACGACGGCGGCATCCTCGACCCCCGGAACGCCGGCGATCCCCACTTCGATCTCCCGCGGCTCGACCCGGAATCCCGACACCTTCACCTGATCGTCGTCACGGCCTTGAAAACTGATTCCGTCCTCGACCCGGCCGACATCGCCCGTCCGGTACCAGCGGCCGTCGGCCCGATCCTCGAATCCGCCTTGCCCGTCCTCCAGATAGCCGATTCCGACCGCGACGCCGCCGATCACGATTTCGCCGGATCGTCCGAGCGGAACGAGCTCGCCGGAGGCATCCTCGATTCGAATCACCACCCCGTCGATCGGATGTCCGATTCCGGGAAGGTCCGACCACGCCTCCGGATCACGACCGAGATCGACGCTCGTCGCGACATGCGTCTCGGTCGGGCCGTACTGGTTGACCAGGTTGAACGGACGACCTCTGCAGGCCTTCCTCATTCCGTCGTCGATCCGCAGCGCCTCGCCCGCGCAGACGATCTCCTCCAGAGCGCTCGGCGTTCCGGAATTCGCGAAGACCGCGCGGGCCAGCAGCGGCGGAAGATAGACGCGGCTGATTCGTCGGTCCTCGAGGAATGCGGCGAATTCGGCCGGATCCCGTCGTACCGCCGTGGGAACCGGTACCAGGGTCTCGCCCCGCGACCAGGTCGAGAAGATCTCCTGGAGGGACACGTCGAATCCGACGGAAGCGAACTGCGTGCATCGTCCACTTCCCGTCTTCGGAGCGCGGCGGACTTCATAATCGACGAGATTGGCGAGCGTCGCGTGCGAGACGAGCACGCCCTTCGGTTCACCGGTCGAACCGCTGGTGAACAGGAGGTATGCGGGTTCTTCGCCGGTGATCGCGGCGACCTCGCAGGGATCTCCGTGATCCGAAATCGATTCATCGGATCGATCGGGATGAACGACGCTCACCCCGTCGGTCTCGAGGAAGCCGGGGACCGGCGCATTCCTGGGAAGAACGATCGTCTTCGCGCCGGCGAGTCGAAGCATCTGCCGGAGTCGATGCGCCGGCGTGGACGGAGGCATCGGCATCGCGACGCCGCCGATCCTCATGGCGGCGAGCACCGCGATCGACAGTTCGACGCTCGATTCGAGAAGAATCCCCACCGGCCGCCCGCGTTCGGCGCCCGCGTCCTGAAGTCGGCGTCCCAGCCCTCTGGACATCCGGGAAAGCATCGAATGATCGACGGACCTGTCGCCATTCGCGGATTCGATCGCCACGTTCTCCGGGGAACGGTTCGCGACTTCCTCGACGATCTCGACGACGTTGCGAGGCCGCCGTTCCCCCACCGGAACCTCGGACCGCAACTCGGAGACCGAAGACGATCGATCCACTCCCGAAATCGCGTGACGCTGGATTCGATCGATCAGATTCTCGATGATCTCGGTCGCGAGCTTCGCTCCGCCGTGCCGCTCCTGCACCTGGCAGGTGACCTCTATCTCCGAGTCCGACCATCTGGTCATCACGAGGATGGGGAACGCCGTGGCACCGCTGAACAGCGGGGCCCAGCTCGATTCGTCGGCACCGGATCGCTCCATGATCCCCATGCACGCATCGAGCCACGGAGCCCGCGAAGCGTTCTTCGTTCGCGGTACCGTGTCGATGATCTTCAGGAACGGAAGATTTCGATGACGCCGGGTCTCCCACAACGCGTTCGAAGCGGCCTTGCAGTCGTCGTTCCTTCCGAGCACCACCGGAAGGGTGTTGAGGAACATCCCCACCGTCCGCGAGACGAGCGGATGGTCCCGCAGCGACATCGGCGTGGCGATCGAGACTCGGTCGTCGCGCGCGAGGTCGAGTTCGAAGAGCGTCTCCTTGAACGCATTGACCGCGACGCCGCTTCGGGTGTCGCCTTCGATCTTGAGTCGTCGATCGATTCGAGTGGTCATCTCCCGTGGAATTCGCGCCGTGACTTCGCGGGATCGGGTGGAGCTTCGCGGGATCGAATCCACCACGGGAAGATCCAGCTCCACCGGAACGTCTACGAGCCGTTCCTGCCACCATTCGACATCACCGTCCTTCGAATCCGAGCGTCGTTCAGACCATTCGATGAACGATCGATCCTCCGCCCCGGGCATGGATCCCCCGATCGCCTCGCGAAGATCATCGACGATGATCCCAAGCGACTGGTCGTCGACCGCGACATGGTGGAAGACCAGGACCAGTGAATCAAGTCCGCCGTCGCGGGTGAAGGCGACGGGTCGCATCATGATCGAGCCCTCGACCCGCGGTGGCTCGATCGATTCCAGGTCGAGGAGCGTCTGGAGTTCGTCCCCCTCGCCGTCGATCTTCGGTCGGATGACGAGGCCGGACGTCATCGGGGTGGGATGCACCCGCTGGACGAACGACAAGTCCTTGCCGGAATCCAGCGCGTGCACCGAGGTACGCAACGCGGGATGCACGTCGAGGACCGAGAGACACGCCCTGTCAAGTCCCGCCCACGTGACGTCGGGAAGAGAATCCAATCGAATCCCGATCAGGTACTCACGACCCTTGGGATTCACGCGTTCCGCGATCCATTGTTCGATTTGAGCGGCGGAGGCCGCGGACTCCGACGACGACGCCGCGGCATCCGAATCCATCCCCGACGAGATGGCCCCTTCGTCCTCGTCGTCCGCTCGTCGAATGCAGGCCACGAGCGATTGAAACGTCACCGGCTCCGTGACCTTGTCCAGATCGAGAACGAGGGAATGGGACCGATGGAGTCGGACCTGGATGTCGATGAGGTCGAGGCTCGTGCCGGTGGCACGTTTGAAGTCCGGCTCCGTTTCCGGATCGGTCCCGAGAACCGTCGACCAGGTCGCGGTGAGCGCAGCGGTGACCGCTTCGATCTCGGTCGCACGATCGCCGTCGACGTGCTCTTCCGCATTGGAGTTTGGTGAATCCACGACTTCTGGTACCTCGGGACGAACGGCTCAGTTCCGATTTCGTCCTGACTCTCGCGTCAACGAGGCCGTTCCGCCCGTCCAAGGCATCCGACCATCGCCTCCGACGCCGCGGTGGACGTCGAGGTGACTCAGTTACTTCGGCCAGAAGGGGATCCACACCGACCTCAACTCTTCGATTTGAAAGGAGACCGCCCGCGGAAGATCCCTAGTGTCCGATAACGGCCTCATCCGAACTCAGGGCGTCGAGGCCGCCGTGGATTCGAGCAGATCCTCGAATTCACCCGGGACCCGGAGGCACCGCGAAGGATGTTCAGGAAGAGGATTGAATCGGGGCCGCATCCGATTGGAAGCGATTCGAGGCAGCGACGCGATCGATCTTGCCATTGCCGCTCAGCGGGATCGAATCCACGATCCGCAGATGCTGAGGCACCAACCATGAAGGAAGTCGGTCCGCCAATTCACGACGAATGAACGCCGGCTCGAGACCATCCTCGGCTTCGACGGGTTCCGCATGGCAAATCACCTCGTCACCCTCGTGAACCGCGATTGCGTCGGGATGGATCCTCGCCGATTCACGCACTGGTGCGGTCAGTGATCTGGGCATCTCCGAAGAGACACCGCCTTCGGGGTCCAGACCGAGGGGATCCCCGATGTCCGGGCAGTGCGACTCGACCACTTCGATGAGCACCGTCGGGCTGTCCGGCTTTTCCGGAGCCTCGTCCGAAGACTCGCCGGACGCCTCCCGCGCGAGGGAGACCATCGCATCGAAGTTGATCGGGTATTCAAGCGAGTCGAGATCGAGAAGGATCCAGCGCTGCTGGTAGAGCCGGAGCTGGAATTCCATGAGCAGAAGACTCGAGCCACCAGCTCGCATGAAATCGGGGTCGTCGTCCGGATCAACACCGAGGAGATCCATCGGAATCGATCCCAGAACACCGACGACGCCTTCTTTCCCACTCGGTTTTCGGGTCTTCCGACATGCACGTAGGCCACTGCCTTCAGGTCTCTCCCACGCGAGCCTGCACCTCGGTCACCGCCGTCCTCAAGAGAGACGTCGAGGCCCATGCCGAAGCTGTGTCGCATTTCTTTCAGCACCGCGAGATTGACAGAATCCACCAGCGTGACCACGGCAACCTCGTGCTCAGAACTCGAACGACCCCCGCACGCTCGCCCGAAGCACCGGACGTCCGCTGCCGACCTTGCTTTGGAAGGGGACATCCTGATCCAGACGCATGCTCAGACTCGCGTTCCGGGCGATCCGGAAGCCTATTTCCTGACCAAGCGAGACCCGTTCACGCCCCGCATCGAAGCCGAAACGCCCCGCGAAGGTCATATCGGATGCGATTCTGGCGCGACCGTTCAAGGCCGTGCGAAGCGTGTCACCCGCCGCGATGCCGTCGATTCGTCGGTCGATGGCGACCTCGCCGGAAAGATCGAGTCCCGGTGCCGGCTTCCAGCGGGCCCCACCCCGCCACGAGGTCTCGACGACGCCGACCGGATCGCCGAAGGCGATGCTGCCACCAAACTGGAACGGGCGCGACGGATTCGTATCGACCCCGACCCGGAACCGTTCGCGACGATCGGTGAAATCGTCCTCGAACGGCTTCACGGCGGTCCGGATCCGCTGATCGATGCCGAAACTGATCCGGTCCCCGGTCTCCATCTGGAACCGCGCCGCGTCGATCGAGAGATCGATGCTTCGTGATTCGAGTTGAAGATCCGTGTCGAAGCGGGTGCGGACTCCGAACTCCCAGCTTTTGATGAACGGCATGCCTTCGAGCGGCAGCGACCAGCCCATCCGGCCGGTGATCGCATGGGTGCCCGCGGTGCCGGTTCGCCCGAGTCCCGAATCGAAGTGCTCACCGAGTCTTCGCCAGGCGACCCCGTACTTCACACCACCGAGCGATCCATCGATCGACGCGCCGACGGCGCTCCGATCCGTGTCCTGCTCGTCCTCGGCGCCGTCCCCCATCGCATGCTGGACCCACGCCTGAACCCGCTGGCCGGCGATTCGCTGATCGAGATCGAAGCCGAAGAGCGAGGAATCGCCGGTCAGACCCCCACCCCGGGTCGCGATGAGCCCGATCGAGGCGCCGTCCGCGGGGCGGAAGACCGCCCGAGTCGCGAAGAAGTTTCGTTCGAGCCCGCGCGCCTCCGCGGGCGTCGCGAAAAGACGTTCCCCTGCGAATGGATTCGCTTCGGCCGCGCTCTCGCCACCGAAGGCGAGCCCGTCGAAGGCTGAACTCCGGCTGGCGAGTTTCGGCCCCGCCCAGGAGTCGCGTTCGAGGAATGGCGACGAAGACGCCGCGGTTCGTTCGGATGCGAAGGCCCGACTGCGATCGATCCGGCCACCCGCGACCACCGCCACCGACAAGGTGCGACTCGGACGCCAGTCGAGATCCACCCCACCGATCCCGAGAATGCCGCGAGTCGGATCCTCGACGCCGTTCACCCGACCGAAACCTTTCATGCTCGGCATGGTTTCGGATCGCTGATCCTCGCGAAGGAGCAGATCGAGGGCCTCGAGATCCGACGTGAGACCGGCGATCATCGGCCCCCCGTCCGCGAAGCCGCCGAGCGCGATCGAGGCGTCCCTCGATCCGGGCGGCGTCTGCCGGATCGAATCGAGCAGCGGGAGTGGTACGTCGGGCGTGGAACCCGTGACACTCGCCTCGACGGACCCACACCACCAGAGCGACGTCATCAGGAGCGCCGGCAGCGACGGCATCCGGCCCGCGACGCGGGTCGAATCACCGAATCTCAAGAAATGAACTGCGCGGAATCCCACCAGGCACGTCTCCGGCACACGTCATATCGGACCGCCTTCCAGCGGCGCTGACCTCTTCGAATTGTTCCAAGGACGGGATTCTCTCGATCCCGACCCACCACTCTTCTCATCGTCAGAACGAGAAGGTCCAGCCAATCTTCGCGACGAATTCGGTGGTGTCGATCGTGAAGTCGAGATCATCGGCCTCGACGTTCTGATTGAAGACCAGGAAGACCTCCTGCCCGTCCCGCAGGGACCAGCGGAATCGACTGTTCACGCCGACCGTGCCGGACTGCGTGTCGTACTGGACGAGGTTCTCCCACGAAACGTCGGGGCTCAAGTAGAAATTGACGCGACTCGATACCAGCCAGGTGTCGAGGCGACCGGTATCGAGTGCGATCTCGTTCCACTGCGCTTGCGCCGTGAAGAGGAAACTCGGCATCGGTTGCCATCGGAAGTCGCCGGAGATGGTGGTCCTCGAGCCACCGTAGTAGCCACTCCAGCCCGTCGAACCACCGATCTCGACGGGCTCCTTCGAGGTCGTCTCGAACCCCGCTTCGATCCGGTTCCACGTGTAGTCGCCGGCCGGGATCAGCAACTGGCCGGCGGCGAGGAAGTCCTGCGTCGGCACTTCCTGTTGGATCCCGTACTCGAGATACACGGTGTCGCCTCGCTCGAACTGGATCCGCGGGATGTCGAACTCCAGATCCATGCTCTCGGTCGCGAAGTCGAGATCGGTGACCAGAAATCCGCCGACGCCGACGTCCACGCTCCGAACGAGCTCCGCTTCGGGTCGCCATCGGTAACGCCCCCCACCGAAGAATTCGTGGATGCCGGTCCGCTGTACGAATCCGAGCGCGGGGAAGTAGTCGGAACCGATCCGGGCCCAACCGAGTCTCAGGTTGAGCGTGTCGTTCGGATAGGCGATGCGGGCCCCCACCGCCGTCGCGTCGGCGCTTTCGAGCCCTTCGGTGATGGTCTGCTGGAACCAGGCGTTGGCGGAGATGGTCCGGCCGCCTTCGAGATCCGTCGTCTTGAAGTTGAAGTCGGCGCCGATCAGGGAATTCGATTCCGGACCGAGTGGATTGCCGTTAGTCGCGATCACCCCGATCGAGGACTGCTCGAGCACGTTGAAGAGCGCCCGGCCCGCGAAGTAGTTCCGCCCCGAGGGCGAGACGTCGTCGCTCATCTGGGTGTCGAGGATTCCGACCGCGACGTCGTCGATGCTCCCGGTCAGTTTCACCCCGCCGAGAATGGTCTCGGGTTCGCCCTGGGGCGAGAGACCGATCCGCCGCGAATAGAACGGGAGCGGCGTCGAACGGATGCCGCCGAAGTCGAAGTAGCCGGCGTCTTCCAGGAAGAAGTCGCGTTTCTCCGGGAAGCGGATCGAGAATCGCGAGAAGTTGATGACCCGCTGGTCGACCTCGGTCTCCGCGAAATCGGGATTCACCGTCCCCACGAAGGTCAGGCCGGGCGTGACCTTCCAGAAGACATCGACGCCGCCGGTGGCGGCGACGTCGACACCGTCGTCCTCCGAGACGTTGATCTTCCCGTAAGGACGAACGTCGATCCCCGAACCCTGGTCGATGTCGCCGAACATCTCGACCACGCCCGCGTCCGCGACCGAGGTGACGCTGACGTCGCGATCCGCGGACTGCCATCGGACCGTCTCGTTGTTGCGTCGGATGGCGCGTTCGAAATTGATGCCCCAGTCGAGATTGTCGACGTCGATCGAAATGGTCCGGAACGGCACCACGAATTCCGCGGTCCAGCCTTCGTCGTCGATCGCCGAGCGTCCGTACCACTGCCCGTCCCAGTTGTAGTCCGATCTTCCGTTGACGAGCCTGGCGTCGGCCCGGGTGCCGTTGGGGCTGATGCGGAAGACATAACCGGTGCGGAGATCCCGCTTCGGATCGAGGACCATCAGGATGTTGTCGTCCCGGTTGATCGGTCCGCCCCGGATCATCACCCGCGAGATGATCTTCGACGGCTCGTCGTCGAAACAGCGGACGCCCACGTACAGGTTCCGAGAGTCCCGCATCAGCCGGACCTCGGTCCGCTGCGTGGGCATCGCACCCTCGTCCGGATTGACCTGCCGCCAGGTGTCCGCCAGAAGCGTGCCGTCCTTCCAGATCTCCTCGAGCACGCCGTCGATCTCCGGGGCCTCCTCGACGCCGAAGATCCGGGGGGCGTCGGCGGCCGCGGGAAGCTCGCCGGCGAGGACCGTGGCCGCCTCGTCGTCACCCGCCGCCACCGGATCCGGCGCCTGGCCAGCGGCGATCGCCGAACAAGCCGCCGCCGCCATCAGCGCCAGTCGGTGCGTCGTCCGCCCGATGAGGTGGAACGGGTGTGCAACGAGATTTCGTCGGAGGCAATTCATGGAAGGCGCGATCCTAGACCGACACGACGCCGCTCGGTTGCAGGACGAACGGCTTTCGCGGAAGCACGGTCCTCCGATTCGCTAGTCTGTCCGCTTCCGTCCGACCGGCGTACCGGCCATCACCAAATCCCACGACCGAGGCCACGGCATGCCCGACCCCAGCGACCATCTCCACTTCCGACTCGAGATCCCCGGCCTCCCCGAAATGGAGCCGATGCTGCGGGAATTCGCTTCCCGGGCGATCACGCTCGCCGACGTCGAGGGATCACGTCACGACGCCCTCCTCGACGCCCTGATCTCCGCGGTTAATCTCGTCGAGCGCGAGATCATGGAAGGTGGTGACGATCCCGTCGATCTGTCGATCGGGGTCACCATCGACGCCGCCGCGATCGAATTCGCGATCCTCGAGCGAGGCGTGCCGCTCGGTGACGACGACCTCGAGGCCCCCGGCCACGCCATCCCGGAACAGATCCGTCCCGCCCGGGTGTTCGATCGACTCTGGTGGGTGCAACGTGGTCCGGAAGGCTCGGAGCTCCACCTCCGAGCCCACCGTGACCATGCGGCGATCCACGTGCTCGAGACGGCCCAGGCCCGACTCGATCGCGACGCGGCGGAGGCGGACCACGCCGAGACGGACCCTTCGGAATCGACGGTGGAATATCGCATTCGCGACTACCACCCCGGCGACGGACTGGAGGTCGCACGCCGCATCTACGAGTCGTACGGCCACTCCTATCCGAATCCCGATCTCTACTACCCCGACCGCGTCGACGCCTTGAACGAGCAGGGCCGGATCAAGTCGATCATCTGCGAGACCCACGACGGCGACTTCGTCGGCCACTACGCCCTCGAGCGTCCGGATCTCGGCCCGATCGGCGAAGCCGGTCAGGCGGTGATCGATCATGCCCACCGCGGCCACGGACTGATGCGACCGATGCGGGCGGCGGTCGAGTCGGCGGGCGACGCCCTCGGACTCCTCGGGATCTGGAGCCAGCCGACCGCGAGACATCCCTTCAGTCAGAAGATGAACCTCGGATTCGGTTCGACCGCCTCCGCCCTGTGCCTCGGCACCACCCCCGCCGAGACCTCGCTTCGCGGTGGCGTCGGGGGTGACGCCGGCGGCGACGCCCGGTCCCGGCACTCCTGCTTTCTCTATTGGCACCCCCTCCGGGAGGAGACGCCGATCACCGCCTTCGTCCCCGAGGCGACCGCTGATCTGATCAGGAACCTCTACGAAGCCCGCGGGCGAACGGCCACGATCGACACCGACGGTGAGGACGGATCACCCGATGCCGGGGAACTCCACGTCCGATTCGACGCGGCCCGTGGCGTGGGTCGCATCGAACTGGATCGAATCGGCACGGCCTCGATCGACGCCGTCCGTTCCGCCCTCCTCGTGATGGAGAACGCGGCGCACGCGGCGGTGGTCTTCATCGACCTGCCGATCGACGACCCGGGATGCGGCCGCCTCGCGACTCGCCTCCTCGACGACGGTTGCCGGCTCGCTGGAATCGGGCCGCGATTCCGCCGGACCGTTGAAGGTGGGGAGGACGTGCTCCGCCTCCAGCGGATCCTCGCCCCCGTGGATGAAGCGGGGATCGTGGTGGAAGGCGATCTCGGAAGGGAACTCGCCTCACTCATTCTGGGTCGCGACTGACCCGGGCACCCCCTCGGGGTACGATTCCCCATCATGTGCGGCACCACCGTCGATCTTCACACCCATCTGCTTCCCGAGCGGTGGCCCGACCTCGCCGAGAAGTTCGGCTACGGCGGCTGGATCTCGCTCGATCACATCGCCCCGTGCCGGGCGAAGATGCTGATCGACGGCAAGGGGTTCCGGGAGATCGACGACAGCTGCTGGTCCCCCGCACGGCGGATCGCGGATTGTGACGAGCACGGCGTCGACGTCCAGGTCCTCTCCACCGTGCCGGTGATGTTCAGCTACTGGGCGAAGCCCGCGGATGCCCTCGAAGTCTCGCGAATGCTCAACGATCACCTCGCCGGCGTCATTCGCGACCATCCAGGTCGCTTCGAGGGCCTCGGCACGATTCCGATGCAGGCCCCCGACCTCGCCTGCGCCGAGCTCGAACGGTGCGTGACCGAACTCGGTCTTCGCGGCGTCCAGATCGGCTCGCACGTCGAGCAGTGGAACCTCGACGAGCCCGCCCTCTTCCCGGTGTTCGAGACCGCCGCCCGACTCGGGGCCGCGGTGTTCGTCCATCCCTGGGAGATGATGGGCACCCCCGAGATGCCGAAGTACTGGCTGCCCTGGCTGGTGGGCATGCCCGCCGAGACCGCCCGCGCCGCGTGCTGCCTCGCGATGGGCGGCGTGCTCGACCGTCTGCCGGATCTCCGGATCGGACTGGCCCACGGCGGCGGGGCCTTCCCGTTCACGATCGGACGCATCGGACACGGACATGCGGTCCGGCCCGATCTCTGCGCCGTCGACAGCCAGACCGCCCCCGCCGATCTCCTCGGCCGCTTCGTCTACGACTCGCTGGTCCACGATGCGGACGCCCTCCGGTTCCTGGTCGAACGGGTCGGCGCCCATCGGGTGGCCCTCGGCAGCGACTATCCGTTCCCCCTCGGCGAACACGTGCCGGGCGAACTGATCCGTTCGATCGACGCGTTCGATGCGCCCACCCGTGACCGGCTCCTCGGCGGCACCGCCCTCGAGTTTCTCGGACTGCCGGTTCCCGAAGGAGGCGTTTCGTGACCGATGGGAACGACGTGATCGTGCCATCACCGTTCGAAGGCATCGCCGCATCGGACCTCGACCCGACCGCGGCGGGCGCCGCCCGACTCGACGAAGTCGACTCGCTGGCGAGGTTCCGCGATCGTTTCCACCTGCCCAAGGGGCCGGACGGATCGGCCACCGGCTACTTCGTCGGCAACTCGCTCGGACTGCAACCGGTCGAAGCCCGCGGCATCGTGGAACAGGAACTCGACGACTGGGCCGGGCTCGGCGTGGAAGGTCACTTCGAGGCGACCCGTCCCTGGTATCCCTACCACGAAAATCTCCGGGCGGGTTTCGCACACGTCGTCGGCGGGCTGCCGGGCGAAGTGGTCGCGATGAATTCGCTGACCGCGAACCTGCATCTGCTCCTGATGTCGTTCTTCCGACCCGAGGGCGAGCGTCGGATCATCCTCATGGAGGACGGGGCGTTTCCGAGCGACACCTACGCGGTGCATTCACACGTCGCCGCGCGAGGCGGTGATCCCGATCACGACGTGGTCCGGATCCCCACCCGTCCCGGCGAAGACCTCCTCCGACTCGAAGACGTCCTCGACACCATCGAGCGACTCGGCGAACGGCTCGCGACCGTCATGCTCGGGGGCGTGAACTTCCGGACCGGCCAGTTTCTCGATCTCGCCGCGATCACCGACGCGGCCCATGCGGTCGGCGCGATGGCGGGCTTCGATCTCGCCCATGCGGCCGGCAACGTTCCGCTCGCCCTGCACGACTGGAACGTCGACTTCGCGGCGTGGTGCACGTACAAGTATCTCAACGGCGGGCCGGGCGCCGTCGCCGGCGCGTTCATCCACGAACGACACGCGACGAACCCCGACATCCCGCGGTTCGCGGGCTGGTGGGGCAACGACCCCGACACGCGATTCCGGATGCACCTCGAAGACACCTTCATCCCGGTGCCGACCGCGGAAGCCTGGCAGCTCAGCAACCCGCCGATCCTCGCCATGGCCCCGCTGATCGCATCGCTGGCACTCTTCCAGGAGGCGGGCATGCCCGCCCTGCGGGCGAAGAGTCGCGTGCTCACCGGCTACCTCCACGCCTGCCTCCGCGAGATGCTCCCCGAGGGAAGCGTCGTCATCACGCCCGGGAACGCCGAGGAACGCGGATGTCAGCTGTCGGTCCGCATCGCCGATCGCGCCCGGGAACGGTTCGACGCCCTCGCGCCCCACGGCATCATCGCGGACTTCCGACCCCCCGACGTCGTCCGGCTCGCGCCGGTCCCGCTCTACAACACCTTCGCCGACTGCCTCCGCGTCGCCGAGGTCCTTCGTTCGCTCTGATTCAAGCATGCCCCACGCCCACGACATCGTGATCGCCGGTGCCGGCCTCGCCGGTGCGATGCTCGCCGCCGAGCTCGGCAAGGCCGGACACCGGGTCCGATTGTTCGAACGCCGCCTGGACCCCCGTCGAGCCGACGCCGAGAGCGGACGCTCCATCAACCTCGCGATCAGCGTCCGTGGCCTGCACGCCCTTCGGGCCGCCGGCGTCGAGGAAGCGGTACTCGCCGAGGCGATCCGCATGCCGGGCCGCATGGTCCACGTGCAGGGCGAGGAGATCTTCTCCTCGTACAGCCGGGACCCCGAACGCGCGATCAACTCCGTGAGCCGAAGCGGACTCAACCGGATGCTGGTGGAGGCCGCGGCCGCGACGCCCGGCGTGGAGATCGTGTTCGAGGCGCGGTGCGTGGACGCCGACCTCGCGGATCACGACAGGCCCGCCGCGATCTTCGAACACGCCGACGGTCGTCGGGAACGCGTGGAGGCGGATCTCGTGGTCGGTACCGACGGCGCCTTCAGCGCGGTGCGCGCCGCGATGCAGCGGACCAGTCGATTCGACTTCTCGCAGGACTACCTCGCCGCCGGCTACAAGGAGCTCACGATTCCGCCCGCGGACGACGACACCGGACCGCACGGGCGGTTTCGGGTCGATCCGAACGCGCTTCACGTTTGGCCGCACGGCGGCTCGATGATGATCGCCCTCCCCAACATCGACGGCTCGTTCACCTGCACCCTGTTCTGGCCCTTCGAGGGCGAGCATTCCTTCTCGACCCTCGACGCCGCCGACGACGCCACGGTCGTCGAGTTCTTCGACCGACACTACGGCGACGCGGTCCCGCACATGCCGACGCTGGTGGAGGACTGGCGACGAAATCCCACCAGCCCTTTGGTCACCATCCGGTGTCGTCCGTGGCATCGGGGCCGCGCCGTGCTCCTCGGCGATGCGGCGCACGCGATCGTCCCGTTCTACGGGCAGGGCGCGAACGCCTCGTTCGAAGACGTGGAGGGACTGGTGACCGCGCTCGCGTCGAACGATGATCTCGACGCCGCGATCACCGCCTACGAGGCGGATCGGATCGACAACGCGAACGCGATCGCGGATCTCGCTCTCGATCAGTTCATCGACATGCGGGACCGATCCGGCAGCCGGACCCAGCGATTGGCCAAGAAGGGAAGTCAGTTCCTCGGCGCGGTGGTTCCCTTCTGGTGGACGCCGCTCTACGACATGGTGAGCTTCACCCGGATCCCCTACGCCACGGCCCTCGCGAAGAGTCGTCGCCAGGCGAATGCCCTGCGGATGATCGCCGCGATCGGCATCCCGATCCTCGTGATCCTGTTCGTGCTGGTCTACACCACGATCGCCCTGTCCGGTTCCTGAAACGTTTCCCGGAGACTCCCGTGCTCATCGACATCACCCCGGCGATCGAACCCGGCATCTCGAAGGTGTGGCCCGGCGACACCCCGCCCACGCAGGAATTCCTCTGGCGGATTCGCGACGGGGCTTCCGTGAATCTCTCGACGCTCCATGCCAGCGTGCACCTCGGTGCCCATGCCGACGGCCCCTGTCACTACGGCGAAGGCGCGCGAGCGATCGACGAACAGCCACTTGATCTCTACCTCGGCCCCTGCGACGTGATGCAGGTTCCCGGTCGTCGCGGCGAACGGATCCGAATCGAGGATCTCCCCCGGACCCCGACGGAGGAACGCGTGCTGCTCGCGACCGGGACGTTCGACGGCTTCCGTACGTTCAACCAGGACTTCAGCGGACTCGATCCGGACCTCGTCGATCACCTGCACGGCCTCGGCGTCCGCCTGGTGGGAACCGACACCCCCAGCGTGGATCTCTTCGAAGACGCGGAAATCACCGCGCATCGACGCTTTCTCGCCCACGACATGGCGATCGTCGAGGGGCTCGACCTCGACGGCGTGGAAGACGGAAGGTACGAGTTCATCGCCCCGCCGCTGAAGCTGGCCGGCTTCGACGGCAGTCCCGTTCGGGCGGTGCTACGATCGCTCCCGTGACCGGCATCCCGCCGGTTCCGATTCTCCCAGCCCGCCGCATACCGGATGAACCGATGACCTTCGCCACCCGCCAAGCCGCCCACTCCGACTTCAATCTTCGCCGCGGCAACGCGGTCATCGTGCTCGTCGTGCTCCTTGCGACGGTGATCGGGGCGGGACTCGCCGTCGCGTTGACCTTCATGGACGGTGCGAAGGAGACCATGGCCTCCAACTCCAGGTCCACCGGGGTCCAGACCGATTCCCTGTTGCAGCCCGTCGCGAACTGGGCCGCCGCCGCGATCACCGGCTGGTCGAAGTCGAACGACGGCAGACTCCCGGCCGACGCCGACGGCAACGCCCTGATCGCCACGCTGACCGACCGGCCACCGATCGAACAGGCCAGCGGCTTCACCGCGAAGCCGGTCTACCGGCGGGTGACCGCGAAGAACTTCGAGATCGTGCTTCCGACTTCGGAACTCGGCGGCACCGCGCACTACACCTACGCCTACACCGCCGACGGCCGATTGCTGACCGCGGTGCCCGATCACGTCTTCCTGTTCGAGAACCAGCAGGAACAGGACTCGCTGAAGGCGCAGCCCGGACTCGACGACGCGAGCGCCGGCTGAAGTTCGAACTCAGTCGATGGTGGCGATCACCTTGACCTCGACCGCGATGGGCGTCGGAAGGGCGTTGATCTCGATGGTCGTCCGCGTGGGATTCGGATTCCCCTCCCCCGCGAAGTACGCCGCGTAGACCGCGTTGTAGCCCTTGAAGTCGTTCTTCATGTCCGTGAGGAAGACCAGCACGTCGATCACGTTCTTCCAGGGCACGCCCGCGTCCGCGACGATCGCCTTGACGTTGTCGAAACACGACCGGCACTGCGCCTCGATGTCCTTCGCGACCACCTCGCCGTCGGCCCCGAGGGTCACGCCGGGAATGTCCTTCGAACCACGTTTTCTTGGACCGACGCCGGACAGGAACAACAGGTTCCCCGCCCGACGGGCGTGCGGATAGGCCCCCACCGGTTCGGGGGCGGCCTGCGAGTCGATGCGGTCTGAATCAACGCTCATGATGGCTCCGTCGAACGGGTCTCGGATTCGAGCCCGGCGGGTGCGTCAGGTCGGGAAATCGAATGGTCAGCCCGGGTGGGCGATGGTCACGCTTCGCGTTTCGGTGAAGAACCGCAGGGCCTCCTCGCCACCCTCGCGGCCGACGCCCGAGTGCTTCATGCCGCCGAAGGGCGTCCGCAGATCGCGAAGCATCCAGGCGTTCACCCAGGTCATGCCGGACTCGATGCGGGCGGCCATGCGGTGGGCGCGTTCGAGGTCCCGGGTCCAGATCGAGCAGGCGAGCCCGTACGGGGTCGCGTTGGCCCGATCGACCGCCTCACCGTGGGTGTCGAAGCCCTGGATGGTCACCACCGGACCGAAGATCTCCTCCTGATTGGTCCGGCAGTCCTGGTCGAGTCCCATGAAGACCGTCGGCTCCAGAAAGAAACCGTCCTTGACCCGATCGGGGAGGTGCCTCGGTCGACCGCCGCCGCAGGCGAGAGTGCCGCCTTCGGCCTTCGCCCGTTCGATCGCCGCTTCGACCTTGTCCCGATGGTCGGCGGAGACCAGCGGCCCCATGTCGGTCTCGGTGTCGAGTGGATCGCCGACCTTGAGTCCCGCGACCGAATCGAGGAAACGGGAGACGAAGGCCTTCATGCGATCCCGATGGACGAGGATCCGTGATCCGCAGGTGCAGATCTCGCCCTGGTTCTGGAAGCACGAACGCACGATGGTCGGCATCGCGGTCTCGAGGTCCGCGTCCTCGCAGACCACGACCGCGTTCTTGCCACCGAGCTCGAGCGACATCCGCTTGAACATCGGTCCCGCGGTCGCCGCGATCCGGGCCCCGGTGGACGTACCGCCGGTGAAGGTGATGGTCGGCACGTCCGGATGTTCGATCAATCGCTGACCCACCACCTCGCCGCGACCGTGCACGACGTTGAACACGCCCGGCGGGATCCCCGCGTCGATCGCGAGCTGTGAGAGCCGGTACGCGGTGAGCGGCGTGATCTCGCTCGGCTTCGCCACCACGGTGTTTCCCGTGGCCAGGGCAGGTGCGATCTTCCACGTGAAGAGATAGAGCGGCAGGTTCCACGGCGAGATGCACGCCACGACGCCGCGCGGACGATGGAGCGAGTAGTTCAGCCCCATGCCTCCGAGGTCGTACGCCTCGGACTTCGCGTGCAGGATCGCTCCCGCGAAGAACCGGAAGTTCGACGCCGCCCGCGG
>NZFT01000114.1 GCA_002690755.1 Phycisphaerae bacterium
TCGGGGTGGCGGACGCGCTCGAGCACTGGGGCGACGGCCTGCAGGAGGTGCTCGAGACCTACTCGGCGATGAACCAGCTGCCGTCGGGCGAGGCCGCTCAGCGCAAGGCCTTCAGCGAGCTCTTCCGCGCCGACCAGCTCGCCTTCGTCGCCGACGATCTCGCGATCAGTCGGCAGACCCAGACCATGGGCGCCTTCGTCGAGAACGCGAACGGTTTCTACACCGGCGAGACCACGCCCACGCCGCAGTCGACCGCGAGCATCGTCTACTACGGCCACGGGGTGCAGTTCCCCTTCTTTCCGAAGAACCTCGGCGTGACCGCCGACGTCGATCCGTCCTACAACGTCCAGCCCTGGTTCCGACCTTCGCCCACCGACACCTCGGCCCGGGTCGAACTGCAGCGCTGGCCGCAGGGCACCCCGCTGCCGGGCCAGTACAACGGCTCGCAGCCCGACGCCACCGACTGGACCCTCGCCCGGCAGGAGACCCTGATGGCCGACGACGGCCAGGGCAACCTCCGGAACTTCCTGTCCTCGCCGGCGAACCGGAACTCGGCGGAGGCGATCTTCGACGACGCGATGGAAGCGTCGCGGGTCGACGTGGTCGGAACCGACATGGGTCGCCTCCGGGAGTCGATCCGGACCCTCGGTCCGGAGGGCGTGGTGAGCACGCTCCTGAACTACCGCCCGCGGGCGGAGAAGCGTCCACCCACCCTCGACAAGAGCGACGTTCTCCTGACCACCAGCGTCCTCGCCGGCAACTGCTCGAACTTCGTGATCGACTGGACCTGGTCGGACGGCGTCGGCCGCGAACTGGAACTCGACTTCGACCCGCAGAGCAACTTCGCGGGCATCCTCCGCGGCGTCTCGCACCGCGGCGGCTTCCGGCCGGGCGTCGGCAACGAACCGGCCGAGGTCGTGGAGGCGTCGCTGCCCCAGCCGTGGTTCGGCTTCGCGGACAACAGTTCGGACTCCGGCAATCCCAACCTCGACGTGACCTTCGCGTCCGCGTACCTCGGCGGTTCGTTCTACGACCGTGAGGTCCGGTTGCACGCACCCCTCGCCTACCACCCCGCGAATCAGATTCTCGGCGGGCAGCAGCCCCCGGGCTTCGACTTCTTCCCGGACTCGACCGTCGAGAGTTTCTTCCCCCAGGCGGTCTCCACCATCGAGGGGATCGGCGGGGCGGGCGGCTCGGTGGTCGACCAGCCGTTCGGAAGTTCGGTGCCGGTCTACCGCTACCGGGCGTTCTTCGGTCTGAACGGCAAGGAACCGTTCGTCCGCGACGGGTCCGGCCGGCCGCTCACCGCCGCCGCCGCCGGGGGCGATCCCTGGCCGGTCTACCGCACCGACTACACCCCGTGGCCGTCCGCCCTGCGGATCACCGCCACCTTCCACGACAACCGCGATGCGATCGAGGGCGGTCGACTCGTGCAGTTCACGATCCCGCTGCCGAAGCGGGTGCAGGACCTTCCGGAGGACTGATCCATGAACCACCGATCCGTGAACCGAACCGAACGAGACGCCCTCCGTCCCGCGCTCCGGCCCGACCGCCGGAATGATCGGGCCCGCCGCCGTGGCAACACGCTGGTGCTGGTCACCGCGATCCTCGTGCTGCTGGTGATCATCGCCACCGCCTACATCACCCGCGCCCAGGGTGGCCGCGTGATCGCCGCCGCCCAGCGCAAGGCGATCGATCGCGAAGACCGNTCGCAGCTNGCGGTGGGGGTGGTGGCGAACGAGATCGCNTCGAANCTCTTCCCGANGCTCGTCGACGCCGGCAACGACCCGATGATCTCGAGCGGCAGCGGCGTCGCGACCTCCAGCACGCCCCGGCTNTCGCGCCCGTTCTGGCTCGGCCAGAAGCTCGATCGCTACATGGTCGANCCGCAGACCTTCAACGGCGCNCCGATCGCNCCGTACAACTTCGCCCCNTACGAGACCAAGGCNTGGACCAACTGGCCGGACACCCAGGGCAANGCCGCGGTCTTCGGNCCCGGCGCGCCNAACGGNACCGTCTANGANGCNCGCGGNCTGGTGATCGGNGACGCNAACCCGGTCGGCAACCCCGGCTTCGCNGACACCCGNTGGCTCCGNTCGACCGAACCGCAGCGGGCCTANGACACCAACGGCTGGCTCGGCTTCGACAACCAGGTNAACGCNACCGGCTTCACCCACTTCAGCCACCTCTCGTGGCCCGCGACCGCNGAGAACGGCTGGCGGGTCTGNTTCGACATCNCNAACGTCGCGTCGTTCAACGNNNANTCCGACCCCGGCGNACCCGANCTTCCGGGCCGACGCCGGGTTCACGATCACCACCACCTCGTCGGACCTCGTCCGGCAGGGNATCACCGAATACGGNCTGTTCGGNGAGCCGGTCGCGNTGCAGACNCCCTACGAGCAGTGGCTNCCCGGNGTGACGCCCGGTCCCTACAACGGNACCNCGGACTTCCTNNCCCGNCGCACCGACTGGTTCGGCCCGCCCGCCGANCACTTCGCCGCGGTGCTCGGGGANACCGCNCGCGGNCCGCTCCCGAACTTCATCCGTCTGAACGANCTCGGTCCGAAGCGGGAGGAGTTCGTCTTCGGNACCGANCGNAACGTGGTCGGTCGGACNCTCGCCGANGCCGANGGCGACGGCTTCACCGATTCNTTCTGGTTCCTGCTNCCCGGCACCAGCGAAGACGGNNTNCGNCAGGTCGCCGCGGTCTCGATCGTCGACAACGCCTCGATGGTCGACGTCAACGTCGCNACCCGGTTCGACCGNTGGAGCACNGCGGGCCAGACGCCCGCCGACCTCGCCCTGTCGAGCCGGCTGGTCCAGCCGCAGTACCAGGCGACCGCCTTCGGCGACAACGCGTCGGTGTACGACACCGAGGACACCTGGACCGGGCTCTTCAGCGATCCGCAGAACACCTGGCCCGGGACGCCGTGGAACTTCACCTACCAGTATCAGACCGAGTACCAGTATCAGGCCGGAACCTTCGACGGTCCCGAGACGCTGTCGACACAGTACGACCCGCTCCTCTTCGGTGATTCGACCAGCGAGGCCCGCACCTGGCTGCGACAGACCGGGGTCCTGAACCAGAACTTCGGACCCACCGGATACCAGGCGCTCGAACAGCCGTATCGATCGCTGCTGGTCGCCTTCGGTGACGGCGACCCGGGCCGCGCCCGCTTCGACCGTCGCCGCTACTTCCGCCGCCGCCAGACCGACAGCGGCATCTTCGTCCGCCGCACCGACGACTTCGGGCAGCCCTTGCTGGTCGAGGACTGGCGGGTCCGCAACGTCCCGCCCCGGGGATTCACCGATTCGGACGAACTCGAGCTCCGCATGTTCAGCGGCAGCAACTACGGCCCGGTGGTCTCCGCCTTCGAGCGGACCGTCAACCGGCCCTGGCAGCGGGAACGCAACCCGTTCCGATCCACGCTGGCCCGTTCCGAGTCGGTCGAGAACTTCCTCGATTACTTCGACTCGAACGTCAACGGCCCCTGGCCGCCCGTCGCCGGCATCGCGATCGGCGACCAGCTCTCCGCGGACCAGCTGCTGCGCGACAACCGGCATCGGGTGACCACCTACGGGGCGGTCCGCAACGACCTTCGTCCGCTGCACCTTCGTCCCACCGCGCTCTACAACCCGGACTACGACTACGCCTTCGGCCGGCTGCGGGGGGCGAGCGGGGAGCCCGATCCGACCACCAACCAGCTCGCGTTCGATCAACGCAAGCAGAAGCTCGACCTCCGGGGTTCGGCGCTCGATGCGCCGATCACCGAACTCGAATCGCTGCTCTACAGCGGGGCGTTCAACGATCCGTTCAACGTCGCCGCCGCGAACGGGAGCGGGGACCTCTACCCGGGCGTCTGGCCGCCGCTGATCGGCGGCGACTTCGCCTTCCGCGTCGAACTCGACCGCTCCTACCGCTTCCGGCAGGAACTGCAGGAGACCTTCGCGACGGCGATGTCCGGCTTGTTCCGGGATCCCGCGGACGGCACGAACTACACCCAGAGCTATCTCGGCAGCAACTACGCCGGGGTCACCGAGAACCAGAACGCGTATCTGCAGACGCAGCTCCTCGCCGCGAGCTGGGCCGCCAACATCGACACCAATCGAGACGATCGGCTTCGCTTCGCGAACACCTTCAACTACGCGGACGTCACCGGACCCGGCCAGGTGCTGGGGCTCGAGATCATCGACCAGCCGATCTATCCCGACTGGGCGCCGCGGGTGCCGTTGGGCATCGAGCAGGACCTCGGGGCGATCGACCAGGATCTCCGCAACCTGACCTTCCCCGGCATGGAGAAGCAGCCCTTCATCATGGAGAGCTTCTTCGCCTTGGTGTATCCCAAGAGCCGGATCACCAGCAGCGTCTCCAACCAGCTCGAGAACGACGACGACTATCGACAGTACCTGCTCAGCCAGGGCCTCGATCCCGACACCGACGCCCCCGACGCGGGCGAGGATGCGATCCCGCAGGGCTTCCGCGACGCCGGCGATCAGTGGGTCGACCGCGAGAGCGAGCCCGCGATCGTCTTCGCAATCCAGATCGCCAACCCCTACGAGGAGTCCGTGCCGCTCCACGACATCCGCATCCGGATCGGTGACAACAACCGACCGCTCGACCTCTCGCGACTTCCCAGCCCGCACCCGCAGGGCGTGGCGGACCGTCAGCAGCCGTACTACCGGCCCGGCGAACTCTTCCTCGGACCCACCCGGCCCGACGCGCCGCGGACCGCGATCGTGTACGGAATCATCCCCCCCGGCTTCAACACCGCGGACGGTGATGATCCGGAATCGTTCGAATACAAGTTCGGGTTCACTTTCGAGGAGTTCCACGCCAAGTGGACCGACTTCCTCGATCTCCAGCCCGGCAACCTCTTCGGCTGGGATCCCGGCCTGCCGATGAACGAACACCAGACCCTGGTGCTCGACGCGTCGCCGCGTTCCTTCCGTCGCACCGATCCGACCGCCCCCGGAACCCCGATCGTGCCGGCGCTGCCGCCGGTCCTGTCCGCGAACCCCGACGTCTGGTTCGATGATCCGGAGCAGTCGGTCGAACTCCTGAAGTTCGTGCAGAACCCGCTGGCCACCAACGAGGGCTACCTCTACGCGATCGACCGGCTCGACAACGAGCAGACCGGCGAGAAGATCGAGTTCATCGACCAGATCGAACGGCTCGTCGACGAGGATTTCGCCCCGACCATGGAGCAGGACTACGTCTTCGACCTGAACAGCAACGATCGCCGCGAGTGGAACGGCATCCGGCTCGAAGGCGATGACTTCTTCGTGAGCTGGGTCCGGGCCGGTCGTCCCTGGGGCTGGGACGTCAACCGCAACGGCGTCTACGACATGACGGAGGTCAATCCCCGGTACATCTACGCGGAGATCCCCGAGGACGACTGGGTCAAGACCGAGGTCGACGCGGTCGAAGTCGGCAGCGGCTCCGGCCCGATCAAGGGCGACACCATCGACTTCGAGGTGGACCCGGACGCCGGCGCCGCCGGTGGCAGTCCGTGGCTCACCCGGTCCTACCTCCTGCCGCTCGCGACGCGGGCGACCGCCAGCGGGCTCGACTTCGAGTCGGTCCGCGGCAAGCCCGTCAACTTCTCGACCTCGACCGCGCTGGTCGGGGTCGGCGGCTCGCCGACCATCGACTTCGACGCCGGCTATCCGGTGCTCGCCGACGGTTCGGTCCGCCTGAGCAACAACGGCGTCTGGCCCGGCCGGGACGCGAGCGCCTACCGCTGGGTCCTCATGGACAAGGGGCAGGCCCCCGACGAAGCGATCCCCGGCGCCCGAAGCGGCGTGACCACCGGACTCGACAGCAACGGCAACGGCGTCGACGACGGGCTCGAGAACTACCAGCGGGTCTGGCTGGAGAAGGACCAGTGGGCGTATCCGCTGCAGATGCTGCAGAAGGACGCGGACTACGAGCAGGTGGGCGAGCTCGCGAACGCCTTCCTCTGGGGCCACGCGATCCGGCATCGTCCGGGCGTGACCTCCGCGCAGTCCTACAACGGCCTGCCGCTGCTGCAGACGATCTTCACCTTCGGTGAGTTCATGAACAGCACCGGTGGCCAGGACGACGTGATCCCCGTCGCCCCCCGCGAATACCTCGACGACGTCGGGGTCGCCAACGCGGGCGGCGTCTTCACGAACCGATATCGGCCGACCCCGGGCAACCTCACTGCGCCCGCCACCGCCGCGGTCGATTCGTTCCGGCCCTTCACCCAGGTGGTGGAGGTCGCGGCGGTCGACGCCCCGTGGACGCCGATGCTCCCCGCGGGACTGTCGGTCTTCGACGCCCTGGTCTGTGACGGCCCCGGTGCGAACTACCGCCTCGACCTCGATCGAAGCGGCTCGCTCGAAGCGGTCGAGCTGCTCGCGCTCGAGGACGCCCGCTACGGCAATGCCGGCGGCTTCTCGGGGGCCGGCACCCGCGGGGTGCTCAACCTCAACACCGCGAGCCCGGAAGTGCTGCGGACCCTCCCGCACCTGAGCCGCCTCGTCTACAACGACACCTACACCGGCTGGTCGGGTCTCGGAAACGATCCCAGCGATGCGAACGCCTACTGGCGGGCCTACACCCCCGCGGCCCAGCTCGCCGGGGACGTCGAGGAGAACGCCGCGCCAAAATCGATCGCCCGCCGCAATCCACAGTGGGTGAAGGTTCCGGAGACCATCGAGCGCTACCGCGACGGTGGCGGTCTCTTCGGGAATGGCAGCGTCAAGCCCGTACAGCCCTGGCAGAACCAGATCATGCCGTTCACCGGCAACTTGTCGATGCCGTATTACGACGACCGCGGCACCTACGGGTACGGCGACGCGCCCGAAATGGCGCCGTGGATCGCGGACAACGTCGTCTATCCCGATCTCGGGGTGGGAGGCGTGGTCGGGCTCTATCCCGGGATGCGTCGGGAGCAGGGGATCGCCAGCATCGGCGAACTCATGCTTATGGATCGGTCCGGCATCTCCAACGGTGCCGCCCAGTCCTGGCCGCAGCGATCGACCTCCATCACGGGTGCCGCGCAGGATCCGTTCCTCTACCAGGCGGACTTCGGGGCCGACACCAACGTCGGGTCGTCGATCGCCCCCTGGGATCCCACCACGATCGATCCGGCGAACAACACCCGCCTCGGACTCGGTTGGCGTCCACTGGTCGGCAACCAGGGCCAGGCGGACGACTTCGCCCGGCAGGCCGACGCGCGGCTGTCGACGGACCGTCGGAACACCCGGTGGTTGCAGGTCAAGGACGACGCGTCGAGCCTGGTCGAGATCCCCGACGAGGTCGCGGGCGACGCGGAAGAGGCGAACCTGCTCTTCGCCGGCATCTCGAACCTCGTCTCGGTGCGAAGCGACGTCTTCACCGTGCATCTCCGGATCCGTTCGTTCCGTCAGAACCCGGTCACCGGCGTCTGGAACGGCATGGATCCGGAATACATCGCCGATGATTCCCGCTACGTCTTCGTGGTGGACCGATCCAAGTGCGATCTTCCGGGCGAGACCCCGGAGATCAGGCTGCTCAGCAAGGTGCCCAACTGAGTCGAAGCCCGCTCTGAAAACGGCCGGAGACCCGGCCGGTGTCGAATCAACTCGACCCGCGTCCTCGCCACGCTCGTCCAGCGTCTTGGGGGGCGCGGGCTTTTTTTCGCCCGGCGCCGCGGGTCTCCGCGGGTCCCGTTCATCGGCGGATTCCGGCATCCGGGATCCGCCGTCCGGCGGCCTCGGATCCCAGTCTCGGATACCGGACCCAGATCCCGCATCGGCGGTCGGGCGGCGCCGATCGACGGGGAGGAACCCGGCATTTCCCGGGGTCCGACTGGCCCGAAGGGTCACTGGATGGCATCTTGAACGAGCGGATCCCGGCGGCGTCGAGGTCCGGAAAATCCTCGCTTCCGGGCCGTATCGTGGGCCAGTGAGGACTAGGATCGAAGGTGGGCTCCACCGTGACTTCCGTTCGCTGCGAACGACCCCGGCGGTGTCTTGGAATCGTTGGCCGAAAATCGGTGGCACGACCGGTGATCAGGAACCAGGGCGGACCCTCGCGTCCGCACGGAGATGTAGGCGACCATGCGAACTCCCCAGACCAGAATGACCCTCGCGCTGGCGTTGGCCCTCGGTACCGGCACGCTGGCGGCGCTTGCGGTCGGCCCGGCGATCAAGGATCGGCCGACGATGAATCCCGGTGCCGCGAAGTCCGCGGCGCCCCGGCCGGAGGCACGCGCGGACGTCGACGTCGATCTCGAACGTCGGCTGGTCTTCGAACGGTCGGTGGTGACGCGTCGCGATCATCCGGTCCTCGCGGTCGCCCGCGATGGTCGGATTCGATTCGACGTCGCCGAGGTCCTGGCGCTCGAAACCGGTGATCGGGTGGACCTCGCCGTTCGTCGCGGCATGGCACCGCACGCCTTCGTGGTCAAGCGTTCCCGCCGAACGACGGGTGACGGTCGGTGGTGGCAGCTCGAATCGGTCGACGAGGAACTCGTGGTCGCGACGCTCGCGCATCGCGACGGCATGGTCGCGGGCTGGATGCAGGTTCCCGGGGAGCACGGCGGCATGGAGTGGACGCTGGTCCCGATCGGACGCGGCCTCGTCGCGCCCGAGGCGAAGGCCGCGGACCTGCCCGGCTGCGGTGGGGCGATCGTTCCCGACGTCGGCCCGGTTGGTCCGGTGCATCCTGAACATCCGCTGGGACCGATGTCGCCCTTCAGCGGTGACGGCGTCGCGGGGGACGACGATGATGATGGCGTCGCCGAATGCGCCGGCTGCGCGGCGACGGTCGCGGACATCGCCTTCTTCTACACCAGTCTCTGCCTCAAGATGGAGGAGGAGCGGATCGAAGCGGAGGGTGGAGACCCCGAGGACGCACCGGCGGCGATCGCCGCGGTCTGCGAACTCGAGTCGGCGAACTGCTCGATCACCATGGCGAACTCCGACGTGCCCTTCGGGACGCGACCGGTCTACGTCGGGCTGGTGGAGTGGGACGAGAAGTCCGACAGCCTGCTCGGGCCGTTCACGAACCCTTCGGACGGCATCATCGACGAGGTCCACGAGATCCGTGACGCGGTCGGGGCCGACGCGTGCTCGCTCGTCTCCCACACCGACGGCGAGGACCCCGCGGTCGGATACTGCGGGCTCGCCTACGTGGTCAACGGCAACAACGCGGACTTCGCCTTCAACAGCCTGGTCCGCGGCTGCATGGGCTACTCGCTCTTCGCCCATGAATTCGGTCACAACATCGGGCTCCTCCACGCGGTGGGCGACAGCGCCACCGGGGACGGCCCGCCCTGCGATCCGTGGGAACCGACCTGGGTCGGTTGCTGCAAGCCCGGCGAAAGCGACGAGACCGACGACGGGCGTCGCTACCAGCACGGCTGGCGGAACGTGGGGAGCACCACGTTCTGCTTCAAGACGGTGATGGCGTATTCGCCCGGCAACGGCATCCTTCACTATTCGAATCCCGAGGTCCCCTACGACGGGGTGGCCACCGGCAGCCCCGAGGATTCGACGGACGGCCGAGCCGCGGACAACGCCGGCTGGGCCACCTTGACGATGCCCGGCACCGCCGCGTATCGGTGCGCGGTGCCCGAGCAGACCGGCGTCGACGGACGACTCATCGCCGGCGGTTTGCAGGCCTACGACTTCTTCGGGATCTCGATCGCGACCAACGGCACCCGCATGATGGCGGGGGCGAGTCGACATGATGCCCGCGGCCTGAACGCCGGGGCGGCGTACGTCTTCGAGGACTTCTTCGACGATGGCGACGACGACGATGACGGCGACGGCGACGAGAACAGCGAGGAAGGCTGGCTCCAGTCCGCGAAGGTCGTACCGACCTATCTCCGCGAGGGCGATCGCTTCGGTGAGGCGATCGCCGCGGATGACGACTTCCTGGTCATCGGATCGCCCCGGGCGGGTCGATGGGTGACCGAGGTCGACGAGGACACCGGCGAGGAGTTCGACGTGCTCGAAGCCACCGCGGCCGGCGAGGTCTCGGTGTGGTTCTGGAGCGGGGACTACTACTGTCTCCTGCAGCGGATCCAGCCCGAGGATCTGTTCGACAACGACTGGTTCGGCCACTCGGTCGCCATTTCGGACGGCCTGCTGGTGATCGGCGCCCCGCGTCGTGACGTCGATCCCGACGACAACGACGAGACCGGCGCCGCGTACGTCTACCGGTTCGACGGCGTGCAGTTCGAGCCGCTTCCCGGCGAAAACGGACTCCTGCCCGGTGACGACGAGGGCGATCTCTCCGGTTGGAGCGTCGCCGCGGGCACCGAGGGTGACGATCTTCCGACCCGGTACGTCATGGTGGGGGCGCCGGAGGCCGACTCCGGGCGAGGCAAGGTCGTTCCCTACGTCTACCTCAACGGCGTCGACGCGGTCCGTCGAAGCGACATCGATCTCGGGGCGCAGGACGCGAACTTCGGCTGGTCGATCGCGATGGAAGGCCGCGATGCGGTGGTGGGCGCTCCGGAAGCGGACGACGCGACCGGTGCCGCGGTGGCCTACCGCGTGATCGAAAACGATTTCGACGTGGTCGAGTCGTTGTCGTTCTCCGGTTCGATGCCCGGCGACCGGTTCGGTGCCGCGGTGGCGGTGTCGACGAACTACATCGCGGTCGGCGTTCCCGACAGCGGCGGCGGTCTCTTCGACCTCGTCGGCGCGATCGGCATCTACGAACGGTCCGGCAACGGCTGGGACCAGGCCCAGGTCGTCCGGCCCGCCGGACTCGAGCCCGGTGACCGGATCGGGGAATCTGTCGCGATCGTCGGCAGCATCGTCTTCGCGGGGGCGCCGCTCGCGGACGACGCCGGGCCGCTCTCCGGCGTGGTCTATGCGGTGCAGATCGAGTTCTTCGACTGCAACGAGAACCTGGTCGACGATTCCATCGACATCTATCTCGGCACCTCCGAGGATCTCAACGGTGACGGCGTGCCGGACGAGTGCGAAACCGGTGACTGTGCCGCCGACCTCAACGGCGACGGCATGGTGAACGGCAAGGACTTCGGCATCATGCTGACCTTCTGGGGACCGGTGCCGCCGCTGACGCCCGCCGATCTCAACGAGGACGAAGAGGTCAACGCCGCGGACCTCGGCCTGCTTCTGGCCTCCTTCAACACGGAGTGCGAGGACGCGCCCTGATCATCCGGGTCCCTGACCCGTTCCGGCCGCGTGTGAATCGCGGTTCCTGATCTCGACGCCCGGCAGCGGCCTTCGTGGCCCCTGCCGGGCGTCTCTGCGTCGGTCTCATCGGGTGATGGGGGCCGGTGGTCGCGAGTTGCTAGGATTCGACCGGCCGCGACACCACCACTCGAGCGCACGAGCATCGGAGGTCGACGTGTTCACGAAATCACAGGACTGGTACGACCTGATCTACGACGCGCAGGGCAAGGACTACGCGGTCGAAGCGGCGACGCTCCGTCAGCTGGTCCGATCCTCGGGGGTGCTCGACCGACCGGGATGCGGTCGCCCTCCGAAGCTGCTGGACGTCGCCTGCGGGACGGGGCGGCATCTGGCCCTGCTCGATGATTTCGAGCGGGTCGGGGTGGATCTCGATCCGGGGATGCTGGTTCGCGCTGCGGAGCGCTGCCCCGGCGTGACGCTGGCGGAAGGCGACATGCGGACGCTCGATTCCGCGGGGCTCGGCGGACCGTTCGATGTGGTGACCTGTCTCTTCTCCGCGATCGCGTACATGGTGGATCAGCGTGCCCTGCGCGAGGCGATGACGTCGATGGCACGGTGTCTCGCACCGGGCGGGATGCTCGTGGTCGAGCCGTTTCTCGAGCCCGGGGTGGTGGAACTCGGAAGGCCCTGGGCGACCTTCGTGGATCGCCCCGACATCAAGATCGCGCGGATGGACGTGCCGCGGGTCGAAGGGCGTTGTCTGCTGCTGGAGTTCGAGTATCTCATCGCGGATGCGGCGGGGGTCCGGCACGTTCCGGAGTCCCATCGCATTGGGTTGTTCACGATCGAGGAGATCGGGGCCGCGATCCGGGCGGCGGGTCTCGCGTGGGATTTCGAGCCGCGGGGACTGACCGGCCGGGGTCTGCATCTGGGGCGGCGAGGCGGTTGATCGTCATTCGCCCGGGGATGTCTTGAAGCCTGTTTGAAGTTCGGAGGCCGCGTCACTGTCGGACGTTCCCGAGGCCGGTGGGGCGGTGATACCGGACGATGCACTTCAACCCGAAGACGGCCACGGAATCGCGTCGACGTCCGTCGCGGCCACGAGCGGTGTTCGTGGCCGGTACCGACTCGCGTTGAACGAACGTTGAATGATCCGAGGGGCTGGGGGGCCGTGATGACGCGGACACGATTTCAACCGAATCACCTTTTCTGTTGTCCCCGATGTCCGTGGATCGACAATGAAACTTCGGTGAGTCGTTCCTCGCCCTGGGCTCCGCATCCGATCGTGAATTGGAGAAATGATGATTTCGATCGACGTCCGTACCGCTTCCTTCGCCGCGTTCATGGCATTCACCCCGGTCGGACTGGCCGTGGCCGGCGACGGCCCGACCGTCGGCCTGATCGAATCAAGCCCCGACGCCGCCCCGGGATACACGCTCTTCACGCCACTGAATTCGATGCCGACGTATCTCGTCGACATCAACGGCGAACTCG
>NZFT01000115.1 GCA_002690755.1 Phycisphaerae bacterium
GAACGTTCGGCCGCGGGTCTGCGAAGATCGAATCGATTCCAATCGATCCGAACCAACGCGATCACCATCGCGTCACCGTCGATGCGGAGGTCGGCGGCCCCGTGTGGAGCGATCGAAATCTTCGGATTTTCCCGAGCCTCGGAAGGACCGCATGCTTGCGCATTGCTTCCGGCCACTGGGATTCGAAGTCGATTCTCGACCTTTGCTCCGATTCAGGGGCTTCCGGGCCTGCGGCCGGGAAAGCCCCGCCGGGCGACGTCGGGACCCCGACAGCAGCGATTCTTCGATTCGGGGGGTCGAGACGAGTCCAGATCGGGGTACGGGGCTCGTCGCACGAGCTGCGATGCCGCAGCGGCCGCGCACCGGCAGGAAATCCACAACGAGCCCACCGCGCCTTGAACGTCGGGTCGAATCGGCGTAAGGTCAATTGACCGATAAGCGATTTGTCCCGAGAAATACAGTCGTTTTGCAGGAGAGAAAGATGAAGAAGAGCATGATGAGACGTCGCCCGGAGATCCACGTTCTGACGGTCGCTTTCGTCGCGTGCACGCTCGCGGGATCGGCCACGGCCGGGGTCATCTCCGCCATCGACAACACCGCGGACGGAACCAACAACCCGTCGCAGCAGTGGAAGTCGCTCACCGCGTCGAACTGGAGCTTCATCTCCTTCACGGTGGGATCGAGCGACGCGACGATCTCCTCGATGAAGATGGCGCTGTTCGCGTCCCCGGAGAACGCGGGGTCCTACGACCTGACCTGGGAGCTTTACGCGTTGAGTTCATCGGACGACGATCCCTCGGGTACCGCGCTGGCGACGGACACGCAGTCCCGAGCGATCGACGCCCCGAGTTCCAACGTGGACTACTACGACTTCACGACCGGCGGATCCCTCGCTTCCTACACCATGGGAGCGGGAATGACCTACGGTCTTCTCTTCAAGTCGAACGCGGGCAACACCCTGAGCTGGACCAGGACCGGCCAGAGCCACTCGTACGAAACCGGATCGAGCGGCTTCTCGGTGAACGGGATCCAGCGCACGACAAACTCCGGTTCGAGCTACAGCACCCTCAGCGACTTCGACTACGCCTGGCAGATGAACGTGGAGACCGCGGGTTCCTCGGTGGTCCCCGGCGCGGGTGGCGTGGCGGCGATCGCCGGATTCGGCGTGCTCGGTCGCCGCCGCCGTCGTTGATTCGAATTCCGCTCGATCATTCATTTCCTGAGTATTCACCACCGCCGTCCGGAGTTTCGGGCGGCGGTGTCATCTTGTGGATGTGAAGTGGTCCGGAGTCCGTGCATCCGGGTCCGTCGCGATCCCCGGGATTTCCTGGGGCGGCCGGTGGAGGAACGATTCGAGCTTCTGGATGTCGAGCTTCGGGTGATGCACGCCCACGATCGCGACTTCGGCCTGTAGCCTCGGCAACCCGGGCTGAAGCGTCGAAACGCGGGGCACCCGTGATCACCTCTTCCTGAAGAACGCCGCGATCCCGTTCCGGACCGCTTCCAGTCGATGGCCGTCTCGTTTCCCGGCCGCTACCGGACGAACCAGAACCACATCGCCGCCTTGGTGATCCCGCCCGGTCCGTCGATCGCCGCGTGGACGTCGGCCATGGTCGCGATCTTCGAGGACGAGGTGCCCAGGCGAAGCTCGTCGCGATGAAGGTTGAAGAGGACCTTCGAGCCGGTGCCTTCTCGAACCCGGTCCCCGTGGATGTTGCAGAGGGTCCCTGATCCGGTCCCCTCGCGGACGCGATCACCGTGGATGTTCGCGATCACCTTGGATCCGAGTTTGAGCCGGTCGCCATCGATCTTGAATCGGGCCATGGAGTTCTCCGGAATCCGGGGGATCGTTGCGGTACTTCGAGGATGCTTCGATTGAAGGGTGCGCTGCGTCGCCGCTTCAGACGCCACCGCCGCTCGCGGCGATCCTCGCGCCGTACGCCTTCGACAGCGCGTTGGCGGACAGGCCGTGGAGCAGGACGCTGAGCAGGATGGTCCACGTCACGGTGGTGGCGAGAACCTCCGATCCCGGGAGCGTTTCGTCCGTCACGAGCACCACGAACACGATGCTCGCGAGTCCCCTCGGTCCGAACCACCCCATGAACAGCCGGGTGTCCCAGCGAAGCTTGAGACCGAGGGTCGCGAGGAACACCGGAACGATCCGGATGACGGTCAGACTCGTGAGGGCGTATGCGATGACCCGCCAGTCGAGATACTGCCAGGTGATTCCAACCGCGACGGCCCCGAACATGAACCAGGTGACCAGCGCCATCGAATCGCCGACGCCTTCCGCGGCCTCGAGGAAACGTCCCTGGTTTCCCTTCTCGGTGGTGCCGAAGATCATGCCGGCGACGAAGCAGGCGATGAAACCGCTGCCTTCCAGCCACTGGGCGGTGGCGAAGCAGGTCAGGGCGAGGGCGATCACGGGGATCTGGATCCACGAACCCGCCACCCATCCCCGCGTGGAGCAATGTCGAATCAGCCGGCCACCGACGAGCCCGGCCACCCCGCCGACGAGCACGCCGATGCCGATCGCCTGCAACGTCAGCTGCGCCATCAATCCGGCGGCGTGGCCCGATTCCGCATCCCCGACGGCCAGGGCGAGGAAGAACAACAGCACCGGCACGCAGATGCCGTCGTTCAGGCCGCTTTCGACGTTGAGGCTCTCCCGGACGGATTCCGGGACCGCTGGATTGGTGACCACCGCCTTGCCGAGTGCGGCATCGGTCGGTGCGAGCATGGTGGCGAGGAGCGCGATCTCGAACAGGCCGAGTTCGTCGAAGAAGAGCCACCCCGCCGCGAAGCCGAAGACGAGGGTGAGCGGCAGCCCGATGAAGAGGAGCCGCATCGGGATCGTCTCGATGCGACGAAGGGTCGCCAGATTCGTGTTCGCCGAGTCGGTGAACAGGACCAGGGCGAGCGTCAGCTCCGCGAGGATCTTCAGGCCCTCGCCGCCGATCTGCACATCGATCCATCCGAACGCCTGTCCGCCACAGAGGAATCCGGCGATCACGTACACCAACGCCCCGTTGAATCGAGTCTTTCCGAGCCGCGAAGCGATGATCGAGTAGAGGAAGGCGAACGCGGCGATGATGGCGAGGTCGGAGTAATCCATGATTCGGATCCGTCGGGAGGGTCGCCGGTGAGCGATTCGTGTCCGGGTCGATCCCGGGGCGGTTCGATCGTTCGGGAACTCAAAGTACCCGAACCAGGGGCGGACGGAGGTTCCTCCCGGTCATCGGACACCGCGTCTTCGGGGCGGAGGACGAGCACCGCGTGGTGATGGGGGGCCATCCTCACAGGCAGCATGCAGCGTCCTGCCTCCACCGGTCGACCGGCGGTGTCCGGAGGTCGGAATCGGAGGCGCAGCATGACCGAAACTGGAACGGTCGAGGATGCTCGGCCGAAGCAGCGACCGCTTCACGAACGATCGGTCAGTTCATCTTCTTCGGCGGATCGATGACGGTGAACCTTCCGGTGATCCAGAGCACGCCGAGCCCCATGACCCCCGACATCGTGAAGAGGATCGGAGCGCCGATGCCCGGGGTGTCGATCGCGATCCGCATTAGCACCGTCGAGAGAACGAAGCCGGTGTTCCGCGCGAGGCTTCCGAAATCACTGGTGAAACGGTAGGAGATCAGGAGGATCGTGATGTCCGCGATGATCAGGAACGTGAAGAGGTCTGAGAAGAAGATTCCGGCGTGCAGGTGGATCTCCTCGCCCTCCGCCGTCGCGAAGATCCACGATGCCAGCGAGGTCAAGACGGTCGCGACGAACGCCCCGAAGAGCAGGATCGAGATGATCTGCTTGGTCCGGACGTATTGATCGAGTCGAACACTGATCTCCGTCGAGGGGCGGGACCGGGCGTCGATCCGGTTGAAGCCCACGATCACCGCGAGCAGCGTCAGGAACGCCAGGCACTTCGCCCCGAGCAGCAGGAACCAGTCGCTGTCCTCGGGATCCGAAGTCTGGGTCGTCGCGAGAAACGCCAACGCATCCCGCACCACGATCAGAGCGATCACCTCGTACTGCTTGGCCATCGCGGCGGAGAAGGATCGAGGAATGGCCTGGATCAGTTGATAGACCTCGTACACCAGCAGGATCGAGAACGGGGTGTAGAGGGCGAGGAGTGGCGAGGCGAGGAGCGGCGTGAGATTCGCCGGCGGCTCGAACGCCCCGAGGTACACCACGAGCCACGCGAGCAGGTGGACTCCGAATCCCACCATCGCGAGCCACAGGGTGATTCGCTTGAACACCGAGTCGGCGCGGTCGCCCAGGAGGAGTTCGTACCTTCGCGCCGTGGTGCCGGATTGATCCATCGGTGACTCCAGAATGTCGTCGGAACACGATCAGGTTATTCCGAAAACGCGCGTCCAAATGGAAATCGAGGGTTTTCAGGACGACATCGATCCCGAGCCTCGGATCGGTCGCCGGTGGGAACGAGTCAACGCTCGGTGGATGATCCGAGGTCACGACGTCCCGCTTCCGCGGTCATGGGCGTTACGGAGCAGGTAGCCTCGTCGGGTCCCGAGCGACCGCCGGATGCGGTGACCGAACGTGGTGATGTCGGAGGTTCGGTCCCCGATTCACATCGAGCGAGAAGGCCGCATCGACCTCGATCCGGTCAACCTTCGTTTGACGGCATTTCGGAATTCAAGACCCCGTCGACGCGCTCGCCGACCCCAGTCGCACATCGAGGCGGGGACGGGTTGTGGGGAAGGTTGAGCCGGTCGGTCGATGAAAGATGAACATGAAGATCGACCGACGTGGAGGACGGTGCATGTCCGGGGCAGCGTCCGTGCGGTTCGCCGCCGGGCGGAACGCCCGCGACCCGTCGATCCCGGGTGCGGGCTCGAATTCCACGATGTTCCCGAACGGCCGGTTCTTCGGACCGGGATGCGGTGGGGCTCGATCCGGACCACCGGCGACGCCGAATCCGTCGGCGACATCGCATCGAAGCATCCTTACTGGTCGAGCGACCGGAAGCCCCTGGCCCAGCAACCCCGAGCATCACGTGAAACAGCAACCACCCACCAGTCGGAAGCGGAAGCCTCGAGTCGTCGTCGTGGGAGGTGGGTTCGGCGGCGTGTCGTGCGTCCGGATGCTCGCCCGCATGGACGTGGAGGTGGTCCTGGTGGACCGGAGCAACCACACGCTCTTCCAGCCGCTGCTCTATCAGGTCGCGACCGGGGTCCTCGACGACAGCTCGATCGCGGCGCCGCTGCGGCGGGTCTTCGGCCATCAGCGGAACGTGACGGTGGTGAAATCGGAAGTCGAGGGTTTCGACTTCGACCGTCGCGTCGTCCTGACGGATGACCTTGAGATCCCCTGGGACCACCTCGTGGTCGCGGCCGGTGTCCGCACCAACTACTACGGAAACGACTGGGAAGCGATGGCCCCCGGCCTGAAGACCCTCGAGGACGCCCACATCGTCCGGGCGAGGGTGCTCGACGCGTTCGAGCAGGCGGAGGTTTCGCGGGTCCGGGGCGAAAGCGATCTCGTCCCTGAATGGCTCACCTTCGTGGTGGCCGGTGCCGGTGCGACGGGGGTCGAGGTGTCAGGGGCGATCAAGCAGCTCGCGGTCGATCGGCTCGCGGGGGAGTTCCACGAGTTGAAGGTGTCCGCGGCCCGTGTGATTCTGGTGGAAGGCGGTGATCGGGTGCTGCCGACGATGTCCGATCGATCCTCCGCGTCCGCCGCGGCGACTCTCGATCGGTACGGCGTCGAGATTCGCACCAACACCAGGGTCATGGACGTCGGTTACGGCGGGGTGCATCTGTCGGGGGAGGACGGCGCGGACTTCGTCGCCGCCCGCACCGTGATCTGGGCCGCCGGCGTCACCGCCAGTCCGTTGGCCGGGGCGATCTCGGAGGGGCTGGGCGTGGAGTGCGCGGCCGGTGGAACGATTCCGGTCCGGGGGGACCTGAGGGTCGCGGGGCGGGACGACGTGTGGGTCGTCGGTGACATCGCCTACGTCGAGCAGGATGACGGGACGCAGGTGCCCGGCGTCGCGCAGGGTGCCATCCAGATGGGGACCTACGTCGGCAAGGCGATCAGGCGGATCTGTCAGGGACGGGAGGTGCCTGCGGCCGCATTCCGCTATCGCGACAAGGGTTCGCTCGCGACCATCGGACGAGGCCAGGCAGTGATGGACGTCGGCCGGATCCACCTTTCGGGATTCCTCGGCTGGATCGTCTGGGCCATCGTCCACATCTGGTTCCTGGTCAATTTCAGGAGTCGCCTGATGGCGATGGCGGCCTGGGTCTGGGCGTACATCGTGCAGGATGGCGTGAACGAGCTGATCACCAAACAGGATCTGAAGGGGCGGGATTCACGTCGGATCGCGCGTCCGGCCGTGCCATCGAGCGGGTGATCGATCCGAGGGGTCGAATCGCCTTTCGCGGTCCCTGGTTCATCGGAACCCCGTCACCGGACGCGGAGAACGAACGTGGGGCCGGTCACCGAACGGAAGCAGGTCGTCATCCCTTGCAGGGCGACCACGCGGCGACGAGCAGCCCGAGGTCGGCGGCATCCGTGTTGCCGTCACCGTTGATGTCACCGCCCGGAGCGTTCCAGGCCACGAGCAGCAGGCCCACGTCGGCGGCATCGACGCATCCGTCGCCGTTGAGATCCGCGGGATCGACCGGATCCGACGGATCGAGGAACGGTGCGAGCTTCAGAAATCCGAACGACGAGTCGTCGACCGCGACGATCGCCCCGCCGTCGCTGGTCAGGTCGAGGTCTTCCGCCGCCCAGTCGCCGCCATTCTGGTTTCGGTAGGTCGCTTCCCAGTCGACGCTTCCGACCGCGTCGAACTTCACGAGATACGCCTCCCACTGGTCGGAACAGACGCCCGCGGTGCATTCCGAGTACGAGTACTCGTCGCCGGTCCCGGCCGCGATGACGCACCCGCCGTCCGGCGTGGCCTTGATTCCCCAGGTCTCGTCGTGGATGTAGTTCGGGTTGAATCCTCTGGGGTTGCCCTGCTTCCGCTCCCAGCGCTGCTCGCCGTCCGCATTCAGCTTCATGGTGTAGGTGTCCCAGTTCGCGGTCCCGGAGAGGGTGTGGCCGGCGAGAAAGATCGAGCCGTCGGCGCCGAGATCCATACCGAAGCAGTGATCCTCCTCGGAACCGCCGAACGTCCTGCTCCACAGCGTCTTTCCGAGTGCGTCGACCTTGATGACGCCGTACTCAAGGGCATCGTCCGTGCCGCCGGCGATGATGAAGTCGTCACCGGTGGGCTGCACCCGGTAGGCCTGCGAGAGGTGTGCGTCGACGCTTCGTCCGGCGAGGAACTCGCCGTCCGAGTCGAGGAAGGTGATCTGGCCTCGGCCGTACGCGAAGAAGGTGCTGTTCGGATCCTCTGCCTGTCGGTATCCCACCGCCAGCACGCCGTTCGCGGTGGAGGCGAGATGCTCGAAGGCATCGGCCCCACCGTTGTCGTGGGTCCGCTGGAAGATCGTGGCCCCGTCGTCCTTGGCGAGTTTGAGAATCGCGCTGTTGCGCGACAGCATTCCGCACACGAGGTATCCATCCGCGACTTCGAGCGCCGAATTGCCCATGTTGCGGCTGCCGGTGCCGAACTCCTTCTTCCACACCAGGACGCCGGCGGAATCCGTCTTCACCACGAGGATCCGCGCGTCCGAGCCCACGAATCCCGTTTCGCCGACCTGAAGAAACCCACCGTCCTCGCATTCAAGGATGTAGTGACCATGCGATTCCTCGCGCGAACCCTGGTGGGAGGTGAACCAATCCACGGCCGGGGGTGACTGTCCGCCGTCCGCGTTCGACGCAGGCATCGCCCATGCGATCAAAACAGGGGCGAGCGACGTGAGGATTCGGTGGATCGATCGGTGCATGGGTCGCTCCGTGCGGAGTGTGGTTTGGTCGTCGAATTTCTCACGCCGGTGTCACCGCCGGGCAAACGATCGTTGTCCGTTTCGCCTCACGCGACGGGTCGCGAAGTCGCCCATAGAAGCTTAGCAGTCGTCGGCGGCCGATCCAGAATCCCCGGCAATTTTCGAGGTCGAAGGAATTCGAGGAGGGCGAGTGTTCAGAGGGAGCGCGGACCGACGGTGCGTGCAGCGTCCACGATCCGCTCGCCGGCTCTCCTGGCACCGGCGATGTTCCGCGATACCGGGCCCAGCTCGAGTTCCGCGAGCGGTCCCGAGACGTAGACTCGAGGATGCCAGCGAAGGGCCGTGTCGACGATCGGGTACCCGCAACTCGCGCAAGGCAGCGTCGCGGAGGTGACGAGATCGTCGACGAGCGAGCCGCCCGGTCTTCGCGAGGAAAACCGGTCGCGAGCAGCACCCGATCGACGATCAGGTCGTCGCCCGGAGTGAGACCGATCTTCACGCCTTCGGCGTGTTCGACGACGCCCGTCGGTTCGGGTCAGTCTTCCTCTTCCACCTTCACGAGGATGTAGCTCGAGGCCACGGGCTTCTCGCCCGGCTGGACGAGCACCATCCGAAGCCGCTGCGGGTCGAGCAGCGTCCCGTGGAGGTAACCGTTCTCCTCGGTTTCCACCAGATGAACTTCGCCGGTCTCGGCGACGAAGGTGCCGACGAGCCGTTCCTCGCTCTGATTCACCTTGGTATCGCCGCTGTGGCCTCCGGGCCCTTCCCGCAGTCGCCAGCCGGAAGTACCGTCGACCAGTCCGTTCTCATCCACTTCGAGCACGAGGTACTTGTTGGTGTGGCTGCGGCCGGATGAATTGATCGTGTGTCCGGTTCCCTTCCAGATGCCGTTGAGATCTTCGGGTGAATGGGTGTGCTGGCATCCGCCAAGCACCAGCGGCAGCACGACCGCACCACAGAGCGTGACCGGGGGAACGAGGGCCGGCTTCATCATCTTGAGCATCGACATGGCGGTCTCCGTGATCTCACCGTTCAGGGGCCTGCAGGAGGCAGGACCTTTACGGGTCGACAGTCTAATCCCGGGCGGAGACGAGCGGCTTTCAAAAGCCGAAAATTCGATTCCTCGGTCGCATGGTGATTCAGGAGGTCCGGGCGTGGGGTTGCCTGGTCCGTCGCCGGATCGTGCCGCCGTCGGGCGAGGCGATTCGAACGGTCGGCAGTCACGTCGGGAACGTTCGAACACACCGACCCCGCTGGGCGTTCCGGGACCCGGTGCCAGGTACGCCCCATGGTCGTTACTCGGTACCGTGGTTGGACGACTCGATTCGGGCGTGTTCCGGGCGGTTTGTCATCGTCAACGGTGCCGGTCGAGGGAGGGTAAACTGGGAGGCAGACTCAGCCTCCCAAACCCCCCTGTGCTGACTGATGACTTGAACGCTGCCCCCAGAGCCACTTGGAGCCACGACCCATGCCGGTACAACGAAAACAACTCGCCGACCTCTTTGCCGCCTGCTGGAAGGACGAGGCTCTGAAGGCCCGCTTTGTGGCAGATCCCAAGGCGGTGTTTGCCGAATACGGCATGGATGTGCCGGAGGGCGTCGCGTTGAAGGTCGTCGAAAACGGTGATAGTTGCGTACACATCACAATACCTGCGCCGCCCAGCGGTCACATGGACCTTTCAGATGAGGAGCTGAGCAACGCCGCGGGTGGCGCCGAATTTTGGCAGGCCATACCTGGTTGACGTTCTTGTGTTTACGGCATGCCGCCTGCGTACAGATACCGTGCTGACTGATGACTTGAACGCTGCCCCCTAGAGCCACTTGGAGCCACGACCCATGACGGTACAACGAAAACAACTCGCCGACCGCGTGCTTTGACCGATGGTCTGATTCCTGTCCCCGTGGAGCAACCAAATGCCAGATTCCGTTTCCGCTCCCGCTCCCGATCCGACTGTATGGATCACTTCGGATTCAAATGGAAACGGCGCAGTCCCAACCCAGGACGCGGCAGGGGGCCCCAAGACGATTCTCCGCTGACCACCACCAACCACCAACCAACGAACGAACACACAACCCCTTCGTCCTTGGCGAAGGGGTTGTTCATTGGTGATCAATGGACTTCTGGTTTGCTCTGCGACTCTGCCTTGGGAACGCGATCCAGCCCCCAAAACGAGAACCGCCCCCGGCATCGGCCGAGAGCGGTTGTCGTTTCTTCAAAGCGGGTGAGGCGATTCGAACGCCCGACATTCACGTTGGCGACTTGCAGGGACACCGACCCAGCGGCACTGGCAAAAGCGATTCCCTGCGGTGACGGCAAGGGTGTCACCAGAACCGGCACCAATCGGTGCCCGAAAAAGTGCAATCAGGTCGAACCGCCGGCATTCAATGTCATCAAGCTCGACCTCGCGGGGCAGTCCGGCGACGTGTCGCTGAAGGCTGCTGCGATCTGCTTCACTGACTGAGGGCTCGACCGACTCGTCCGTTGGTAGCAGGCATCAATACCGGAATCACGCCGGGTTGGACGGCGATCTCCATTTCATGACAGGGCAGTCCGTCCTGATAGGCATCACCATCGATCTGCCACCTGGCCTCTTCCTCGGAGGTGATTCTGACATGGCTGCCGGCGTAGTGCTCGAATCGACGACTTCTCATCAGGCTTCCACGCAGCCGTGCTGATCGAAGCCGCGCATGCATCATCCATTCCATCGCACCCAGCGCACCCTTCATGGGTACGAAACACGTGTCGATCAAATCATCATCCATCACCGCATTCGGTACGGGATCAAATCGACCACCGTAGTCAGGAGAGTTGGCGACGAAGACCCACCCGGTCCGTGAATCAACCTTCCTCACCCCGTCGATCTCGATCGTGTAACGAGCCGCCTTCCAGCTCGGAAGACTTCGAATGGTCGGCAGGATGTAGTTGAGGTTGGAAACGGCTCCGGTCCGTTCACGGCTGACTCTCGCGACGATCTCCGCATCGATGCCTGAAGAAACGATCAGAAGACCCGACTCCGATCCTGCCTGGAATCGATCGATGAAGTGAATCCGGCGCTGCTTGATCGCATTGAGCAGGGACGAGCAGGCCGCCTTCATGCCAAGGCTTCGGGCAAAGAGATTTTCATTTCCTGCCGCATGCTGCCAGATGGGAATGTCCGTTGCGATCGCGATATCCGAGAAGAATCTCACGGTTCCGTCCCCACCCGCGAGAACCAGAACTTCAGAACCTTCAACACGTTCCGCGACTACCTCAACCGACTCTCCGGGTGATCGACCCGTTCGATTCACGGTCCACCCCTCGGACGCAAGCGCCAATTCCAGGGAATCAGCGTGCTGCACCGCCTTGGCTGATGTGGGATTGGCGAGAATTGAAAGGAACCGAGGCATCTGCAAGTCCTGTGATCGTCTGGATTCAAACTGAACAAGAGGCCTGTCTAGCCAGGGCTTGCCGGCGTCTCGTCCTGTCAATACCCCGTTGAAGCATCAAGAGGATCATCGTCAAGGAACACCACGACACATGACCCTCGATCGTGGACATTTCCTGCAACGACTCGCTGCCGCCGTCATCGGCGCCTGATGCCTTGGCGAGGCCTTCATGCACGAATCCACCGACCGCGAGCGAATCGCGATGTTCGGGATCCTCCCCCCCCGACGGATCGTGGGATGCCGCTGCACAGCTGCCCCTGCGGGTTGTCGGATTCGATCACCTGATGAGGGGTGGGGCCGGTGTGGGGTTGAACCACCGGATCTGCCGGGATAGCCATCTGCCCCGAGGTCCCGGAAGTCCCTCCTCCACTCCGACGTGGATGCTTCTTGACTCAATCCGCATCGAAGTCGCACGCCATCCAAAGATCCTGAGTCGACAAACTCAAAGATTGGTCCTCAAAGCAGGAGGCTTGGACTTGAGCGGAAAAAAGCACTACCGAACGTTATTCCTCAGTGATCTCCACCTCGGCAGTCGAGCCTGCCAGTCAGAACCGCTCGCGAGATTCCTCAAGCACGTTGAGTGCGATCAACTCTATCTGGTCGGGGACGTCCTCGACATGTGGCGGCTGAAGCAGAAGTGGTACTTCCCCAATGATCACACGAAGGTCATCCGCCGCATCCTGAAGATGTCCGAGAAGGGGACGGAGGTGGTCTTCATCCCCGGGAATCACGACGAGGCGGCCCGGCGGTACAACGGACTCGAATTCGGCGGGGTCACCATCAAGCTCGCGGCGACCCACGAATCGGCGACGGGCGAACGCTGGCTCGTCTGCCATGGAGACCGCTTCGACCTCGTCGTCCAGCATTCGCGACTGCTCGCGAAGGTCGGCGGCGTCGCCTACGAAACGCTGGTTTCGTTGGACCGAAGGGTCAATGCCATCCGCCGGCGACTCGGGCGTCCACATCTCTCCCTCAGTCAGATCGTGAAGTATCGGGTCAAGAAGGCCTGCAACTTCATCAGCAAGTTCGAGGCGGCCCTTGCCGAGGCCGCCAGCAAGGACGGTTTCCATGGTGTGGTATGCGGCCACATCCACAAGGCTGAAATCAGGGAGATCGATGGGGTCCACTACTACAACTGCGGTGACTGGATCGAGAGCTGCTCGGCGATCGCCGAACACGAGGACGGTCGAATGGAGCTCATCGATGCGAAGGCGTTCCTGGCCGAGATCGACGCCCGGGGAGTCCGGGAAGAATCAGATCCGATCGAACTCGAGACCGAGCCTGACTGGCACGCGCTCCCCCTGACGTCGGCATTCTCAGCGGGGATCCTGGAAGAGCTCGAGGAGGCGGTGTGAACATGAAGATGCTGCTGGTCACGGACGCATGGGAACCGCAGGTCAACGGCGTGGTGCGCACCTGGGAGCAGGTGACCGGGGAGATGAGATCCCGTGGAATCCAGGTCGAGATCATCCACCCGGGTCTCTTCAGGTCCTTCTCGGCCCCGAAGTACCCGGAGATCAAGCTCGCCGTGCTTCCCGGGCGGAAGATTCGAGGGATGATGCGCGATTCCGGCTTCGGTGCCATCCACATCGCCACCGAGGGCCCGCTCGGCATCGCGGCCGTGCGGTATTGTCGCGCCAACGACATCGCCTACACCACGTCGTATCACACACGATTCCCCGAGTACATGAAGAGCTACTTCGGCCTGCCGATCGGGATCACCGATCGATTCCTGAGGTGGTTCCATGGTCCCGCGGAAGCGACCCTGGTTCCNACGAAGTCGATGCGGGNGGAACTCGCCGGTCGTGGATTCNACGNCGACAANCTCNTCACNTGGTGCCGGGGNGTGGACACCACCGTCTTCAAGCCCGAGCCCCGGGCGAGCATCGAGCTTCCCCGTCCCATCTTCGCCTACGCCGGACGCATCGCGGTGGAGAAGAACCTCGAGGCCTTCCTTTCGCTGGATCTTCCGGGGTCGAAGATGCTCATCGGTGACGGGCCGGCACGTCCCGGCCTGCAGAAGAAGTATCCCGACACCTATTTCGCGGGCTACAAGTTCGGAGAAGAGCTCGCCGCAACCTACGCGGCGGCCGATGTCTTCGTCTTTCCGAGCCTCACCGACACCTTCGGGGTGGTGATGCTGGAGGCCAACGCCTGCGGACTTCCGGTTGCAGCGTTCCCCGTGACCGGCCCGGTGGACGTGGTGATCGAGGGGAGAACCGGAGCGCTTGACGAGGACCTTCGTGCCGCCGCCCTCAAGGCGTTGGAGATCGACCGGCAGGGCTGCATCGATCATGCTCGGACCAAGACCTGGGCTCGATGTGCCGAGATGGTGCTCGACAACCTCGCCTGTGACGAACCGGCATTCGGGTTGGCGCGGGGTTGATCGACACGCTGCTGGGCCGTGGTTGAAGCGGTTTTATCCGATGCGCAAGGGAGAAGAGCGCATCAGGACTCAAAGCGAGCGAAACACCAAACCGCAGGATTCCGAGCGAGGCAATGAGCAAGATCACACGCTTCATCCCACTCCTGTTCGTACTCCTGGCGGGCTGTTCCGTGGACGAGTCAGCGACCGAGGTGGCAGTCGAACCCAAAGTCGAAAACTCCATCCTTCACGGACTGTCCGAGTCATCTGATGCAACTCCGGAGCAAGCCCAGGAGTTCCGGGATCTCGGCGTTGATGTGGATGAAAAGAAAGGTGAAGACGGCAGGATTCCGCTTCACCTCGCGGCTCAGTCCAAAGGGGGACCTCCGACCGCGACGCGCTCGTACCCTGTTCATTCACACAACGACTATCTGCGCCTTCGTCCCTTCCACGAAGCGCTTGCTGCGGGCTGTTCGAGCATCGAGGTCGACGTGCATGTGGTGGACGGTGATCTCTCCGTCGCACACGATCGGGACCAGGTCGTTCCCGGCCGCACGCTCGGGATCATGTATCTCGAACCACTTGCTGCGCTGCTCGAGCGTTCGCCGAGGATCTACGCGGATGACCCGGCCCCGCTCATCCTCATGATCGACGTCAAATCCTCGTGGTCGGAAGCGGCGCCGATCCTTCGCGAAAGACTCGCGCCACTTGCTCGACATCTCCTGCCGCCAGCGGGCACCCATTCCGGCGACGGAGGCGTCATGGTGGTGACGAGTGGGGCGGGATCGGGGCGTCAAGGACTCGACGCAGGCGTTGCCGCAGTGGATGGACGACCAAACGACCTCGGTACCGGTGTCGATCCCGTACACATGCCCGTTGTCAGCACGTCCTACGCCGGGATGTTCCGCAAGTGGTCCACCGGAAGTCTCGACGAGTCGGACCGTCGTCGCATGCGCTCACTGGGCGAGGCGGCTCGTGCCGAGGGCAAGCTCTTGCGGTTCTGGGCAGCACCCGACACGCCTGCTGCCTGGGACTTCCTGATCGAACACGGATGCGGACTCATTTCGACCGATCGACCGACGACGTGTTGTGCGCACCTCGCTGCTGAATACCAGGACAGCACCAGGAGGCGATGACGGTCCCCCTGCAGGCCGGCGCTGATCCTCATACCCACGAACTCCGTCGGTCGGACCGTAAGGACGTTCCTCAACGTTGGTTTGAAGAAAGCGGGTGAGGCGATTCGAACGCCCGNCATTCNCGTTGGAGACGTGAATGTCGGCGTGATGCCGGACCGCGTTCCATCTGCGGGCACGACGAATGAAGCTGGCTCGCACCCTGGGCCGACCCGTGACCGCGGATCACCGACTTCGCTCGGATGTTCCTAGTTGCAGGGGCCCCATGCGCGAAGCAGCATGCCCAGGTCCCGGGCGTTGACGGTTCCGTTTCCATCGAGGTCCTCGATGCAATCGGGACAGTCGCCCCAGGCCGAGTAGATCAGGGCGAGATCGATCGAATCGACCACGCCGTCCGCGGCGAGGTCACCGAGACATCCAGGGACGGTCTCCAGACAGCCGGTGCATCCGGGATACGGGTCCGCGTCCTCGAGTTTGAGGATGCAGGGAAGTTGCCAGCCGGGAATGTGCTGTTGGAGTGGCCCGAATTTGCCGTTGAAGATCCGGAGCGTGACCTGGAACATCGCCTCGTCGTCAATATCGGAGATCTGGCCGGGGGCATTCGGAGATGGAAGCCAGTTCAAGGTCGTGTCCTCGGCCGGCGGTGGGTTGGGGCTGATCAACACTCGATAGCAGCTCCGACCGTTGTCGTCCACGGTCTTCACCGCTCCCTCCTCTCCGAGCCACGTTCGGTGACTGGTACCGACCGCCTTCACGCAGAAGTTGCCGTCCGCGTCGCAGCTGCTGTTGTAGGTCGAGCAGAGGATCTGGGCTTCCGACTCGGACGAATCCGTGACGTACATCGTCAGGGACCAGTCGGAACAGAACCGATCGATGCTCGCATCCATGATCAGCACGTACTCGATGGACTCGGGCCGGTCCCCCCCGGTGACCGAGATCAGATTCGGATCGTCGGCGCTCGCGTTCGAATAGGTCGTCGCCGTGGGATAGAACTCGTAGGTCCGGGTGTCCGCGGCAAGCCCCAGCTGGGCGATGTAGGCGCGGAGCACGGCCTTCGATCCGTAGTCGCCGACGTCCTTGGGCGGAACAATCCACTCGCTTCGGTTGGGATCGACGGTGAAGCCGAGGGTCGCAGGATCGATCGGATTCGGAAGTGAGGGGGTGCCACAGAACAGGTCCACCGCACACTGGAAGCCCGCGGTGATCTCGTCGAGTTTCTCGGGGGACAATCCGGCGTTCGAAGGGCCCAGGGTGACCGCATCGACTCCGATGGCGCTGAGCTGCTGGGCGTAGTACTGGTCGATGAGATCCGGGGGGATGGGTGCGTACACCAGCGCTTGAGCGGCGATGTCCAGATATTCGATGACGTCGAATCCCGGGGCCTGGATGGCCGCGCAGTCGACCTTGTAGGCCTGGTTGCCGTCCACGCATGCGGGGAGCTGACAGGGATTGGCCGGCCAGGTCGCGAGGGCCAGCGGAATCTCGACCAGCCCCTGGCCCTGGACCCACTCGTAGCTCGTCGAGGTGAGCTGTCGACACAGGTTTCTCGTCTTCTCGAGGTCGTCGTATGGAACCGTGATGCGTCCCAGCATCCAGGCGAGCTGGTACGTGCTTTCGATGAGTGAGGATGGATCGATGTTCTCGTCGGACTCGAGTTCGTCTGCGTAGTCGGCGTCTCCCCAGTACAGGAAGTACTCGCGAGCACTGAAGTCACCCGACCGGGGATTCCGCGGATCGACGCTGCCCTCCGTGGACGATGTGGGGCCGGTGCCCCAGGGCGAGGCGTGGAAGAACGAATTCGTCCAAGGGTCGACGAATTGAAGCGAGAAGGAGGCCTCCTGCGGCAATTCTCCGGGATCGGGCGGGAAGTACATCTGCGGGTGTGTGATCAGGACCGGGCCCTTGGAAAGATCGAACTGGCCGACCACGTAGAGACTGTCGGTGTTGGGTCGGACCACCGGATTCAAGCAGCTGGAGATGTCCGCGGAGTAGAAGAGTTGGTTCTGGAAGTACTGTTCGGCTGGAACGAGGACATCACCGCCATCCGTCAGGTATCGCTCGGTCGTCGAATCGCAGGCGGTCACCTGATTCGCCCTCTGGCTCATGAAGTCCACGAGAGGAGAGAGATAGATGTAGCTGAGGAATCCGCTCCGATACTCGGCGGACACGTCTTTCTCGCAGATCGGAAGGTAGGCGCTGTAGTCCTGTGCATTGACGTTCGACGCCGCCATGCAGACGAACGGCACGACCAGAGCGATGGCTTTCATGACTTCTCCGCTGGCAATGTGGACGAGGTCCAAAATTGATCGGTCGACGTTACTCGGTTTGAACAGGGGAGGCAAGAACATCTGTTTAGTCGCCGGCTTCGAAGGAAGCAGGCCGTACTCGCCGCGATCGACGCGAAGCACGTCGCTCTCGGCCATGGGCGTCGGCCGGGGAGGTACCTTTCGAGAGTTCGATCCGACCCCAAAACGACCACCGCCCCCGGCATCGGCCGAGGGCGCTGATCGTTTGAGAAAGCGGGTGAGGCGATTCGAACGCCCGACATTCACGTTGGCAACGTGTAAGCATGCATTCAAAACCGGCCCTCGTACGCTGTGAGCGGAGGCGCTGTAGTGCATTTGCGCGTTCACACGACGGGATGCGGGCGGCCGGGGTATCGCTCCGGCCACCGGCAAGGAGGAGGGCTCCCGCCGCTGCCCGGACTCTATGACCGGTTCTGGCCAGATCCGGATCTGTTGTCGCCTTTCTCCCAGGTTAGCGCAACAGGTGGGTTGGATTTGATTCGTCAACTCGCAAAACCGATAAAGCCGTCCATCAGGTCTTATATTGATCCGGATCCATCTTTCGATTTGGCAGAACAAGGGAGCAGCTCGTGGCAGACAAGGCACTGACGGTTGGCGGGTACCTGGCAGCGAGACTTTCCGAGAATGGAGTGGGCCATTACTTCACCGTTCCCGGTGACTACAACCTGGTTCTTCTCGATGAGTTTCTCAAGCATGACGGCTGGGAGATGATCTCCTGCTGCAATGAGCTGAACGCAGGCTATGCCGCCGATGGCTACGCCAGAGCCACGGGTGGTCTGTCGGCCGCCGTCGTGACCTACAGCGTGGGCGGTCTGTCGCTCATCAACGCCGTTGCGGGTGCCTATGCGGAGGATCTGCCCATGGTGGCGATCTCCGGTGGGCCGAATTCGAATTCCGCCGCTGAAGCCGAACTTCTTCATCACAGTATCGGGCATCTTGATTACACCTATGTGCGGGAGATGTTCTCACGAGTCACGGCGAAGTCGGTCATCGTCCATGATCCCGAGGCCGCCGCTCGCCAGATCGATGACGCCATCGCAACCGCCTGTCGTACGCGCAAGCCGGTGTATCTCGAAATCGCCTGCAACATCGCCAGTTGTTCGATCACCGCAGCGAATCCACGTCAATTCCAGGTCAATCGAGCGAGCGATCCGGTGTCACTTGCCGCAGCAGTGGATGCCGTGGCGGCGCTTCTGAACAGCGCGTCATCGCCGGTACTGGTCGCCGGCAGCAAACTGCGTTCCCATGGAGCGGAAGCGGCCTTTGCAGGACTCGCTGATTCCTGTGGTTACGGAGTCGCTTCGATGCCCAATGCGAAGAGCTTCTTCGATGAGTCCCATCCCTCCTACATGGGTATTCACTGGGGCGATGCGGGTACGGGAGGTTCGACGGGCGCAGTGCTCGAGTCCGACATGGTTCTTCTGGCGGGTTGCATCTTCACGGATTACACCACCACGGGACATACCATCCGGATCGATCCTGACAAGCGGATCGAGATTCACGCCGACGGGGTCGTGACCCCTGATCAGGTCTACCACGGAATCCAGCTGTCCGACTTTCTGGAAGCACTTGCGATCAGGCTGAATCCCAATGAGGCATCGCTGGTGGCCTGGCGCAACCGGCACGATCCTGCGCCGGATCATGGCATGGACGAACCGGATGCTCGATTGACGACTCGTCAGGTGTTCAGTCGTATCCAGAAGCTGCTTGATGAACGATCCGCCTTGATTGCCGAAACAGGCGATTCCTGGTTCAACGGGATGCAACTCGACATGCCTTCCGGGTCGAGGTTTGAAATCCAGATGCAGTATGGCTCCATCGGCTGGTCGGTCGGTGCGACGCTGGGTTATGCGATCGGTGCGCCGCAGCGTCGAGTCATCGCCTGCATCGGAGATGGTTCCTTCCAGTTGACCGCGCAGGAGTTGTCCACCATGATCAGGTACAACGCCACTCCACTGATCTTTCTGATGAACAATCGGGGCTACACCATTGAAGTGGAGATCCATGATGGTCCGTACAACAACATCGCGAACTGGAACTACGCCGAGTTGATGGGGGTGCTTGGGGGTGAACAGGGCGGTGGCCGGGGATTCAGAGCCGGGACCGGAGCGGAACTCGAAGCGGCCATTGCTGAGGCGGTTGCCCACGATGGACCTTGTCTGATCGAGGTTCTCATCGATCGGGATGATTGCAATCCAAGCCTGATCGGGTGGGGGACGCAGGTGGCGAAGAACAATGGCCGTCCACCACGTCAGGTCGGATGTTGAGATCGAACTTCTTCGCGCTTCGGCATCACCAAGGACAACCGCCCCCGGCGTGAGCCGAAGGCGGTTTCTTCAAAGCGGGTGAGGCGATTCGAACGCCCGGTATTCACGTTGGCGACGTTCGAACACCAGCACTCCATCTGGTCGAGCCATCTGGGACTCGACGGCCCCGGTCGGGAGCAGCGGGCGTCGACATTAGCTTCAGCTCGGGCTCAAGAGATGAGGGTGAGCTGTCGGAGAGTCACGTGCAGCTGGACTGCGGTGCGGCAGTCTGAAGTCCGAATGACTGA
>NZFT01000116.1 GCA_002690755.1 Phycisphaerae bacterium
CGAGCCGTCCGTGAGCAACGCGACGGTGTGGGCGCCGCCCGCCGCGATGCTCGCGACCGGGTTCGCCGGCGTGCCGGTGCCGCTCGGAACATCGCACTGGCCGGAGCCGTTCCATCCCCAGCAGGCGATCGAGCCGTCCGAAAGCAACGCGACGGTGTGCAGGTAGCCCACGGCCGCACCGACCACGGGATTTCCCGGGGTGCCGACGTCGCTCGGGACATCGCACTGGCCGAAGTCGTTCGAGCCCCAACAGACGATTGAACCGTCGGAGCGCACGGCCACGGCATGCTCATTGCTGTCTTCGAAACCAGCCACGGCCAGACTCACGGCGGGATTCGCCGAGGTCCCGATGCCGCTGGGAAGGTCGCACTGGCCACGCCGGTTGAATCCCCAACACGCGATCGAGCCGTCCGAAAGGAGCGCCGCGGTGTGGCCGTATCCCGCGGCCAACTGCACGACCTCGTCATCCGGCCCGATCGGGCGGTTGAAGCTCATCGAACCCCAGGCGCGTATGTTGCTGCCGGTCGCCTCGAGGGCGTCCTCGGCGATCGCGGTGGCGGCGGGCATCCACGCGGTGAACATCAGAACCAGCATCAACAACGGAACACATCGCGCTCCACGATGAAGGCTCGATGTCGAGGACCATCGCCGAATGGAATCCGAACGAGGACGTCGAGTCTTGATCATCATGCGATTGTCCCTCCGTTGAAGCCACGGGAACCGCCATGGTTCACCGCGACTCACCCCGGTTCGATGCCGTCCGATACGAACCTATCTTGAAAGGGATCCGAAGTTACGGACCATCCTCGATGTTTCTTCAGAATCGCCGTCATGCCGCCACCAACGGACGCATCCGCCCCCTACCCGCGCCGCGCCTCGAGCCATCGTCCGATCGCCATCAGCGGAAACGAGTGTCGATAGAAGTGATAGCGAAGGCAGAAGACCTTCGGGAAGCCGGTGCCGGTGAACTCGGTCTCGCACCAACTGCCCGCCGGATCGCCATCGGGATTACGTTGGGGATCCNCCGCGGCGCCCGCATCNAGCTGCGTGTCGCACAACCAGCGGATCGCCTTCATCACGCTCGGATGATCGGCGCCGCGGATCTCCTGCAAGGTCATCGCCNCCCATACGGTCTGGCTCGCGGTGCTCGGACCGGTACCCATGAGGCTGCGGTCCTCGTAGCTCCTGGCGATCTCGCCGAAACTGCCGTCGGCTTTCTGCATCGATTGGAACGACCTCGGGTCTCGATCGCTCCCTGCTCCCGCAATGCGTGGTGAGCCCATCGCATCCGCGGCGATCAGAGATCCACGGTGAGCATGTCGCTCTCGAGCGAGACCTTCGCGTCCGGGCGGGCGATCTCGCCTCGGAAACCGGACAGTCCAGGCAGGGTCGAGATCTCAGCGCGGGTCTGTTCGGGATCGAACTTCACGGGGGCGCGGCCCTCGTGCGATGCGAGCAGATCGATGGCGATCTGAGCCTCACCCTTGCAGTAGTCGATCGTCGCGATCGCACGCTCGAACGCCTGCAGGCGGTCGTCGGCGTTCTGGAAGGAACCGGCCTTCTCCATCCAGGTGGCGCTCGGCAGGAGCACCGAGGCGGCATCGACCAGACGGCTGGGAAGCGTATCGATCAGGACGTACGGCTTCGCGGCCACGGCCTCGGACCATTCGGGCGTGACCCAGTCGCTCGCGTAATTGCCGGTGACCACCGTCGCCGCGAATCGACCCGCCTTCGCTTCGGCGAGGAATGCATCGGCCTCGAGCACGCCAGCGCCCTCGCCGCCGAGCAGTCCGGTGAGCACTCGCCGAACACCCCTGGCATTCGGGGCCTTTTCGGCCCGTACCACGTAGTCGCCGTAGGAGCGATCCTCCCCGTCGATCGGAACCGGTCCGATGCCGAAGACCACGTCCGCATCGATCGACCGGACCCACTGCGCCAGAAGGTACGCGTCCTCGCAGGAGAGCATCGGACTGATCAGGAGACCGATCCGGCCGTCGCGGGCGCTGGATTCGAGGACTTCGTTCGCCGCCACCAGCGATTCCCGCCACGCGTCACCCGCCCGGGTCGGATCGAAGGGGTCGCGACCCCGGACCGCCGGAAGACGGAGTCGTCCTTCGTCGTGCACGAACTTCCAGCCGTAGCGGACCTCGTCGGTGATCCACCAGTCGTTGAGGTCGGGGTTCTCCCGCGGCTTCACCCGATGGACGGTGCCTTCGTTGTGCTCGATCCAGATGTTGTCGCCACTCGAGGTGATCCCATCGACGGAGGGGGTCTTGGTGAGGAACCAGACCCGCTGCTTGAAGAGGAAGTCCTTGTCGAGCAGCGCTCCGACNGGGCACAGATCGATCACGTTCGAAGCGAGTTCGTTGTCGAGGGCCATGCCGGGGAACACGTCGATCTGGCCGGTGGAACCGCGGCCGTCGACCATCAACTCGCCGGTCTCGGTCACCTCGCGGGTGAACCGGACGCACCGGGTGCACATGATGCAACGGTCGCTGTAGAGGAGCACGTTCGGTCCGATGCTCTTCTTGGGCTGCTTGTTCTTGTCCTCGCGGAATCGGCTTTCCCCCCGGCCGTACTGGTAGGAGTAGTCCTGAAGATGGCACTCCCCCGCCTGGTCGCAGACCGGGCAGTCGACGGGGTGGTTGATCAGCAGCAGTTCCATCACCTGCTTCTGGTTCGCGACCGACTTGGGGCTGTCGGTNTGGATCACCATGCCNTCGGACGCGGTCTGCTGNCAGGTCGGNACGAGCTTCGGCCANGGCTCGAGCTTGCCNTCGTTCCGGGGGTTCGGGGCCCAGACCTCGGCGAGACAGATCCGACAGTTGGCNGCGACCGAAAGCCCGGGGTGATAGCAATAATGCGGGATCTCGACCTCGTTGCGGAGGGCGATCTGCAGGATGGTCTCACCGGACTCGAAATCGTGAGCCTGGCCGTTGATGGTGATCGAGGGCATGCGGTTTTCCGGTCGATGCGGGGCACTCAAGGACGTTTTCGGATGGTATCAGGCCCATGAGGGGGGCGTCCTCGAAAAGAGGCCCGGAATCAGCCCGATTCAGTCCCCCCTCAGCCCCCCGGTTTCGGGCGTTCGGATGTCGATGGCGGAGGTCGGAATCGGTGTTGCCGGCCCTGGTTCGAGCGGCTCCATCAAACGCCTCGTTCGGGCGGCCGGAGCGTGGATCCGGCCAGGTGGACGGCCCCTTCCCGTTCCCGTCGACGTTCCCACGCGATCTCAGTCGGCGAGGTCGGCCACCACGCCCGCGTCGATCCCGACCACGGAGGCCCGGACCCGGGCTGGGGGCAGCTCGTAGATCGCCGCCACGGCATCCCGGTAACCGGCCAGCTGACCCGCGTGACGCGTCCGCAACGTCGCCGCGACCTGATCCGGCGTGCCCTCGATCCGGTCGGTCTTGAAGTCGACGATCCACGCCTCGCGAACGCCGGCCCCGGCCTCCTCCCCGTTCTTCGAACCGTCGGGGTCCACGCGAAGAACCAGCCGATCGATCGAGCCCTGCTGGACTCCGGATGGTCCGACCGAGACGAACCGACGCTCACGCCGGACGACCGCGTCATCACCCGGCCGGTCGAGCAGGTCTCGGATCGCCGGGCTCGAGCACGCGGTGCGGAAGTCGCGGATGCACTCCCGACGCCAGGCCTCCGACCGACCGGGAACCGCGTTTCGCATCCGGGCGTCGAGCAGTTCGTCCCCGACCGTGTCGAGGTCGGCGGCCCATTCGATGCGTTCGAAGCACGCGTGGATCGCGGTCCCCCGATCCGCGGCGTCCGCACCGGCGACCCGGAAGAGTTCCGATCGGTCGGCGTGGAACGAGGATGGCGGCTTGACCGCCACCGCACGCCGTCGTCGCGAACGACGCTCGACGGCGAGGGTCGGGCGAGGGCACGCCGCGCGTTGGATTCGCGGCTCGGGCGAGGCATCGTGTTCGATCGACGCCTTGGCACGATGGACCTCGATCGCCTCCGGCATTTCAAGCGCCCCCGGCACCTCGGACTCGACGCCGGAACCGGCTTCGACATCCGCCGAATCGGCGTCGTCACCCGGCGGATCCGCGATCCCGATCGCGCGACGCACGATGCCCGCGGTCGAGAAGAAGCTGTTCTTGTATTCGCCCAGCTTCTTGCTGAACTTCGCCGCCGGCACCTGAACCACCAGATCACGAGATGCCCGCGTCAACGCGACGTAGAACCCGCACAACGCCTCGAGCACGATCCGGTCGGTCGTTTCGCGATGGATCTCCACGGCCGCGTCGGGCCTGGACTCTTCGGCGTACCAGGTCGCGACCCGGTCGATCGCCGCGGTCGGCAGGGCCGGCGTGGACCGCGCCACCTCCGGACTGCGGAAGAGGTCGCCCGCCAGATCCGTCACCACCACNCCNTCGAACTCNAGNCCCTTCGACTGGTGGATGTTCATNACGACCACGCCNTCNCCGCCNGGNTCCTCGACCACCACCGATCCNAGNATNGCGGCGAGNTCNCCCGGNCCGCGGGCGANCGTGGGATCNGCCTCGAGTCCCTCGACGATCTCGACCAGNTGNCGNAGNCNNACCGTCTCCCGCACCGTGAGTNCNGGTTCGAGNCGTCGCCGCCAANCNTCGATCACNGGNGCGACCCCCTGCTCGGCGAANCGNTCGCGAAGCGACGCGNGCGAGNNNGATCCGCTCGGNCATCNNGANGCGGNNCGTCCGNNNCCGGNGTCGANACNNCGAGNACCNCGGCGAGCGGNGACCTCGCAAGATCATCCGCCGCGAGCGAGTCGCGGACATCCGCCGCGAGCCGCATCGCCTGGATCATCACGGTGGCCGCCTCCGCGTCGAGGAGCGATCCACCCCCTCGACCGGTCGCCGGAATGCCGAGCCCGCGCAGCGCCTCGACGATCGGTCCGATCCGCTTGTTCGCCCGCACCAGGACCGCGACCGTCGGACGACCCTCCGCGTCCTCGATCCCGTGTCGCCGGACCAGCCGCTCGGCCGCCTCGGCGGCGCTGCGGGCGAGCACCATCGACTCGTCCTCGTCCTCATCGGCGTCGGGCTCGGGCAGCCGTTCGATCGTGGCGACACCGTCGAGCGAAGTCCGGGCGGTCCGATGCTCGCGGAACAGTTCGCCGAACGCCGCCGCCGCGCCGTCCGCGTGCTCCAGCAGCGCGGCGTCCCCCGCGATCTCTTCACAGAGCGTGTTCACCAGTTCGATCACCGCGGGACTCGACCGGAACGACTTCTCCAGCTTCTCCTCGACGAATTCGATCGCCCCCTCCGTCGTGATCGCTTCGAGATTCCGGAGGATCCGGGGATCGCCGCCACGCCAGCCGTAGATCGACTGCTTGACGTCGCCCACCACGAAGAGCGAGCGGGTGCCGTCCGAGACGCTCGCGATCTCGGACGCGATGGGGCGAAGCGCCCGCCACTGGGTCGCGGAGGTGTCCTGGAACTCGTCGAGCAGCAGATGCTCGATCCTCGAATCGAGTCGATACCAGAGTTCCTCGAGATCGCCGGGGCCGGCCCCGCCCCGGAGGGAATCGAGCGATCGGGTGAAGTCGTCGAACTCCGCGATGCGGTTCCGTTGCTTGAGGTCGGCGATGCGCGGACCGATCCGACCGAGCAGGTCGCGAATGCACGCCGTCCGGTGGCCCATGTTTCGCAGGTTGCCCGCCGCCGCATGAACCGCGAGATCCTGAAGCGGTCCGACCAGTTCGTCGGGTACGGGCTTCCTCGAGTAGTCGATGCCGTCGACCGCGGCCTTGAGGATCTTCTCCTTCGCGATCAGGATCCATCCGCCGCCGTCGCGGGTGCAGACTTCGTCGATGAGTCCGGCGATCTTCGCCGACGCCTTGCGAACGCCCGCGGGCCAGGTCTTCGCGCGGTCTTCGTCGATCAGGAGATCGCGAATCCGCGCGAGATCCTCGTCGTCACGCGACGGCGCAGACCAGTCCCACGCATCCGGAGTCGATTCCTGATGAAGGGTGAGGAGATTCGCAACGGCCCGTTCGACGACCGGGACGATCGTGACCTTGGTGCCCCGCGATCCGAGCGTCTCGAGGGTCTCGAGCATCGCGTCCGCATCCGTCTCCGACACCGTCACGTCGATCGCCTCGCGGAGGATCGCGGCGGATTCATCGGCCTCGACGAGCCGGGCGCCGGCGGGAATGCCCGACGCCGGGCCGAGGCCCGCGGCGATCGAGGCGAACACGCTGTCCAATGTTCGGACCTGCAGGCCCGGCATCGCCTTCACCAGTCGCTCGAGCAGCGACGCGGCTTCCGCGGCCGCCATCGTCTCCCGTGCAAGCCCGCGTTCGCGGATCGCCTCCTCCCGCTTCTCGGGATCGACCACCAGCGCCGCCGCGTCGCGGAAGATCCGATCCCGGATCTCCCCCGCCGCCGCCCGCGTGAAGGTCGTCGCGAGAATGCGTTCGGGTTCGACGCCACGATCGACCAGTTCGAGGAACCGCCCCACCAGCCGGAAGGTCTTTCCGGTACCGGCGGACGCGAGGATCCGCAGGTGCCGCGGGCCGTCGATGCCTGATCCGTCTTCGTCGTGACCAGCGTCCGAAGTCTCGGCCGCTTCCGACTCCGGGTCGGGGCGGAAGCCGGGGTCCGGCACGAATTCGAGTTCACCCTGCGGGTCGTTCATCCTTCGCCCTCCCCATCGTCTTCGCCACCGAGCGACCGGGTCCGCTGCACGAGCGCGATCGGATCGCCGTCCCAGGGCGGATCGCCGGTGAGATCGAAGTTGCCGTCACGGATGCTGCGCACGACCTCCCGCGCCATGTCCATCGCCTCTTCGTGCAGCTCGTCGATCTTCTTCGACGGCGCGAAGCCGATCTTCCCCGGGTCCGAGGTGACCAGGAAGTAGCCGGTCGCGACCTCCGAGGGCGGCGGCGCGTCCGGGAGGGTGCCCGCGTGCAGGCCGCGGTAGAGCGGCAGCTGGAGATCGATCCAACGACCCTTCGTGCGATGACTTGGATCCGGTTTCTTGCCGGCATCCGACGTCTTGAAGTCGATCAACCGCCAGCCGTGCTCGGGATGATGATCGATGCGGTCGATCCGCCCCCGCACCGGCATCGGCGCTTCGCCCGGGATGTCGAGCAACGCGTCGAGCTGGTCTTCGACCGCGTGGATCCGCCAGCCTTCCCGCGCGAGATCCGCCTGCCGAAGCGCGACCTCACGGAGTCGCGCGGTCAGGATCCGCTCCTGCAGGAGAAGTCCGGCGCCCCGGCTGCCGCCGCACATGCGATCGATCGCCTCCGACATCGCGTCGACCATCGCCTGGTGGATCCGATCGGGATCGGCACAGGGACGATCGCCCGCCGCGTGTCGCGCGATGTCCTGCTTTCCGAATTCCTCGACCGCATGGTGAAGCACGGTGCCGAAGGTCCGGGCATCGAGCTCGCGACCGACCGGTTCCGGCCCACGAAGACCCAGCACGTGCTTCAACCAGAATCGATACGGCGACGCGAGGTAGTCGCGGAACGCCGTGACCGAGAGCCGGTCGATGGTGACGGTCCGCGCCGCGTCGTCCGCCCAGGTCGGGCGGGGCCGCCCGAATCCCGACACGTCCACGCCACCACGGTTCCGGGTCGAAGGCTTCGTGAAGACCTCGACGATCCGTTTCGCCAGGGCCGGGCCCCGGTCACCGAAGATCAGTCGGGACGGCACGCGGGGCTCGCCGCGGGGATCGCGACGCGGCACCAGAAAACGAGCGTCGGGGTCGCGGCCGAGAATCGTGGAGAGCACCCAGAGATCCCGGGCGTGCCGACGTGCCTCGTCCTCGAGGCCCATCGTCGCCCGGAGCGAATCCGGCAGGATGGGATCGGTGAACCGTCCCGGCAGCGCCGCGTCGTGACAGCCGGTGACGATGACCCTTCCAGCAGGATCGAACGGCGCTTCGAGCCAGCCGATGGTCTCGATCGCGGCCGGATCCGGTGGATCGGGAAGCCGCGCCGCGTCGAGCGTTCCAAGCAGGAGTCGGATCGCTTCGGACGCGGTGACCGTCGGCTGGAGTTCCTCGGGCAGCGGAATCAGGTCGCCGACCGCGTCCCGAACCAGCCGAAGGATCTCCTCCGACCAGAGTCCGGCGGCGTCTTCGTCGTCGAGCCGTTGCAGAACCTCGAGCAGTCCCGCGAGCATTCGATCGAGTCGATCGGTGGCGGCGTCGCCGAGCGGTGCGAGGATCTCGGAAAGCACCGCGTCCGCGGCGTGGAGCGTTCGACGGGCGGTGCCATGGTTCCGGCGCTCGCAGGCCTCCGGATCCCCGGGCCATCTCTCGGCAAGCGGTCGCGGCATGTCGGCCTCGGACCAGCTCGACCACGCGGCGGCGGCATCGAGGCCGTCGAGCCGACGGCTGATCGCGGCCGCGAAGCCCGGATCCGCGACCAGACGGCCGAAACCGTCCGAGTCGTTTCGCTCCAGATGAATGGCGAGCGTGCCGAGCGTGCGGGCGAGGCCGCTGCGTGCGAATGCCCGCCCACCCGCAAGGTGGACGNTGACGCCCGCGGCTTCGATCTCGCGCCGGAACGACTCGGCGGCCGTCTCGTCCGCCACCACGATCGCGACCGATTCCGGGTCGAGGCGGCCATCCTGAGTTTCGTGTTCGCGTGCGTTCTTCGCGGCCTCGGCGGCGAGCATCTCGACCACCGCTTCGGCTTCGTCGATCGGCTTGTCCTCGATCTGCAGTGACGCGAGCGGAATCACCGGGGGCGTCTTGATCCAGTGGGCGGGAACGACTCTTCCCATCGCATCAAAACGAGAATCCGGACGAAGGTCCGGACGGGCGTCGTCGCCAGCCACGGCATCGGCGAGGATCATCGTGTGGACCGTGCATCCCGCGAGCACCGCTTCGTCGCGGGCCGACAGATCGACGACGCCGAGCAGCACGACCTCGTCCGGGGCGTCCGTGAACGCCGCGGTTGCTTCGGATTCGTCAGATCCATCCAACCCCCCTTCGACCAGAAGACGCTTCGCCTTCTCGGGCGCGAGGAAGCCGAGGTTTCCAAGATCGGCTTCGGCCCGGACCAGCAGCGACTCGATTCGCCGGTATCGATCGGACTCGCCACCGAGTTCGACGGATCGTTCGACCGTCGATACCACGTCCGCCCAGTCCCGACCGGCCGCCGCGACGGTGCGATCCGCGTCGAGCAAGGCGTCCGCGACCGTGAATCGCTCGATCCAATCGGCGTCCGGGCGAATCACGCCCGCCAGCGTGTCCGAATCGGCGGCGCCGAGGACCGCGGCGAGCACGCCGCGGTGAAGCGGACGATCCGCCACGGGCTGCGCGGGTCGACCCCGCATCAAGAAGACGAGTTCGGAAGGTGTCGTGGTGCGGGGTGGCACGAACCGGATACCGCGGTCCTCGGCCTCCGCGACCAGCGCCAGCAGGAACTGCCGACCGGCTCGCGCCCCGGGAACCACCACCAGAACCCGCGACAGGTCGACCTCGCCGAGCACGTCGACCGGTCGATCGAGCAGGACCGAGGCCGCCTTGACCAGCGGTGCACCGCTTCCCAGATGGATCGGGGTGGAATGTTCCGGCATCGAGTGGCTCGCTCGGGCGGGGACGGACTGGCAGAGGTCGACGCGACGCGGGCCGCAATGCCGGAACCGCCGACCGCATCATCGGAGAACGCGGTCGATCGCGTCGACTGACTGCTTCCGGTCTGGAAACTCGTTCGATTCCCACCTCGAACCTCGGCCCGGTGTCCCATCAGGCCGGACTTCCGGCGGTTCGAGCAGCCCAGCGCAGATCAGGGCGGCGCAAGATGCGTCAAGGTGAATCAGGGCAGGGTTCGAAATCGGATGCCCATCTCCCCGGCCACCACTTCGAGGTCCTCGATGCGGATCCGACGACCGTCTCCGAGTTCGAAGCCACGGGGCAAGGTCAGGAATCCCGCCTCGGCCGGGTTCGGACCGCCTTTCACCGACAGCGACGCCGGCAGCATCGGATCCGACAGGAAGTCGGGGACGGGCAGCCGTCCCATCGACGTGCCACCGAGATCGAACACCATCGCCGTCGGCTCGAGCCTCGGCAAGAGATCGAAGACCACCACCAGTCCCGCCGGCGATCGAACCGCGAGCCGGATCGCGTCATCGTCGAACCGGATGCGTGGCTCGGTCCAGCCCGCCGGAAGTTGGAATCGATCGTCGTGGGCGAGCCAGGGGTCGAGCCTCGAGGCGAGCCAGTCGTTGACGTCGTCCTCGCCGATGGCGAATCCCCAGGGTGACGCGTCCTGACGGACCCGGGTCACCGTGGAGGTGATCCCCTGTTCGACCGCATTCCCGCGGATCGCGACCTGCGGGTCATCCGTGGCCGGGAACCACCATGCGGGACCCACGAAGACGAGTCCGGCCGCGATCAACGCGAGGGCCGCGACACCGGCCGCGACGACGGCGATGAACCGACGACGGTTGGTTCGAGGTTCCTTCGACCCGGCGGCCACCGCCGGTCAGTCCTCGAACCGGGAGATCACGAGGGTGTCGTTCTGACCCCCGAACCCGAAGTTGTTGGAAAGGGCGACGTCGACCTGCGCGGCCCGGGCCTCGTTGGGCACGTAGTCGAGATCGAGATCGGGATCGGGATGGTGGAGATTCCGCGTCGGCGGCACCATGCCGTGCTTGATCGCCATCGCGCTGGTGATGAGTTCCACGGCGCCGGCGGCGGCGATCAGGTGGCCCATCATGCTCTTGATCGAGCTCATGGGGATCGACGGCGCCAGCTCGCCGAACACCCGCTTCACGGCGCGGGTCTCGATCGAGTCGTTCTCCTTCGTCCCCGTCCCGTGGGCGGAGATGTAGTGGACGCAGGGACGCCCCTCGGCATCGGTCCCGGTCGGTGCAAGACCCGCTTCACCGAGGGCCTGCTCCATGGCCGCGGCGGCGCCCCGGCCGTCCGGCTGGATGTCGGTGATCCGGTACGCGTCGCAGCTCGATCCGTATCCAAGGACCTCGACGATCGGCATCGCGCCGCGGTTGCGAGCGTGCGCGAGCGTCTCGAGCACCACCATGCCCGATCCCTCGCCCATCACGAATCCACCACGGGTCCGGTCGAAGGGCTTCGAGGCTTCGGTCGGGTCGCCGTCGTGCTGCGACAGCGCGGTCAACCGGTTGAACCCGGTGACCCCCAACGGATGGATCATGGTGTGCGTGCCACCCGAAAGCATCAGGTCGGCATCACCGCGGCGCAGGATGTCGGTCGCCTCGCCGATCGCCTGGGTGCTGGCGGCGCAGGCCGTCAGGCAGTTGTACGCGGGGCCGCGGAGCCCGAACTCGCGGCCCAGATGGGCCAGCGGCATGTTCGGCTCCTGCTCGATCTCCCGCATCGCGGTCATCGTCTTCAGCGCTTCCTCGACCCAGCGGACCCCGTCGACGCGACGCGCCTCGGCGTCCCAGCCGGCGATGTTGCTGCCTGCGTAGTTCTCGAAGTCGAGGACGCCCTCTCCGGCCCCGAGGTAGAGCCCGGCCCGGAGTGGGTCGAATCCGCCCGCCGCCAAGCCTGCCTGCGTCCACGCCTGTCGCGCCGCCCCGAGGGCGAACTGGACGTTGAGACCCGCACCGGCGTGGACCGCGGGATCGTCCACGTAGTCGTCGACGTCGAAGTCCCGGACCTCCGCGGCGAACGTCGTGGGGAAGGTCGCGGCATCGAAGCGGGTGATCGGTGCCATGCCGCTGTCCGCGGCCATTAGGCGCTTCCAGACCGTGTCGAGGTCGAAGCCGAGCGGCGTGACCCAGCCCATGCCGGTGATGACGACGCGTTCCTGATCGTTCCGCTCGACGGTCATCGGACGTCCTCCTCGATGCGGGTCAGGACCACGGCGGCGGACTGCCCACCGAGATTCGTCGTGAACACCAGGATCGAACCGAGGTCGGCCTCCCGCGAGTCGGCCGCGGCGGCGTCGAGTCCCTCGATCGAATCCGCATTGACGCGAGCGGGAAGTCGCTGCTGCTCGATCGCCTTGGCGGCGAGCGAGACGGAGACCGCACCGATTCCGGCGCCGCAGAGTCCGAACACCGGGATCGGAAGGATGATCGGCATCTCGGGAAGACGATCGCCGAACACCGCCGTCATGCCGCGTCGATCCGCCGCGTCGACGTCGGGGATCCCGGTGCCGCTGGGAACGATCGCGTCGATGTCGGACGGTTCGAGCTTCGCGGCGCGGAGTGCCTGACGGATGGCGCTCTCGAGCCCCGGGTCGTCCTCGGCGAACTTCATGCCGACGGTGTCCGGGCAGTCGGACTGCGCCGCGCCGAATCCGGCGACCTCGGCGTAGGCCCGCACCCCGCGGTCACGGACCGAGTCGAGGGCTTCGAGGACGAGGATGCCACCGCCCTCGCCGGCCAGGGTGCCGTCGGCGTCGGCGGCATAGGGCCGCACCGCCTCGTGGGCGTTCACGTCGTCGTCGCCCGTCTCCGCGATCCGGTCGGCGAACTGCTGGCGGAGCAACGCCATCGGGTTGAGCTTCGAGTCGCAGCCCCCGGAGAGGCAGACGTCCGCGGCACCCCGCTGGATGACCCGCATCGATTCGCCGATCGAGAGTGTCGCACTCGATTCGGCGCAGGTGATGGTATTCGACGGTGCCTGGCAGTCGTGGATGATCGTGACGTGGCACGCCAGCATGTTGGGGAGGTACTTCAGGAGCCACAGCGGCGTCAGGTTGCCCATGCCCTGTTCGCCCCAGGTCCCGTAGTCGAAGTCCCCGGCGTCGTCGACGGATCGCGAGAGCGCCATGGTGAGTTCGTCGATGTCCGCGGCGATGAGACCCGCCCCGATGTGGCATCCCATGCGGTCGGGCGCGATCGTGGGCGGCTCGTCCCCCGCCGCCTTGGTGAGCAGCCCCGCGTCGGCGACCGCCGCGGCGGCGCCGCCGACCGCGAACTCGGTGTCGCGGGCCATCACCTTGGTCGCCTTGCGATAGGACTTCGGCACCGCATCGCGGACGTTGAAGAGGTCCTTGGAGATCCCGCCCCCGTGGCGACTGCGGAAGCCGCTGGCATCGAAGGCCTCGATGCGGGTGATCGCACTCTCCCCTTCGCAGGATTTCGCCCACATGGCATCGATGCCGACCCCGGCGGGGGTGACGGGGCCGAGGCCGGAGATGACGACGCGACGTTGGGTCCTGGACATGGGGCCGGAAGTGTATCCGAACCCGGAGACCTCCCGCTCGGACACCACCCTACTCGGGCGCAGCGCGCATCCGCCGGGCGATCAGCATCGCCATCTCC
>NZFT01000117.1 GCA_002690755.1 Phycisphaerae bacterium
GTGCCCGTTCCGTCGTTCAGCAGCAGAAGCTCCCGGTTGCTCGAACCGGAGTTCGCACCGAGCAGATCGAGGTTCCCGTCGCCGTTGCAATCCCCAGTGTCGTAGGAGTAGCAGCTCCCATCGGTGGGGATGCCCGACTGGAGCCGGGTGAAGTTGCCCGCTCCGTCGTTGAACCAGAGCTGACTGCCCCCGTTGTTGGTGCTTCGACTTCCGATGTGCAGGTCGAGATCGAGGTCGCCGTCCGCATCGAAGAAGTGGCAGTCCTGCTGGTCGCGAATGATCGAATTCGGCGTGCGTTCCGCGGTGGCGTCCGTGAAGAATCCGGTGCCGTCGTTCAGGTAGAGGACCGGTCGGCCGTTCGAACCGAATCGGCTGCTGGTGCCGCTGTTGCAGAAAAAGAGGTCCAGATCGTCGTCGTCGTCGACGTCGGCGAACTGAGCCCGCGCCGAGGAGAGCCGCGCCGGCGGCAGTCGATCGAAGTCGTAGCTGAAGAATCCGTTTCCATCGTTGATCAACAGCACGGGGGTCTTGTAGAAGTCATTGGCGAGGACCATGTCCCAGTCGCCGTCGCGATCGACGTCCCCGAACTCGACGCCGCGATACCAGCCGATGATCGGAACCCGGGCCTCGGACTCGTCGGTGAAGACCCCGTTGCCGTCGTTGATGTAGATGCGGGCGCGAAGCGGAGAACCCTGCGAGGAGTAGCCCTGGCCGTCGGCGAAGGCGATGTCGAGATCGCCGTCCAGGTCGACGTCGCAGAACGACAGCTGGTTGGTGTACAACGCCTGCGTGGGAAACCGGTCCGAGGTCTGATCCTGAAACTGCTGGCCGGAGGCGGCACCGCCGAGCGACACGATCGGTGCGATGAGGACGCTGGCAGTGAGGGCGAGGCGATGACGCATCCGGAACTCCTGTATTCGGTCGATCGATCCGAGGACCACCCGTCCTCGATCGGCAGGTCGGGAAGTCCCCGACCCGGGTCGAACCGCTCAATCCTGCCCCCCGCCACCGGACGACGCAAGGGCCAGACGTCGAGGAGGCTCGAATCGTCCGACATCGACCCGGATCGGCACGAACCGGAGGGTTCCCGGACCTTCCGGGCTTCTGAGGGCAAGGTATCGCGACCGACTGCGGGTGGCGGGCGCGAGATCTGCAACGACCAGCACCAGTGACGCCCGCCACCCGCCGAAGTTCCACCCGACGGCCCTTTCTCAGGATCCAGCCTTCAATCTTCGACCGGACCACCGACCGTGGGCGCGGTGCGGCAGTCGGGATGGAGATCGAGGAACGCTTCCGCCCGCGAACGTGCGAACGCGTTGCAATCGATCCCGGGCCCCTGAAGACCGCCGATCGGATCGGTTCGATACATCGACTCCAGCCTCGGATCGACCGGCAGGAGCTCCAACCCGTTGATGACGTGGTCGGTCCCGAGCCGGATCGATCCATCCGACCCACGCACCACCGGCACCTGCAGGAAGGCTTCGTCGAAGACCCCGATGCTGGAGACCCCGATCGGTTCGTCGATCTCCAGATCGATGCGAACCAGCATCCCCAGCATCTGGTCGCCATCGTTCGTCTCGATCATTCGATTGCCCTCGAACCCTTCGACGAGTTCGAGCCGTCCCGACCAGCCCTCACCGCGGAGATCCAACCGAAACTCCGCGGGGCGGACCACTTCGCAGGGTGCCGCCGGATCGATCGGTCCGACCCGGGTCACGACGATCAGGTGGCCGTCCGCGGCGGACTTCACCGTGCGCCCTCCGAACTCCATCGACGCCGTCGAACCGGGTCGTAGTGATCGGGACCGTTCGATCCAGGCGACCGTGCCCGGCGCACCACCGACATCCGTCCGCGGCGCATCCTCGTCCCCGAAGACGATCCGAGGCGGCGCATCGGAGTCGAAGGGAAGCGAGATCGAGAATCCGACATCCGGGCCCAACGGCGTCCATTCATTCTCTCCCCAGGCCACCGATCCACCACACGTTTCCCGCCAGACCGTCGATACGAATCGGAGCGGTACCAGTCCCCGGAATTCCCGCCAGATGTCGCGAAGCCTTCCCCAGTTCTGCGCCTCGCACACTTCGCGGGCCTCCGCGGCGAGCAGCGAGAACCGGGCGATGCGATTCGGGAGATCCTCGCAATCGATCGATGCGGGCATCGCGGGGGATTCGGACCTCGTGCAGCAGTGGAAGTGCCAGGCCTGGACCGCGGTCGCGCCCGCCCGAACCGCGTCGCAGTACGCGTTCCGGCAGTCTCGCATGCATCCTCCGCCCGTCATCACGACTCCGGTGGCCAGCATCCCGAACAAGGCGCCCCGAACCGGGCGACGACCGCGAGGCCCCGCATGCCCGTGCTCGACGACCGGTTTGTTCACGTCCTGTCTTCCGACGCTTCCACGCGTTCGTTCACATGATCTTCCGAATGTCATCTTGCGTCTCGCCATGGCCCCGGGTCGACGCTTCATCACGACGACGTCGACGACTCCGATCGCGAGCGTAGTTCACGGGACGCGCCACGCCGGCGGTGAAGGCGGAACTTCGGGTTTCAAGATGGTCGGGGAAGGGGACGGAACCGGTCAGCGGATGAAACGCATCCGTCCGAGGTCCGGGACGATCGAAAGCCCCGTCCCCTGGATCCGGTTGGGGGCCGGGAAGTACACGCACCATGCCTTCCCCACCAGCAGATCGCGATGAACGACGAACGGGGTGTCGTCCCCGGTGGTCGACACCGCGAGGGGATGCGGACGTCCCCAGTATCGGGAGTCGCGGCTGGCACCGGAATTGTCGCCGAGCATCATGAACTGATCCGGTCCGAGCCGTGCGGGTTCGAGCGGATCCGAGCCGAAGAGCGGCCCGTCCATCCGCGGCCCGTTGGCCGCCGCCTGCTGACGGGTGTCGAGCCGGCCCACGCGGTAGTAGAGATCGCGATCGACGTTCACGCCGCGAAGCGAGAACGGCGAACCCTCGAACTTCCAGCGGACCCGCGGACGCCGCAGGTCGGCCAGTCGCGGATTGGCGCGGTATCGCTCCATGTCGAATTCGAAGGTCGCGTTCTCCAGCCGCGACAGCGGATTCCATTCGTACTCCAGCCGCGCGACCTCTTCGCCGGCGACCCGGATGACCATCGTCTGGTCGACGTGCGTGAATTCGACGTCGAGCACGCCACCGTGGCCCGGTTCGTAGTCGCCGGTCGCCGACTGGAGCGTCTCGCCACCCGCGTCGAGCATCTCGACCTCGGCTTCGCCGGCTTCGAGCGAGAAGACGAAGCGGTGGTCGCGGGCCTCGAGTTCGAGCGACGTCGCGAACGTCTCCGGATCGTCGGGCGTCATCGCCGCGGTGAATCGAAGGTCCGACACCGGATGCAGGTCGCGAAGGTTCAGCCGATTCTCACCGCGAATCGGGGGGTACCGGTAGATGTTGTAGGCATTGAAGTCGTCGAGCGGGAGTTGATCATCCGCCCAGTCGAGCCAGGTGACGTTTTCGGAATCCCAGCGCCAGTCGCGGGTGTCCGCGATCTTCCAGGCCGCGCCGGCGGGCTTGAACGGCGGACCGTCGAATCGACGCTTGATCCTCGTCTCGACCTCCTGCGCGGAGATCGGCAGGAAATTGGAGTCGTAGACCGGCTGCCACACGGATTCCTGCACGTGGTGGGGACGTCGGGCGATCCGGAAGTCCGAGAGATCGCCGTCCAGGGGCGCGACGAAGACGTCGCCGTCCACCAGGAGCACCTGCTCGCCGTCGCCGCCGACCAGGCGTTTGATGTAGTTCTGACTGGGACCGATCGGATCGACGGGATTCTTGAACACCACCACGTCCCAGCGATCCGGCTCGAAGAACTCGTAGAGGTACTTCAGGACGAGCACCCGGTCACCCATGCGGCCGTTCGAGAGGATTCCGCCGACCTGGGTCGCCCCGATCCCGCGATCCTCGCTGATCATCGGGTCGAACACGGGGACCATGGTGTCCGGGCGGGACCGCTTGAGACCGGTCTGGTCGAACGCATAGTCGTAGCCCGTGTCGGGCGAGCGGAACCGGACGTGCTCCCCGAGCAGGGTGGGGGCCATCGATCCGGTCGGGATCACGAAGCCCTCGACCACGAACCCCCGGAACGCCAGCGCGATCGCGAAGGCGACCAGCAGGGACTGGAACGTTTCGGGGAGGTCGGTCTGCTGCTTCGAGGAGTCGCTCATCGGATGCGTACTGTACCCGCGGCCCGCGACACGGCGGCGAGGTCTGCGGGCAACCCGTCGAATGATGCGACGAGTCGCCGCGGATCGTTACGATTCCCTTCATGCACGAGCCGCATGCGATGCCGCCGGGATCCGAAACGCCACCGACCTCGCCGCCCCCCCCGGGCGACTCGGCCGGGATGCCGCCGGACTCCCCCGAGGACGCGGATGCGATGCACCGGGACTCGGAGACGCGTTCGTCGCCACCCGGGCTGCTCCTCGTGGTCAGCGGACCTTCCGGCGTCGGAAAGACGACGATCGTGCGTCGCGTCCTCGAACGGTTCGACGGCGTCTTCAGCGTGTCCGCCACCACCCGACCCCGGACCGCGGTCGAGACCGACGGCGTCGACTACCACTTTCTCGATGAACCGACCTTCCAGACGTGGATCGACGAAGACCGCTTCCTCGAATACGCCCAGGTGTTCGGCCGCTCTTGGTACGGGACCCCGCGAAAGGAGATCGAGTCGAGACGCGCGGAGGGTCGACTCGTCGCCCTCGACATCGACGTCCAGGGCGCGATCCAGATCCGGGAGCGGATGCCCGACGCCTTCGGGATCTTCGTCCTTCCCCCGAATGACGCGGAACTGCTTCGAAGACTCCGGGCCCGCGGACGCGAGGACGAAGCGACGATCGAGCGGCGTCACGCCGAGGCGACGCGGGAGATGCGGGTCGCGCGGGAATGCGGCGCCTATGACGAATTCGTGGTGAACGACGACCTCGATCAGGTCGTCGAAGAGACGATCAGGCTGGTGGGGCGCCGGCTCGGCTCAGGCCGGGCCTGAGGAGTCGCCCGCGGTTCCGAATCGTCGCCCCAGGCCCTCGATCAGCGCGGCGAAGACCGAATCCTCGTCGAGGGTGCCGTCGACGACGAGATGATGTTCGGGATCGCGATCGGCCTGGGCGAGATATCCCTGGCGCACGCGCCGGTGGAACGCCTCCCCCTTCCGCTCCATTCGATCGAGTTCCGCGGGCAGGCGGGCCGTCGCGGTCTTCTCATCGACGTCGAAGATGACCACCAGATCTGGCTCGCACCCGCCGGTGGTCACCCGGCCGACCGCGAGGATCTCCTCCGGGGCCAGTCCGCCGGCGGTTCCCTGGTAGGCCAGCGTCGACGAGATGAACCGGTCCGCGAGAACGAAGCCGCCCGCGGCCAGCGCCGGACGGATGCGTTCGGCCATCAACTGGGCGCGACTCGCCATGTAGAGGAGCATCTCGCAGCGGAGACCCATCTCATCGTACCGCGGGTCGAGCAGCACGCCCCGGACCGCCTCGCCGATCGGCGTGCCCCCGGGATCGCGGACGACCTCGGGGATGGTGCCGTGGGATTCACAGAACGCCGTGAAACGGGCGAGCTGGGTGGACTTGCCGGAACCGTCCGGACCGTCGAAGACGATGAACCGGCCCGCGAGGATCGAACTCCAGTCGTGCATCGACGCGACTATGACCCCACGCGACCGGATCGGCAAGTCGAAGCCGGTGCCGACCCCCGGATCCGGCCCACCCCGACGACGGCGACGGCCCACGACTACCATCGTTCCGATGCAGGTGGACGTCCGGAACCAGCATGGCGACCGCGTCGGTCGGATCGAACTCGACCCGGCGACCCGACCGGTGCGCATTCGTCCCGAAGGGGCCGATCGGGACGTGTTCCTCGAGTGGGACGGCGCCGTCGACGACGCGGGCCAGCTGCGGGCGTGCGTGATCTGCGGCGACCGCCATCTCTACCGGACCCGCACCCTTCCCCAGGTCACCCCGTTCGTGATCCTGATCGCGCTCGCCGGAGCGACGATCAGTCTGCTGGGCTTCGCCAACAGCGTCTGGGTCCTCGGCATGCTGGTGGTCGTGCTCGCGATCGACGTCGGGGTGCTGCTGCTCGCCCGGACCCGGCTGGTCTGCTACCGATGCGGTTCGATCTACGATGACCTCCGGGTCGCCGGCTATCACCGGCGATGGGATCCGACCGTGGCGGAACGGATCACCGACGAGCCGGCCACCGACGACGCCGAGGGTCGGCGGGATCTGGAGGGTGCACCTTGAACCAACTGGGCGAACTGGTGATCTGCGGCGCCGGGGGACATGGCGCCGTGGTCGGCGATGCGGCGGTCGCGGCGGGATTCGTCCTCGTCGGGGTCATCGACGCGGTCCGACCGGTGGACGGAGGCCGCCCCCCCTTCGGCGGCGTCCCGTGGCTCGGCTCACCCGAGGACCCGGACCCATCGCTCGCGGAACTGCTCGAGCGCGGCGCGCGGATCCACGCGGCGATCGGCGACGCGGGCATCAGACGTCGGTGGCACGCCGACCACGCCGGACACGCCGCGACCATCATCCACCCCTCCGCGACCGTCTCGCCGTCCGCGGAGATCGGCGCCGGAACGTTCATCGGACCGCGGGCGGTGGTCAACGCGCGAGCGACCGTCGGCGCGGGGGTGATCGTCAATTCCGGGGCGATCGTGGAGCACGATGCGCGAATCGGGGCGTTCACCCATCTCGCACCGGGCGCCATCGCCCTGGGCAACGCGACGATCGGCGATGCGGTCCTGCTCGGTGCGAACTCGACGGTGCTGCCCACGATCCGAGTCGGCGATCGCGCGATGATCGGGGCCGGCAGCGTGGTCACCCACGAGATCCATCCGGACGTGCGTGCATTCGGGAACCCCGCCCGACCGCGTTGAAGCCACCGCGGTCGATCTCACCAGAGCGGCATCGACCAGGCCACGAGCCGCGACGCCGGCACGACGATCAGCAGCAGCAGAGCCCAGGTCATCAGGTGGAGGATCGCGATCCGACCCCGAAGACCGAAGACCAGCATGCTGCCGCCGGCCACGAGGCCGACCGAAAGCAGCAGATGGACGATGCCCTGCAGGGTCGAGGACTCGACCGGAATCAACCGGGCGAGCGAAGCGACCATCACGATGGCGAGCAGTCGAGCGAGTCCGCCGGGCACGGACCCCGGCGCTCGTGATTCGATCCACGCCGCGGTCCGGAGCGCGATCGCACCGCAGCCGACCACCACCACCGACGCCACCACGAACCGGATGACCGCCGCGAGCCGAATCGCGATCCGAGGCGCGTCGAGCGTGAACGCGCCGTCCGAATCCGCATATCGACCGTCGGTCGAGGCGAACAACGACGACCAGCCGGCGAGCGTCGCGAACAACGTGAGCACCACCGCCACGCCCGCGACGACGAGCCAGACCAGATGGTCGGCCCCGGCGATCACCTCACCGTCCGCTTCCTCGTTGGAATCCGGGTCGTTGGTCGAGCCTGCCGCGTCTTCCGAGGTCGGAGGGTTCGTCTTCTCCCCGACCTTGCGACCGGTCACGAGGTCGTGACCACAAGCAAGACACACGACCTGATCCGAGCCGGGCATCGCCTCGCCGCACTCGGGACAACCGAGGTCGACGCCTCCGAGGTCCGCGACGCCGGCGTCATCGGGCGCGACTTCCGGGGGCGTCGTGCGGGGGCCGTCGCTCGAAGCCGCCGACGGCGCGGCGGGCTCGAGGTCGTATTCGAGGCCCTGCTCGAGGTCTTGCTCGAGGTCTTGCTCGAGGTCTTGCTCGAGGTCTTGCTCGAGGTCTTGGGAATCGCCCGGATCCGCCTCCGACGGGCCATCCGATTCGGGGTTCGATCCGTCCGCCGGTTCGCTCGTCGGTTCGCTCATGGGAGCATCCTGACACTTCCCGCCACCGGCGTCATCCGACCTCGGCGAAGAATCGGGAAAGTCGCTCGAAAGCGAGTGGGTGATGCGGATCGCTGTCCGCTATCTTGCCTCGGATGCAGCCACGCCACCTCACCTCCGTCGCCGCCCTCCTGTTCGTCGGCCTTCTCACCCCCGGCGTCGCCGCGGCCGAAACGCCCTCCGCCGCGCGCCTGATCCTCGGGTATCCGCTCGATGCCGATGACGAGGGCGACGCGTCGCCGCTCGCCGCCACCACCGACGATTCGACGCCACCGAAATCGCCGTGGAACGTGACTCTCGGCGCGGGTCTGAGCTACAGCCAGACCGACGACCTGACGCTCGGCGCGAACTTCAACGGAAGCCTGGTCCGGGACGACGACGATTCCAAATGGACCACCACGCTGAAGTACGTCTACAACTTCGACGAGAACGAGGTCAAGGACAACTTCGGGATCATCGGAACGAACTACGAACGGATGTTCGCGTCGAACTCGAAGCTGCTCTGGTTCCTGCGGGGCAGCTACCAGTACAACCAGACCGAGAACTACAAGACGCGTATCAAGGCATTCGGCGGACTCGGCTATCTGGCCTCGAGCACCGACGAACTGAAGCTCCGGGTCAATGGCGGCGTGGGTGGTTCGAAGGACCGCAACGGCAACACCGACTTCATTCCGCGAACCACCTTCGGCTACTCCCTGGACTGGGCGATCAACAGTCTGACCCGACTGACTTCCACCACCTCGATCGAAAACGACATCAAGACGTACGGCGACTATCTGCTGGTGATCGAGGCGAACCTCAACGTCAAAGTGAGCGAGGCGCAGAACCTATCGCTCTACATCAACGTTCGCGATGAATACGACAGCAACCCTTCCGAGGGCGACAGCTGGAATCAGATCTGGCTGACCATGGGACTGTCCTACGCTTTCTGATCGCCGTACTTCCCCGTTTCACACATCACTCACTTCTTCCGGAGGACTTGACGATGGACCCACTTTCCCTGCTTCTGGCCGCACCGCTGCTGGCCACCACCCCCGCACCCCCCACGCCACCCACCACCACGCCGATCGATCCCACGGCGCTCGTCCTCGGCATCCAGGACGACGCGGAAGCCGATGCGGACGTGGTGGCCGAGGAGAAGAGTCCCTGGACCGGGAGCCTCGGTCTCGGTCTCACCCTGAGTCGGACCACCACCGACACCCTCGGCTTCAACTTCAGCGCTGCGGCGAACCGGAAGGACGAGATGTCCAACTGGAGTTCGGACGTGAAGTACATCTACAACGAGGACGACGACGTGGTGCAGGACAACTTCCTCATCGCGCAGTCCGAGTACGACCGCCTCTTCTCCAAGGGCGGCCTCTGGAACTGGTTCGGCCAGACCAGCTACCAGTACAACGAGACGGAGTCGTATCGTCAGCGCTTCAAGGGATTCGGGGGTCTCGGCTACTACGTCTCCCGGACCGACGAACTCAAGTGGAACCTGAAGGCCGGTGCGGGTGCCTCGTGGGACGAGCGAAGCAGCCTCGGGGGCTGGACCGCACGATCGCTCCTCGGCACCAACTGGAACTGGGCGATCGGCGACGGGGTCGGCTTCGAGGGAAGCGCTTCGGTCGAAAACAAACTGGAGGACCTGCAGCAGTACTTCGCCGTGCTCGAACTCAAGGTGAACATCGCGTTGAAGGCGATGGAGAACCTCAACCTCTACGTCTCCGTTCGCGACGAGTACAACAGTGATCCGGGACCGGGCGACAGCTGGAACTCCCTGTGGGTCACCATGGGATTCACGTACGGCTTCTGAACGAGGGCCGAGGCGACACAAGCGAACAGGGGCGGGACCGCGAAGGTCCCGCCCCTGTTCTTTCGTTCGTGTCACGAGGCTTCCGGTCGCCGCGGGCGTCGACCCGCCTCGATCAGTCGGTCGCGTCCTCGGGGGTCGGCTCGTCGTCGCCGCTCTCCACCACCGGGTCGCCGACGATCGCGTTGCCGACGCGAATCAGATTCGCCCCGCACTCGATCGCCATCTCGAAGTCGTTGCTCATGCCCATCGACAGCACGTCGATGCGGTCGGATTCCCGGATGAACTTCCGGACGTCCTCGAAGACCTCGCGGCAGCGGTCGAAGGTGTTCCGAATCAACGCCTCGTCCTCGGTGTTCGGGGCCATGCACATCAGGCCGCGGACCCGGACGTTCAGCATCGAGCCCATCTGGTCGACCAGATGTCGGACCGCCGGGGCGGCGATCCCGCCCTTCTGTTCCTCGCCGAAGTTGACCTCGATCAGGACCTCGGTGACCCGGTCCCGCTTCGCGGACTGGGACTGGATCTCCTCGGCGAGCCGGAGGCTGTCCAGGGAATGGATCAGTCGGGCGTTCTCGATCGCCTTCCGCACCTTGTTCCGCTGCAGGGATCCGACCATGTGCCAGTTCGGCCGATCCGGCGTCTCCCGGCCGCTGGCCCCGGGGTGCTCCCGGATGCGGTCGCGATACTCGTCGACCTGGGCGGCCCGAGCCGCGAGCTGCTGGACCCGGTTCTCGCCGAAATGCCGGTGGCCGAGGTCGAACAGTTCACGAACCACGTCCATCGACGCATTCTTGGTGACCGCCACGGTCACGATCTCCTCCGGCCGGCGGCCGGAACGTCGGGCGGCCTCACCCACCCGCTGGAGAACGGCCTCGTAGCGGTCCTTCAGCATGGGAGCGTGCTCGGTGCGGGAAGCGGCGTCGGTCGGCATTCATGAAGGGTATCCATCGCGGACTCGATCCCGCAACCGGGGAATCCGGAGTCCGGACCCGACGGGCCCCTTGCACGGACCGGCCTTCGGCGGGCTACGCTCCCGGAATGCCCCCGAAGACCGAGACCCCATCGTCCTCCCGACCCCCCGCCGTGCTGGTGATCCGTGACGGGTGGGGAACCAACCCCCGCCCCGGCGAAGTCGACTTCGACGCGGTCCGCAAGGCGAACACCCCGATCGCCGACGATCTCGAAGCGAACTGGCCCACCACCCTGGTTCGGACCAGCGGCGAGGACGTCGGACTTCCGATCGGCGTCGACGGGCCGGTGATGGGGAATTCCGAAGTCGGACACCAGAACATCGGCGCGGGCCGCATCGTGGACCAGGAGCTGATGCGGATCACGCGATCGATCCGATCCGGCGAATTCTTCGAGAACGCCGCCCTGCTCGACGCGTTCGCGCATGCGACGGAGACCGGCGGTCGGGTCCACCTGCTCGGGCTGGTGAGCGACGGTCTGGTCCACAGCGATCTCGGACATCTGGTGGCCCTGCTCGACGCCGCGAAGCGTCGCGGGTTTCCCGGCGATCGGGTGCTGATCCACGCGATCACCGACGGCCGCGACACCCCGCCGACCGGCGGGGTCGACTATCTCGCCGAACTCCAGCGCGGCATCGAGTCGCACGGGGCCGGACGGGTGGTGTCGGTGATGGGCCGCTTCTATGCGATGGACCGCGACCATCGCTGGGAACGGGTCGAAGCCGCGTATCGCTGCCTCACCGAACGAAGCGGCCCCCGGCACGACNCCCCGGCCGCCGCCGCGGAGGCGTACTACGCCGACCCGAGCGAGGCGTCCCGGCACGGCGACGAATTCGTGACGCCCTCCCAGATCGGGGTCGACGACGCCGACGTCGTCGAGAGCCGGATCCGCGACGGCGACTCGATCGTCTTCTTCAACTTCCGAGGCGACCGCCCCCGGGAGATCACCAAGGCCTTCACCCTCGAAGACGAGGCGTGGGCCGGCGTGGAACGAGGCGGTTTCGACCGCGGCGAACGACTCCGGAATCTCCGGTTCACCGCCATGACCCGGTACGAGGCGGGACTTCCCGTCGAAGTGATGTTCGAGAAGCCGCCCCGCATGGAGGGGATCCTCGGCGCTGCGGTGTCGGATGCCGGCCTCACCCAGTTCCGCTGCGCCGAGACCGAGAAGTTCCCGCACGTCACCTTCTTCTTCAACGACTATCGCGAAGAACCCTTCCCCGGCGAGCGACGCGTGATCGTGCCGAGCCCGACCGACGTCACCACCTACGACCAGAAGCCCGAGATGAGCGCCGACGGCGTGACCGAGGCGGTGCTCGAACGACTGGCCGCCGACGACTGCGAACGACTCCTCGTGGTGAACTTCGCCAACGGCGACATGGTCGGTCACACCGGATCGATGGAAGCGGCGATCGCCGCGTGTGAAAAGGTCGACGCCTGCGTCGGCCGGATCATCGAAACGACCCTCGCCCGCGGTGGCGCCCTGATCATCACCGCCGACCACGGCAACGCGGAACAGATGTGGAACTTCGAGGCCGACTGCCCGCAGACCGCCCACACGAACTTCGACGTCCCGCTGCACGTGGTCGGCGACGCCTGGCGCGATGCCTCGCTTCCGGACGACGGACGCCTCGCGGACATCGCTCCCACCCTGCTGGCCATGCTGGGAATCCCCCGACCGGACGCGATGACCGGTCGAAACCTGCTCGACTGAGGATCGCCATGCGCATCGTCTTCGCGGGAACCCAGTCGGTCGGCAAGACCACCCTGGTCGAGGATCTCCGGGCGGCGTGCCCGGCGTACCGGATCGAAGAGGAGCCGATCCGCGCCGTGGCGAGGATCACCGGCCAGCCACCGCCGGCGGTCCCGACCCGCGCGGCGGAGCGGACGCTGGTCGAGCACGGTCGGTCGCGACTTCTCGCGGCGGCCCCCGGTGATCGGGTGCTCTTCGACCGCTCGCCGCTCGACGCCCACGCACACTCCATTCTTTCGATGGAGATCGGCGGCGAGATCGACCCCGCGTTCCTCGCCGAACTCGAACCACGCGTGATCGAAGCCCTCGGCCACGCGGATCTCCTGGTCTTCGTCCCGATCGAACGTGACCTCGGCAACCAACCCGACGGCTTCCGTTACCTCGACGCGTCGAATCGTCGGCGGGTGCATTCGATTCTCGAAGACCTGCTGCTTCCGGACCGAGGCATCTGCCGCGCTCCGGTGGTGCGGGTTCGCGGCGACCGCGCGACCCGGGTACGGCAGGTACGCCGTGCCATGGCGGCCCACGCGACGAATCCGACGGATCACGGGACCGAATCGTCCGCCGCGGCCTCGAACCCCGCGTAGACTCGGAAGCATGACACCCGACCAAGCCCGATCGCTGATGCACGAGTGGGTCGAGAACCCATCGCTCCGAGGCCACATGGAGGCGGTCGCCGCCTGCATGAACCACCACGCCCGCCTGCACGCCCCCGACGAGGTCGACGCGTGGACGGTGGCGGGACTGCTTCACGACTTCGACTACGAGCGCCATCCCACCGAAGCGGAACACCCGTACGTCGGAGTCGAACACCTGCGGGGACTCGGAGTCGATGACGCCATCCTGCAGGCGATCCTCGGACACGTGAACACCAGCGGCGTCGCCCGCGACACCCCGATGTCGAAACACCTCTTCGCCTGCGACGAACTCGCGGGCTTCATCGTCGCGGTGGCCAGGGTCCGGCCGAACGGCTTCGAGGATCTCAAGCCGAAGAGCGTGAAGAAGAAGCTCAAGGACAAGGCGTTCGCGGCGGCGGTGAGCCGGGACGACGTCCGGGTGGGCATGGAGGAACTGGGCGTCGATCCCACCGAGCACATCGAGCGATGCATCGCCGCGATCGGCGAGGCCGCGGATCGCGTGCTTCCGACGCCCGGTGCGTGATTGCGTGGCGGCACGCCGCGGTGACCATGAACGCGGTGGCGGTTGGATCCCATTCCTGGTCGGCTTCCACGCGGGATCGAGTCAAAACCCGGTTTACGGGCCCGGAACGAAGATGCCGGCCGGCACGACAGCGGCTTCCGAAACGACGTCCTGATGATCGTGACCCGCTCCCGAAGCGGGATTCGGCCCGTCCGACCCCGATTCGCCGAATCGCAGCCTCCGTGCGGTCCGCGGATACACTCCCCCTCCCATGTCACTTCCCCGCATCGCCATCGTCGGCCGACCGAATGTCGGCAAGTCGAGTCTGTTCAACCGCCTCGCCGGCGCCCGGGTCTCCATCGTCGACCCGACGCCGGGCGTGACCCGGGATCGCGTGAGCCGTTTCGTCGAGATCAGGCCTCCGGCCGAACTCGAGGACGGTGTCTCCCGCTACGCGGAGATCGTCGACACCGGCGGGTACGGGGTCTACGCCGCGGACGGGGCGAGATTCGACGACGTCGGTGCGGACCTGTCGACCCTCACCAGACACATCGAATCGCAGATCGAACGCGCGGCCGAGGAGAGCGATCTCATCCTCTTCGTCGTCGATGCGCAAGCGGGTCCCACCCGACTGGACGAGACGATCGCCGGAATGCTCCGGACCTCGGGACGGGCGGGGAAGGTCGTGGTGGTGGCGAACAAGGTCGACAGTGATTCATGGGAGGCCGATGCCATGGAGTTCGCGGCGCTCGGCCTCGGGATCCCCGAGGTCACCAGCGCCAAGTCGGGCTTCAAGAAGCGAATCTTCTTCGAGTTCATCTGGAATCGAATCGACCCTGCTTCCGCCCTGCACGTCGATCCCGAGATCAAGCTCGCCATCGTCGGGCGACGGAACGCCGGCAAGAGCACGCTGGTCAACGCCATGGCCGGTGACGAGCGGGTGATCACCAGCGAGATCGCCGGCACCACCCGCGATGCGGTCGACGTCCAGGTCGAGATCGGTCCCCGCAGCCTGACCGTCATCGACACCGCGGGGATCCGCAAGAAGAAGAGCTGGTCCGACCAGATCGAGGCATACTCGCACCAGCGCACGATCGATTCGATCGATCGGTCGAACGTCGTCTTCATGATGATCGACGCGACCGAGCCGATCAGCCAGGTCGAGAAGAAGCTCGCGAAGGAGATCGTCGACCGCTTCAAGCCGGTGGCGATCATTCTGAACAAGTGGGACCTCACCAAGGAGGACCTCGTCCTCGAGGATTACCTCGAGTACCTCGAGCAGGAACTTCCGGGACTGGCCTACGCCCCCATCATCCGGATGACCGCGACCGAAGCCGAAGGGGTTCGTCCCGCCCTTCGAATGGCGCTGAACCTGTTCGAACAGGCGAGCCACCGGGAGTCGACCGGTCGCCTCAACGCGGTCTTCAAGGAGATCCTCGATCGTCGTGGCCCCAGCTCCCGACTCGGCACCCGGGCCAAGATCCTCTACGTCAGCCAGGTCGCGATCCATCCGCCCACGATCGTGCTGGTGGTGAACAAGCCGGATCTCTTCAAGGGCGGTTACGAGCGGTACATCCTGAACCGGCTCCACGAGGAGCTGCCGTACAGCGAGGTCCCGATTCGACTCATCTTCAGTGAACGGCGACGGCTGGGCCTCTCGGAATTGAAGGGTGGGGCGCACCGGACGGGCCGCGAGGCGGGCGACGGGGCCGACGGCCTGGAGATCGCCGATCTTCCCGCCGAAGGTGAAGACGTCATCTGACCGTCGGTCCGCGAACCTCGGGGCCCGGCGGTAATCGACCTGCCGACGACGATCCCCACTCGCCCGCCGCGGCTTCTCGACCTGGCGCGGGCTTTGAACCCGCCCATCCGGTAGACTCGGGACACGTTCGCGTTACCACCCGATCCGCCCGTCGAGCGGCGTTTCGGGACTGAAACCCCGCTCGACGACATCCTCGACCCCAGAATCGAAGTTTGGCGACTCCTTCAGCGGGGGCGTCGGGGTGGCGGCTGTACCAGATATTGAAACGCGATCACCATGTCGATCTTTCCCCTGCCCGTCTTCGAAGAGGATGCCGATCCCTCCCGCCGCGAGGCGATGTCCGACGCGGAGCAATACGCCCGGCTCGAGTCACCGTCCACCATCGTGGTTCGAGTGGGGTCGATGCGTCGCGTCGCGGAGTATCCCTATTCCGGTGACGCGAAGCCCGGCTGCGGATCGAAGATGGTCGCCCGCACGCATCGAGGCACCGAGCTGGTCGAGATGCTCACCACGACCTGCCCGAACGCCGGCTGCGGCAAGGCGGTCTCCAGGTCGGAGATGCTCGACTACATCAAGGCCTCGGGCGGCAAGGACTACCCGTTCCGAACCGACGGACGCATCCTCCGGGTGGCGACGATCGAGGACCTCAACGACTGGTCCGCGATCAAGGAGACCGCGCTGGAGAAGGTCAAGGTCGTCAAGCGGATGGTCGAAGAGCACGCGCTCGACATGCGGGTCGTGGACGTCGAGCCGATTCTCGGCGAGGAACAGGTCTCGATCTACTACATGAGCGAGGACCGAGTCGACTTCCGACTCCTGCTCAAGGACCTCGCGACGGAATTCGGCACTCGGATCGAGATGCGGCAGGTCGGTGGCCGGGACGAGGCGCGACTGGTCGCCGACTACGAGAAATGCGGACAACACTGTTGCTGCAAGAACTTCCTGAAGGTCCTCAAGCCGGTCTCGATGCGATCCGCCAAGATCCAGAAGGCGACGCTCGATCCGCTGAAGATCTCGGGCCGATGCGGTCGCCTGATGTGCTGCCTCCGGTACGAGGACGAGACCTACGACGATCTGAAGAAGCGACTGCCGCACCGCAAGACCCGCGTGGGCACTCCGGAGGGGCCGGGCATCGTGCTCGACAGCAAGATCCTCGTGCAGCTGGTTCTGGTCCGGCTGGAGGAGGACTCCCGCGAGATCGCGGTGCCCGTCGAGGATCTGTGCGACCCCGACGACTGCCCGACCAAGCCCGTCGAGCCGGATCCGTTCCGCGGGCTCGGCGGCGTCGACGTCGCGGAGAAGACCGACGACCGCAAGCGAAATCGCCGGCGACGCAAGTCGAAGTCCGATCGGCAGGCGGAACACAAGACCATCTCGGAGAACGAGGAAGGGACCGCGACCTCGCCTCGGCCGGAGATCGGCGATCCGACCTCGAACCAGGATGGAGACGCCGGACCGAAGAAGAAGCGACGCCGCCGTCGACGTCGAAAGTCGGGCGAAGGCGGCGAGGCGGGAGCCACGGGCGGCGAGTCCGGGACGCGGGCCGGTGACGGTCCGCGATCCGCGCCGAGCGCCGAGGGCGGCGGAGACGGTGCCGGTGCGCCGAAGAAGAAGCGTCGTCGACGTCGTCGACGTCGAGGCGGCGGCGGTGGTGGTGGTGGCGGTGAATCCAGTGGTGGTGGTGAATGATGGGTGGGTCCGCCTTCGATCGGGGAGCAAGCGGCCCACCAATCCTCCGCGCGCCCGGAGTCGCCTCCTCGAAGCTCCCGGCGTTCCCTGACCGCAGGAGAAAGACGCGTCATCCAGCGCTCGACATGACTTCGAGGCGCGGCTGGCCGGTCCCCACGCTTCCATGAACACCGGTCGCCGGAACACCCTTCCCGAGACGCTTGCACGCGCGGCTCGATCGAGAATCCACGACGTGGAACGATCCGGGGTGGATCGGTTCCACGACCCCGAAGTCCTGGACGAGATCGCGGGCCGACTGGCGGGACTGCCGGCCGATCCGTCGAGACCGGTGGTCGTCCTGGTCGACGGCGAGCAGGACGAACCGGAACTCCTTCTCGCCGGCGTCGCCTCGGGACGCCCGATCGTTCCGGTCAGCGCGAGCCTGGATCCCCGCCGACTCGCGGCCGCCGTAGGTGAATTGAAAGCCGCCGCGGTGATCAGCACGCGGGATCGACGGATCACCGGGATCGATGCGCTGCCGGGCTGGTCGCTTGAGGGAGCGAGGGCGGAACCCTTCGACCCGGATCCAGGCGAGCCTGCGATCGGCGCCCTCACCAGTGGAACCACCGGTGTTCCTCGAGCCCACCTGCGTGGCCAGGGCGCGATGGTCGAGCAGGCTCGACTCCGAGTGCGTCTCTTCCGGATCGGATCGGACGACCGATGTGCGATCTTCTCTTCGCCGAGCTTCACCGGTGCCCTCAACAACTTCGTGATGGCGATCGCGACCGGGTATCGCACGTTCCTCGGACTCGATCGGCGACTCGGTGAGGAACGAATCCGCGACGTGCTCGACGATGTCGGCGCGACCTACACCTCGATCACGCCGTCTCTTTTCCGCCACCTCGCGAGCGAACGCCGCACCGACGAGGGATTCGGACGCCTGCGAACGATCCAACTCTCGGGCGAGCCGGTCCGAGCCGCGGACGTCGCGATCTTCAATGCGGTGAACGACGGGATGACCCGCCTGATCGTGAGTTGGGGTTCGACGGAGGCGGGCACCCTGACCGCGGGGGAACTGGAATCCACCCTTGCCGAACGGACGGGCCCGCTTCCGGTGGGGGAGCCAATCCCCGGCGTCGAAGTGGCGATCGTGGACGACGGCGGCGATCCGGTCGCGGACGGGATCCTCGGACGTGTCGTCGTGCGAAGCGGCAATCTCTCGGTGGACGGGGCCGACGGTCCGACTCGCACGCGAACGATCCGACTGCCCGGACGATCGGCCCCCGAACGCCCCTGGCTCGACACCTCGGATGCAGGCTGGAGGGAGTCCGATGGCCGGATCGTGGTCGCCGGACGAACCGATCTCGATCTCAAGATCAACGGGGTCCGGGTCGACGGTGCGGATCTCGAACGGCGGGTCTCCGGCATTCCCGGCGTGAGAGACGTGATCGTGGTCCCGGTCCCGCTGTCCGACGAACGGGCGACGCTGGGCGTCGCGATCTCGGGAGGCGACGATGCCATCGGACTCGTCCGCGGCGAGCTCGCTTCCGGCATCGCCGCGGAACGACACGCCCTGTTCGAGCGACTCGACACCCTTCCCCGCAACGCTGCGAACAAGATCGACCGAAGCGCCGTCACGGACGTCTTCCTCACCCGAATCGCCGAACACGTCCGGGCCGACGAATCACCAAGGAAAGGCACCGAATCGCTCGTCGCGGACGCGTGGCAGGCCGCACTCAGCATCGAACGTCCCGGCCGTTCGACCACGCTGGACGAGCTCGGCATCGACTCCCTCGGTCGCCTTCGAATCCTCCTGACCCTCGAATCACAGCATGAACTGACGATCCCCGAATCCGACATGGCGAGTGCCCGCACGATCCGGGACCAGGCGCGGGTCGTCCGTCCACTCGACGATGCGGCTCGAGCCTCGGTGTTCTCGATCCGCGAAGGAGCCGGCCCGATCGTGGCCTTCTGCCCGGGCATCGGTGGTCATGCGTGGATCTTCGGACCGCTCGCCAATGCCCTGCGGGCCGACGTGACGGCCATCGGCGTCGACTGGTCGGACGCGGAGACGCCGGATCGACTCGGAGACCTCGCCGCGGAAGTCGTCGCGCTGGCCGGCGGCCGTCCGGTCGTCTGGATCGGCTATTCCGCCGGTGCCGGCGTGGCATGGAAACTCGCCCTGGACATGCTTGCGATCGGCGGCTCGACGCCCGGCGTCGTTCTCCTCGACGGCGAAGTCCGACCTTCGTGGCGTTCGCGGATGAGGTGGCTCGTGGATCGATTCCGTGGCCCGTCGGTCGCGAAAGCGGAGGCCGATCACGTCGAATCGCGACTGCGGGAGCGATCCTCGCGTGGGCGACGTCTCTGCAGTCGAATACGCCCGCGGCGCGGAGACATGCCCACCCTCCTGATCGAGACCGATCCTCGGATGCCATTGCGGAGACGCTGGGCGCGAATATCACCCCGATGCAGGACCGGACTGCTGGAATGCCCCCACCTCGAGATGCTTCGTCCCCCGATCGATGCGAGGCTCGTGGAGGTGATCGATGAGACGCTCGTCGCCTGGACGGGCGCACGGCCGGCGGATCCCCCGGGGTGACGATCATCTCCCCCACCGGGACCATCCGACCCACGATGCGAGGATCCGAGTTCGATCGCCTCGCTTCGATCGCAGGAGCGCAATGACACGGGCCGGCGCCCGGCGCCGGCCCGTGTCGTGATTCGTCCCACCATGCGATCCGCTCAGGCGTGGATCGCGCGACCTTCGGTGGCGAGCACCGCCTCGTGCATCGACTCCGCCATCGTCGGATGGGCGTGGATCGTCGAGATGATGTCCTCGGCCGTGGCTTCGAGTCGCTTGGCGAGTCCCATCTCCGCGATGAGCTCGCTGGCATCCGCGCCGATGATGTGGCAACCGATGATCTCGCCGTAGGGTTCGCTGGTGATCACCTTCACCAGTCCCTCGGTGTGACCGGTGGCGATCGCCTTGCCGTGCGCCTTCAACTGATAGGCGCCGGTCTTGTACTTGATGCCCTGCTCCTTGCATGTCCGTTCGGTCAGACCGACCGAAGCGATCTGCGGATTGGTGTAGGTGCAACCGGGGATGCCGTCGTAGTCGATGGCGACGGGCTTGTGACCGGCCATCTTCTCGACCGCGATCACACCCTCCTCGCTGGAGACGTGGGCGAGCCAGGGGGCGCCGATGATGTCGCCGATCGCGTGGATTCCGGGCACGCTGGTCTGGTACGTCGGATCGTCGGAGGTCTTCGCGTCGGTCACGATGTGATCCCGTTCGACCTTGACGCCAAGCTTGTCGTCGAAGAGCCCGTCGTACCGTCCCTTGACCCCGATCGCGACCAGCACGACCTCGGCGTCGAGGACTTCGGTCTTCGACGGATCCTTCGCATCCGCGATGGTGACCTTCGCCCCGCCCTTGCCGGACTTGATGTCCTGGACGGTCGCCCCGGTCTTGAATTTGATGCCCTGCTTCTCGAAGGCCTTCTTCGCGACCTTCGACACGTCGTCGTCCTCGACCGGAAGGATCCGGTCCATCATCTCGACGACCGTCACGTCGCATCCGAACGCGTTCATGAAGTAGGCGAACTCCATGCCGATCGCGCCGGAACCGACCGCGATCATCGACTTCGGGCAGTGGTCGATGGTGAGCAGTTCGTAACTGGTGAAGACCGTCTTGCCATCGCTCTCGGCGAAGGGAAGCTGTCGCGGGGAGGCGCCGGTCGCGATCAGCACGCGATCCGCGGTGATCTTCCCTTCGGACTTGCCGCCGCCACCGTGATAGTAGTCGTCGTCGGCGGCGAGCACTTCGACCTCGCACGGCGTGCCGCCCGTCGCACCCTTCAGAATGCGGGCGTGGCCTTCGTAGTGGTCGACCTTGTTCTTCTTGAGCAGGTAGCCGACGCCGTTGTTGAGCGTGCCGGTGATCTTCCGGCTGCGGCCGATGATCTTGTCCCAGTCGACCTTCACGTCCTTCGGATCGATCTCCAGACCCCATTCGGAGCCATGGGTGATCGCCTCCTGATAGAGCTCCGCGTTGTGCAGCAGCGCCTTGGTCGGGATGCAGCCCCAGTTGAGGCAGACGCCTCCGAGCTTGCCGCGTTCGATGCACGCGGTCTTCAGTCCGAGCTGGCCGGCGCGGATCGCGGCGACATATCCGCCGGGTCCGGAACCGATGACGATGAGGTCGTAATGCTTGGAGTCGGCCATGGTGTCCCTTGATGTCCGGCCGTCCGGCGCCGGGATCGATGCGCGATCCGGTCCGAAGCGGCGTCCTGCGTCGAATGAGGTCGAACATTGTAGCCGAGCGGGACGTTCCGCCCCGCCCGTCGAGGCGGTCCTCTCCCGGTCGGGAGGTCCGAAAACGCCCGGTCCCCGCTTCCTCGACCCGCTTGAGGGGATCACCGGAATCCGGGGTCCGTCAGTTCCCCCGGATCGGCGTCCCACGGCGAAGTCGGGACCCCGGAAGGTCGATGCCGATGAAGGAGACTCGATCGACATGGGTGATGCCGCAACGCCAGCGACCGATGGATCGACCGGCCCGACCGGGACCGCCATCGTGGCGCCAACCCTGACCCTCACCGCCCGCTCGACGCGGGAGACGAACGGCACCTGGTTGCTGCTGACGCTCGCCTCCGGGGTCGGATCCGCGACCGGGATGGTGGTCGAGTCGGCCCTGATGGCGGGCATCGGCCTCACCCTGATGTTCGCATGCATGCTCGGCCTCTCGACGAGCCTCCGAAGGCGTCGGTCCGACGTCGCCCGGGGTTCCGCATGTCGGAACGCCGGCGCCGGTTGCTGGCAATGGCGACTCGGAGACGGCGTCGCATGGCACGATGAACGATTCCAGCGACTGCTCGGGGCCCCTTCCCGGGCGGGACGAATCTCCTTCAGCGATCTGCTGGGCAGGATCCACCCCGAGGATCTCGCTCAATTCCACTTCGCGGTCGACGCCGCGATCGAGCGAGCCGATCCGATCGACTTCGTGGTCCGCATGCGGACCACCGACGGCGACTGGCGACCGATCCGGTTCATCGGCGGGCTCGATCGCGATGCGAGCGGTCCTTCCGGACACCTCGGCGGCATCGCACTGCCCGTGACCGACGACGTGATCGCCGGGGCCCTCGCCACCCGGACCGGCGATGAACTGCTGTCCGCGCTGAGCGAGCAGGCCAAGCTCGCCCGGGATCTCGGGCGGATCCGGGTCGATCTTGAAGAGCGAAACGGGGAACTGGAGGTGGCGCGGACCGCCGCCGTCCACGCGACCCGGGCGAAGACCGAGTTTCTCGCCAACATGAGCCACGAGATCCGGACCCCGCTGACCGCGATCATCGGCTACGCCGACCTGCTCGCCGAGGAGGACACCGATCCCGCGACGCGTCGATCGATCCTCCAGACGGTCCGCGGCAACGGCGAGCATCTGCTCGCCTTGGTCAGCGAGATCCTGGATCTCTCGAAGATCGAAGCCGGTCGCACCGAGACGGATCGCGTGCCGATGGACGTCCGCGGCTGCGTCCGAGACGTGGCTGAGTCCCTTCGCGGGCAGATCGACCGCAAGGCCCTCGAATTCGACGTGGTGATCGACGACGACATCCACGCTGCGGTTTCGCTGGATCCGCTCCGATTCCGGCAGATCGTGGTCAACCTGCTCGGTAACGCCATCAAGTTCACCGCCGAAGGCCGGATCACGGTCGAACTCCGATCGACGGACCGCGACGACCGGATCCGTCTGATCGTGAGCGACACGGGAATCGGGATGAGCGATCTCGAGGCGACCCGGATCTTCGAACCGTTTCAGCAGGCCGACGGATCCACGACCCGCCGATTCGGTGGTACCGGCCTCGGACTCACGATTTCCAGACGACTCTGCGAGATGCTTGGCGGCGACCTCGAGGTCCGCAGCACGGCCGGCGCGGGCTCGACCTTCACGGCGACCGTTTCGGCTCCACCAACCGCCCACCGCCCCGACGTCCGGACCCGGACCCAGATGCCCATCGGCCTCCGAGTGCTTCTGGCCGAAGACGGCCTCGACAATCGGCGACTGATCACCCATCTTCTGAGTCGACTCGGCGCCCGCGTGCACGCGGTCGAAGACGGGGCGGCGGCCGTGAAAGCGGTCATGGACGGGACCCGGGAACCCTTCGACGTGGTCGTCATGGACATGCAGATGCCCGTCCTCGACGGCTACGAGGCGGTTCGACGGATCCGAAACGCGGGTCTGGACGTCCCGATCCTTGCGCTGACCGCGAATGCGATGCCCGGAGACCGGAACATCTGCCTCGAGGCGGGCTGCGACGAATACCTTCCGAAGCCGGTCCGGCGGGACGATCTCGCCCGAAGCATCGCCGGGCTGGTGAACCGCGTCAGCCGGTGGAGAAATGCGGGGTGAAACCCTGGATCGTTGACGATCCGACGTCGTAGGCCGTAGCATTCTCGATTCCCGGCAACCATTTGTGCGCCGGATCCACGTTGGGAGCGAGAACGGCCGGAGCATCGCGTGCGGACCGCCCTGATCAGTGACATCCATGGGAACCTCGACGCCCTCCAGGTGGTGCTGGCGGACGTCGATCGTCGTGGCGTCGACGAGATCGTCTGCCTCGGGGACATCGTCGGCTACGGACC
>NZFT01000118.1 GCA_002690755.1 Phycisphaerae bacterium
CGGAGCAGATCGTTCCGATCGGGTTGCGTGGCGAGTTCGGACTCCGCCGCCGCGAGGTCGACGGAGGCGGGGATCAACCAGAGATTCTCCCGCACCTGCACCATCGCGTCCTCGATGTCCGCCGCGGGATCGACCAGAAGGTCGTAGACCGTGGTGCCCACGGTCTCGCCGTCGACGCCGAGATGAAGCGAAAGGTGGGCCTGTGGATCGAGATCGATCGCCAGGACCCGCCTTCCCTCCTCACCGATGGCGGCCGCGAGGTTGCAGCTGGTGGTGGTCTTGCCGACACCACCCTTCTGATTCAACAACGCAGTGCGACGAGGCCCACGTGCTGGGTTCGACGGATTCTCAGTGGCGGGATCGGACATCGCGGCGAGTGTATCCGGAGCGTCTGGACCGAGTCCGGCGGGCTTCGGAATCGGCGATCACGCCACCCTCAGGGCCGGGGAAGGGTGTTCATGCCCGCCGCGTCGTTCCAGTCGTTGATTCCGAACGCGAGCGGGATGATGTCCCGTCGCCAGGCAGGACTGGAAATCCCCGCGTACTGCACGAATCCTCGCGGACCATCGCGACGGATTCCAAGCAGGATGCTCCCTCCACCCGCCTCGGAAATGGCTTGGACCAGCCATGCTTCCGGCAGCAGGACCGAAGTCCGCCACCGGTCGCCGAATCGCCGGGTCTCCACCTTCAGCGACTCGTCGGGCCGACCGCGGAGCCGCTCCCAGGAGCCGTCCGGACGAATCTCCACCACGCCGGCGGGCCGCCGTCGATCGCCGACCTGCAGGAAGATCCGATCGTCCGCGTCCACGGTCGGAAGGTGCCGCGCCTCGATGAAGATCTCCCACCGCCCTTCGCGTCGCCGGAGGACCGCCTGCGTAAATTCCGCACCGTTGACCGCCTGCACCACGTCACCATCGACGTCGGCGAGCGTTCGAGGAAGGATGAAGGTTCCGAAGGACGCCCCGGGCGGACGGACGGGGATCGCCCGGGGGCCGAATGGAATTCGCGTGACTCGGCCCGCGTGCGCGAGGGAGAGCACCTCGTCCGAGGGCAATGGGCCGCCACCGAGATCGGGACGGTCGATCTCGTGACGAGTGATGGTCGATGGCGCCGCCAGAAGCGGAACCCCCGTGGGATCGGATTCCCAGGTCGCGGTCACCACCAGTTCACCGCGCGTCGGGTTGAGGATGTCGACCTCGACCCGATCCCCGTCGGAAGCGATCTCCATCACGAGGAACGCCGGACGCGCGTCCAGCCAGGCGAGCCCCGCACCGACCGCTTCGGACGGGGTGCGGCCCGGGTCGAGCAGCAGGGATCGGAGTCCGGCGAGCGCCCGCTGGTCGGTAGGCCACGCCGCGACCGATCTCCCACTCGGATCCGCTCGGTCCGTGACCACCGCGGTCAGTCGTTCACGCAACTGACTGGCGGCGCCACGGCTCGACGACCCCACCCGTCGCAGACCGACCCGCCATTCGTTCGCGATCGACGCGGCGACTCGACGCGCCAATTCGTTCTGAAAGTCCTCAGCGGGTGGCCGAGCCGCCTGAAGGTCGGCGAGCAGGCACCAGCGAAACCACTCCAGTGGATCGTCGAGCACCGGATCCGCGTCGATCCCCCGGGTGCGAACCACCTCGCGATCCTCGGCCCACGCCGGCATCGGATCGAACCAGGCCGGCGTCCAGACGGTGTCCGCGATGGCGATCTCGCCGTCGGCGTCCTCCGGCATGGGCACCAGGAGCACCGGAACGCCGGGCCGACGCTCCATCGGGCCCACCGGTTGCTGCGTCACCTCGAGAATCTTGTCGGGGCTGGTCCAGGACCGGACTTCGAGTGGTCGATCGTTCAGCCAGACGACGTCGGCCACGATCTCCCGGGCCCCCACCCGCACCGGAATCGTGGTCGGCCAGGCGATCGGCCGTTCGGGAATGACCAACGGGAGGAGAAGATCACTGCCGCGGATCGCCGCCGGTGAACGAACCGCGGGAATCAGCGGATCCGCCGGAAGCGGCTCCACCCCGCCCCGGACCGACCCCATCGCCAGAGCGACCGAGAACCAGCCGAGCAGCACCAGAAGCAGGCCACCGAGGCGGGACGAACCGCACCAGTGAACGTCTCGGGTCGAGGCTCCGGCCTCCCGCCTGTTTCGGGACCCGACGACGACCGAAGCTCCTCGGGGGGCGATCGATGCGGTCCGGCGCAGTTTGACGGTTCGGAGTCTCATGGGCATTCGTGGCGACGTCTCCATGCTACCCGTCGATCACGCGTCGGCGGCGACTCGTTCCATTCCGGCTTCCGAGGGGGTCACGACATGATCGTTCACGACGAGCAGGGTGGAACGGTGTTCACGATCCACGCCCCGGATGCGGAGGTGGTCGAGTTGACCGCGCGATTCGGCGGCGACCACGAGCGGACGCTCGCGATGCGGCGATGCGGCGATGGTGGGTGGCGTCTCCGGCTCCATCCCGGATTGCACTGCACCACGTATCGTTTTCGGGTGGACGGCCGTTTCCTCGCGGATCAAGGGCAGCGCGAAGCGATCTGAAGCCACCGCGACGATCGTCGACCGCGAGGCCGTTTGCCAATTCCGCCAAGTCCGGCCGCGAATCCCGAAGCATCGGACCCCCATCTCCGCATTGGATTACCCTGTGTGACCGATGCACACGTCTCCACCCAACCGTGTCCGATCCATGGGTCCGATCCTCGGTGCGTTCGTCCTGACCATCGCCTCGGGTTGCGGAGACGACGCGACGACCGGACCCGAACCGTCCCCGACGGCGCCGACCACCGACACGGCCACCGAACTTCGACGGGGATACGAAACCCCCATTCCCATGAACGAGTTCTGGGATGGCACGAAGACCCTCAAGTACGCCTACGAGATGCGGTTCGACACCGATGGGAAACTGCACCGGAACGGCTGGGGGCGTGCGTACTATGCCAACGGCGCGATCGAACGCGAAGGCACCTACCGCTACGATCACGAGCGTGCGATGAGCGAGCGGATGGGTACCTGGACCTACTACGAAGCGGACGGAAGCGTGAAACGTGTCGAAGAGCGCGGCGGCGATCCGGTCTGGACCGGCCCCGGTCAGGCCACGCCTCCTCCCGGAACCTGAAACGTGTCGACGCCCGATTCCAATCTCGATCACGCCGTTCGATTCCTCGAGTCGATCCGAGGCCGACGCAGCGTGCGTGAGTTCAGTGACCGCCCCGTGTCGCAGGCGGTGATCGAGCATCTCATCGCGGCCGCCGGCTCGGCCCCGAGCGGCTCCAACAAGCAACCCTGGCAGTTCGTCGCGGTGCAGGATCCGGAGATCAAGCGTCGGATCAGGGAAGCCGCGGAGGCGGAGGAACGAAATTTCTACGCAGGGCGGGCGAATCCCGAGTGGCTCGAGGACCTTGCGCCGCTCGGGACCGACGCGGACAAGCCGTTTCTCGAGACCGCGCCCTGGCTGGTGATCGTCTTCAAGCAGTTGCGGAATCTGGAGTCGGAGAATGGAAGCGACCAGGTCTACTACGTCAACGAGTCGGTCGGCATCGCGGTCGGGATGTTCCTCGCCGCGGCGCAGTTCGCCGGACTCGCCACGCTGACGCACACCCCGAGTCCCATGAAGTTCCTCACCGGCATCCTCGACCGTCCGGAACACGAACGTGCCTTCATGGTGATCCCGGTCGGCCATCCCGCGGAGGGCTCGACGCCCCCGGACATCCGACGAAAACCACTCGAAGCGATCATGCGGGTGGATCTGGATCAGCGCCCGAACGAGGACGAGCCGGCACGGCCGCTGCCTTCGTCGATGCCCCCGCCGCACGACGCATGACCTCTTCGGCGATGCGTTGCAGCTGATCACGCCGATACGCATGGTCGTCGTGGAATCGGCACCCACCTGACGTGACGCCCGAACCACCACCGCCGGCCTTCGCCGGAACCCGATAGCCGGGCCCGTACCCGAACCGGGTGAGCCGTCCGAGCGGGGTCGCGGTCGGCACCGTGGCGACGGATCCCGAGGCCTGCTCGGTGAGGTCGCCCGGCATCGTTCCCGCCCCGAGATCAAGCGGATTCAACGGCAGGATCCGACCATGCCCCGCTTCGGTGCCCAACGGCATGCCACCGATGACGAAGACCGTCGAGGCCGGTATGTCGGGCAGGATCCCCTGCTGGGTCGCGACGTAGATCGACTGCGGAAAGGTGGCGACCAGACCGCCGTCGGCCCGCATGAAACCACCACCCGGTCGCGCGAAGACCTGGCTGTATCCAGAGGGCATCTGGAGTCCGAATTCGACCGTCCTCAGTCCCCCGTCGAGCGGCCCTCGATCGGCCACGGTCTGATCGACCGGCCGGAGATCGACGGCTCGAACGGGTTCCATGTCGACGTCTCGACTCGACCGCCCGCGAATCCGCGCCTCCGACATCGAACCCAGATAGGTCGGTTCGGCATCGGTGATCCGATCCGGTGGCGAAGCGTCCGCGTCGCCGACCGGAAGGACGATCGGCGACATCAGCAGGGCCGTGGCCAGCGAGGCGGACGCGAGGGGAATCCGGCGTCGAATGGAATGCGATCGAGGAAGCGGCTTCACGCTCAGGTCATCGGCCCACCGGGCGGGTCGACTCTAGCGCAATCGTCCCCGCCCGGTTCCCAGGACAGGATCCGGGTCGATGCCGCAGGCCACGCCTCCACGACCCCGTCGTCGCCGCGAACGCGGAGCGAGCCGGCCGGATCGAGCGCTTCCAGCGTCCCCCGATGGACCCGATCCCCGCATTCGATCTCGACCCGGCGACCGGTCGGGAGATGGGCCGCCACGAATCGTGCCGCGAGCGTGGCCGGATCCGCGTCGAGGGCGTTCGCGATCTGACCCGGCAGCGTCTCGATCAGGTCGATGCGTCGATACCCCGGGGCGGCTCCGAGCTCCTCGAGCCCGATCGCGGAGAGACCCTCGGGCCACGTCCGGCGGTGCACGTTGACCCCGATCCCGATCACCGCGACGTCGTCCGCGACTTCGACGAGGATCCCGCCGACCTTCGCACCACACCGTCGTTCGACGAGATCGTTCGGGAACTTGATGCCGACCCGGCGGCGTTCGGAGGCGGGGAGCGCCGCCCGGATCGCGCCGAGCACACCGACGGTCGAACCGAGCAGCAGTCGGTCGACCGCCTCGGCCTTCGTGGCGAGGCTGATCGCCACCCCGGTGCCGAGATCCTCGATCCAGCGTCGGCCCAGTCGGCCTCGACCACGGGTCTGACGCCCCGCGACCACCACGGCGCCGGGCCCGGTGGAACGCGCGACGTCCTGGGTCGAATCGCACGTCGCCAGCACCCGGACCAGCGCGGAATCGAAACGAGTGCCTCGACAGCCGGCTTCGATCCGGTCCGCCCAGTCCTGCAGTTCGACCGGTGACGCACGATCGGGCGAGGTCATTCGATGTCGAGCCCGAAGTCGACCTGCACCGCGGAGTGGGTGATCGCACCCACCGCGATCCGGTCGACGCCGGTCTCCGCGACTTCACGGACCGAGTCGAGGGTGACGCCACCGGACGCTTCGAGAAGCAGGGCGCGACGACGCCGGTCTCGCCGTTCGACCGCCGCCCGCATGGTCTCGAGATCCATGTTGTCGAGGAGCACCACGTCCACGGTGCCGGACGGAAGATCGAGAATCTCCTCGAACTGCTCGAGGCGGTCCACCTCGATCTCGATGAATCGGGGCCGCATCTGTTCCCGGGCGGCGCTGACCGCGGCTTCGATCGCCTCGCCGGGATTCGGGCCGATCCCCACCAGATGGTTGTCCTTCACGAGCACCGCGTCGTAGAGCCCGATTCGATGGAGCGTTCCCCCACCCGCCCGGACCGCGTACTTTTCGATCGTCCGGAGACCGGGCGTGGTCTTTCGCGTGTCGACGATCGTCACCCCCGTCCCGGCCACCGCCTCCACGAACTCCCGGGTTTGCGTCGCGACGCCGGACGCCCGCCCCAGCAGGTTCAGCAGGGTCCGTTCGACGGGAAGCAACACCGCGAGCGGACCGCGGAATTCCATGACCCGGGTCCCCGCCTCCACCCGGTCGCCGTCCACCGCGAGCGGTTCGGATTCGATCCCCCCCGCGGCGCGAGCCGCGATCCGGCGGACGATCGGCAGGCCGCAGACCACGCCTTCCTGCCGGGCCCGGATCTCCGCCCGGACCTCGACGTCGGGCGCGATGAACGCCTCGGTGGTGATGTCGCCGACATCGCCGAAATCCTCGACCAGCCATCGTTCGATGGCCGCCTCGAGCGTCGGCTCGACCAGTCGATCGAAGAGCTCCGCGAGCGAACATTCACCGAAGGGTTCGAATCGACTGTTTGCTTCGGACACGGGGGTGGTTTCCAGAAGGATGAGGTTCGACGCGAAGCGTCTTCGCGACGAGCATCGTACGATCGATGATCCGTCCCCACCTCGATCCATCCGAACCTCGATCCACGGGAGCCGACCGTCATGACCGTCTTCGCGAAGATCCTCGCCGGCGAGATCCCCTGCCACCGCGTCTACGAGGACGAACACGTGCTCGCATTCCTCGATGTCGCGCCGTTGAGCCCCGGTCACGTGCTGCTGATTCCGAAGGAGGCTCGTCCGACGCTCGATGAACTCTCGGATGAGGCCGGCGCGGCCCTCGGTCGGGTGCTCCCCCGGCTCTGTCGGGCGGTCTGTGCCGCGACTGGCACGTCCGCCTACAACGTGCTTCAGAACAACGGGGTCGACGCCCACCAGGCGGTGATGCACGTCCACTTCCACATCATTCCGCGGATCGGTGATCGGGGGCTCGGCCTCGACTGGTCCGCCCAGGCGCTCGACGACGACGCAGAACGACTCGCCGGAGCCATCGCCGCGTCCGTGGACCCCTGATCCCTCGACCACGTCAGCCCCCGGTGAAGCGAAGCATCCCCCACCGCTCCGGGACGTGCATGTTGATCTCCCACTGCGGCGTCCAGGTCCAGTTGTGCTCAGGGCGGCCTTCGACCTTCCGATAGGTGCCCTCATGGACCTCGAGGTCCCACTGGACCCGGGAGAAGTTGATCCGCCAGGTGTCGCCGATCGATGGAACCGTCGGCCGGAGGTGTTCCGTGATGGGCGGAATCGTCCATTCGCCGCCGTCTTCGCGGCGGACCGGCGGTTTGAGATCCTCGAACGGGATCGCGAGCTCCACGACCCAGCCCTCGTCCCGATCCGAAGGATCGTTGACCGTGCCCGAGGTGTGGATCGCGAACCGCATCCCGGAGGCATCCCACCCGTGCTCCGCGGGGCCGCCGAGGCGATACGGCCGCTGGAGGAACAGGTCGAAGATCGTGCCGAGAACGTTGATCTCGACCTCGTAGTACTCGTCGCCGTCACCATCGGGATCGATGAAGACCTCGAAGTCGTTCTCGTGGAACACGATCATGTCCCGGCGGTCGTAGGTCGCCCAGAGATCGGGCTCCTCCATCTCGCAACCGATGTAGAGATTCGACTCGTCCCAGATCATCTTCGAACGCGTTCGAAAGCGCGGATCGACCCTCGCCTCGCCTTCGATGTCGCGATAGTCAGCCGTCCACGCCGCCATCTTCCAGGCGCCGGACTCGAGATCACCATTGAAGGCGGGGGCAACATCCACCCGTGGACAGTCGTAGGCCAGCGGCGGGTGAACGACATCGACCGTGGGCTCGGCGATGGAGGCCCGACCGGGTCCGCTGCTGCAGGCGGAAAGCGACCAGACCGCGGCGACTGTGACTCCCGTCGACAAAAGCGACATGCATCGATGATTCGTCATCCACGCACGGTAACCGCAGTCCGCCCGACGCCATCACGTGAAAATCCCGAAGAACATCCGAGATCGAAGCCCCTGTAGAACAAGGACTTGCATCCCCTTTTGAAGTGGTGATGGCGGATAAGAACGTCATTTCGACTTGCATCAGGCTGAATTTGGGGCATTGTGTTGTGGAGTGAGCCAATTGGTGTTTCGCCCGACCGACCTGAGGGTCGAATCGGGCGGAAGATGGCCGGTTGCGAGGACAAAGGGACATTTCGATCGGTCGTCATTCGCGATCAGCCCTCGGGAGGGGCGGAACACGCGAATCCGACCGGACTCCACCGCGATTTTTCGCGGCCGGAGGTTCCCACCACCTCGCGACCGTTGCCGTCTGGAAGACCCCGATTGAACCCGATCCAGCCTGAACAATCCGATGCCCGGATGATCGACTCGCTCATCGAGCCCGAACCGATCGACTCGACGCTGCGACAGGCGGCTCGCCCATCGGCGGTCCTTGAGGCGCTCCGATCGGACACACGCATTCTGGAGGCGAAGTCGGTCCGATTCGTTCCCAGGCTCGCGGGGCTGCGGCCCCTCGCATCGCTCCCCGGCGGACTCGACCGACCCCGCCCCGGCACGCGACGCCCGTTCGGTCGCACCCACGGCGAACGAGACCTCGCCCGACCGCGGCAATTCCGCGTCGGCATCCGTCGTACCCGGGCCTGACGCCGACGCGTTCAAGACCGATGATGCCCACCCGAGGATTCCTCCGGGTGTGCTTTTCGTTTGCCTGATCCGGTTCTTGGTGCGAGAACGCGGACTGTGTTGCGACCCCGCAAGGCTTCGGTGAAGTCGCGCGTCACCCCATTGAATCGACCACTGCAACCCCAAGAATGGGGGTCCACGAAGGCGTGTCTTCGCGGGTGGCTGGGCGTTCCAGCGAACGGAAAGGACACGCCCGGGGGATATCACCGAATGCCTCGCCACGCGTCGCCTCGACGTGGCGAGGAAAGCGAAGACGCTCGACCGGAAACAAGTCGAAGACGACGGAAGGAAGAAAGACCCCGGATGAAGGAGTCGACCGACCCGACCGGGCATCACATCATCGAGGCATTCCCACTTTCGGCCGGTCCCTTCCGGTCAAGGCATTTGTGCCAACGTTCCCGAATGATTCCAAAGAAGGAGATTCAACCAATGCGTTCCACGCTGATCACCAGCGGCCTCGCTGCCGCATCCCTGACCCTCGCCGCGACCGCAGACATCACCAGCGTCGGCGTCGTGTCCTACTCCGTCACGGCCGAGGAATTCGGCGGGACCTCGGTCTCCGTCAATGTCCAGGACCTCTACCTCTACTCTGACAATGCCGCAGACGTCGCACTCAACGTCTACGACCTCACCCTCGCTGAAGCGGCGCGGGTCACCTTCTACCAGAGCTCGACCGGCCTCGGTTGGGCACCCACCAATCTGGGCGGCATCTTTGACACCTCGGCCACCCGGCTCGCCGACTCGTTCGTGACCATCGGTGGCTTCATGCAGGACATGCTCATTCCCGAGCAGGCGCCCGGCATGGGTGCCGGGTCCGGTCTCGACCCCAACTTCGGCGGAAACAATTCCCCGTATCCCAACGCGTTCGCGGGTTGGTACAACGGCAGCCCCCCGAACCTCAACGGTCAGGTCGGCATGCTCCCCGGTACCGCCGGCATGGGCGTCCTCGTCGGTCGCTTCGCCTACGACGGCGACTTTGACCTCGCGGGTTCGACCATGTCCGTCACCTGGAACCAGGGAATCGGCACCGGTGCCGAGCAGGCGACCTTCACCGTCGTTCCCGCCCCGGGCGCCCTTGCCCTCCTCGGCCTCGCCGGCCTCGCCGGTCGTCGCCGTCGGAACGGCTGATATCCCGTTCATACGCGAGGCTCGGTTCGTTCGAACCGTGCCGAGATGGATCGAGACCGCCCCTCGCCACGGCCTTCGTGGCGGGGGGCGTCTTTCTTGATCACTNCNNTAGCAGCTCGGCCAGGTGCAGGCGGTTCGAGATTCCACAGATCCCTCGATCCGCCGTCGAACCACGCCTCCCCCGGATCGCGGAAGACCAGGAATGAAAAGACAACCCCCGGCTGCCGAGGCAACCGAGGGTTGGGGGTGGGTCAGAAGACCGTGCGGCGAACCGATCTCGAAGAGATCAGCCGTCGCGTCGACGACGACCGGTGAAGCCGGCGAAGCTGAAAAGGGCGAGTACGCCCGGGGTCGGAAAAAAGACTTCGAAGCCGGCCTGGGCGCTCGGGGTACCGAGCCCCTCGTTCCAGTTCACCTCGAGGGTCGNGCCGGCGAGGTAGAAGTCACCGTCGTAGGCGAAGCGACCAATGAGGACGCCCAGGCCGAGGGGGAGCATGCTGACCTGGCCGTTGAGGCTCGGGGGGCTGCCGTTGTACCAACCGGCGAGGGGACCGGGGTAGGGAGCATCCTCGTCGAATCCGAGAACCACATCGGAACCTGCACCGGGAGACTGCTCGGGGCGCAGCGTGTCCTGGGCGAAGCCACCGATGGTCACGAACGAGTCGGCGAGACGCAGGGCCGGGGTGTCGAAGATGCCACCAGGGTTGGTCGGCGTCCAGCCGGTGCCGGTGATGCTCTGGAAGTAGTCGACCTGAGCGGACGCGGCCAGCTCGAGGTTGTTGACGTTGAGCACGACGTCGGCCGCGTTATCACTGAGCAGGTAGAGATCGGACACGTTGACGCTGACGACAGTGCCGCCGAAGTCTTCGGCCGACACGGAATAGTCGACGGTGACGGCACCGGTGATGTCAGCCGCGGCACCCGCAGCAAGCATCAAGGCGACACCGGAACCAAGCGTCTTGGAATTGCGCATTTTTTCTTCTCCTTGGGGAAGAGGCGATCATCTGCCACGAATAACGAACAGAGGGGTGTCGTGACGTCAACCTTGGCCGGAGACTCCCGCCGGAAACAAAACGAAGCCGAAGACTGCATTCAAACGAAACGGCAGAAGCAGGTCGCTCGTGTTCGAGCACGCTTGCGCTACGAAAGCGAGACGAGGCCCTTGCTCTTGATTCACCCGAACGGTCCNGGATCGAACCGCTCCGACGATCGCTCCAAACGGTCGAGCGTCGGATCAACTCGATCTCAGGTGCTGCGAGCGGGCGCCTCCCGTCGAGTCTAAGATCACGCTGATCCACTCTAGCCGCTTAAATCCTGATCTCGACCACAGTTGTGATGATCCGATAGGTTTTTTCGGATTGCGGCTCAAGACTCCCGTTCGAGTGGTCGCAATAGAAGACAACCCCCGGCTGCCGAAGCAACCGGGGGTTGGGATGGGTCCGAGGACCGTGCAGCGAACTGATCTCGAAGAGATCAGCCGTTGCGTCGGCGACGACCGGCGAAGCCGGCGAGACCGAGGAGGGCGAGTGCGCCCGGGGCCGGAATGTTGACTTCGAAGCCAGCCTGGATGCCCGGGGTACCAAGACCCTGGTTCCAGGTGACCTCGAGCATCGAACCGGTCAGATCGAAGTCGCCGTCGTAGGCGAAACGACCGACGAGGACGCCCATGCCGAGGGTACCGGGGAGCATGCCGACCTGGCCGTTGAGGCTCGGGGGGCTGCCGTTGTACCAACCGGCGAGGGCGCCGGGGTACGCCGCGGTGTTACCACCGAAGTTGGGGTCGAGACCGGTACCGGCGCCCGCACCGGGAGCCTGCTCGGGGAGCAGGGTGTCCTGGGTGAAGCCACCGATGGTCACGAACGAGTCGGCGAGACGCAGGGCCGGGGTGTCGAAGATGCCACCCAGGTTGGTCGGCGTCCAACCGACGCCGGTCGCGCTCTGGAAGTAGTTCACCTGCGCCGAGGCGGCCAGCTCGAGGTTGTAGACGTTGAGTGCAACGTCGGCCCCGCTGTTGCTGAGCAGGTAGAGGTCGGAGACATTGACGGTGACCGAAGCCCCGCCGAAGTCTTCGGCCGTGACAGCATAGTCGACGGTGACTGCACCAGTGATGTCAGCCGCGGCACCCGCAGCAAGCACCATAGCAACACCGGAACCAAGAATCAGGGAATTACGCATTTCTTTTTCTTCTCCTTGGGAAGAGGGAATCGTTGCCACGAGGAACAAAAAGAGGGGTGTCGTGGCATCACCCCTGGCCAGAGATGTCCCCCGAAATCACCTCCAAACGCTTTGCCCGACGATCACGGGACCGACCGGCACCTTCCGAACCTCACGGTGATGAATCGTGGGGAACTGAAAACGAATGACTCTCTTGGGGGCACGCGTCACCGCAAACGGTCACGCATCCAATCGAGTCGACCGAAGTACTCCGAACGAGAAGGGCACATCTCGTCGTGTTGGGGCACTCCTGCCAGAAGCAGGTGTCGAATTCGACTGATCAAAGAAGAAAACGACTTTTTCATCGTCTGCATTTCTAAACCGAATGCAAGCAAATGGTCCGAGGTGGTGAAAAATACACCGAATATGCGGGCGCGATCATGAGTTATAGGACGATATTTCCCCCTCCGAAACAGGTCGTTAAAGTCCATTCTGGTTTCCCCACGGCGGGTTTTGGAAACATGCCCGTTCATCACGGAATTTCACTCGCTTGCCACGATCGGACAGGAGCCACTCGAAACGCCGCTTTCCGATCTGGAGATTCCCCGGGCGCTCGAATCTCGCGCTGATGTCTGATCTCGGCACCCTGCCCGTCGCGTCAGTCGTGTCGGTCGTGTCGGTCGTGTCGGTCGTGTCGATGATCGGAATGACGGCGAACGCCGACATCACCGGCACCGTCTTATACGACTCGGTCGTCATGTCGGAACAATTCGGCGGTAGCGAGGTCGCGGTGTTCGTCCAGGATCTCTACTTCCTCTCAAACGATCCGAGCGACGTGGTACTCGCCGCCTTTGATCTGCTGCTGGAGCCGACGGCGCAGATCGACTACGACCACACGCCATTCGCCTACGGAGGGAACCCCGGAAACATCGGGGGCATCTCCGACACGGAGTCCGTGCGACGAGTGGACTGGTTCGTGACGATCGGCGGCTTCGGCAGCGATGCATCGACCCGGCTTCGGGTACCCCGCGCCGGTGGAGACACCCAGTTCGATCCGAATTTCGGAGGCCCGGAACCGGCATATCCCGATGCCACCGCGGGACGCTCATCGGACGATTTTCATACTTGGGGTCCCCGTGGGATTCTCCGCTCCACAAATCCCGAATCTCCGGGCGCTGGATCCAGAGCATCGGAACACCGGACGAATCCGTGTCCTTCCTGATCAACCATGATCAACTGGATCCCCGCCCCCGCCACTGGGGCTCCTGGCGGTCGCTGGGCTGCGGGGTTCGTCCCGACGCTGCGACTGAGACGCCATCCATCCCTCGAAACGAAGACCGCGGAAGGCGACGAGGTCGCCTTCCGCGGGTTCAAATCGACGAAAATCGTCCGATGGAGCCGGGTCAGAGCACCGCCTGGGCGGCGGCGAGCCGAGCCACCGGCACCCGGAACGGCGAACAACTGACATAGTCGAGCCCGACCTGCTCGCAGAACGCGATGGAGGCGGGGTCGCCGCCGTGTTCACCACAGATGCCGAGCTTCAGCGTGGGCACCGTGCGACGGCCTTCCCGACAGGCGATGTCCACGAGGCGGCCGACGCCGGTCGTGTCGATCGACTGGAAGGGATCCTTCTCGAGGATGTCACTGCTCACGTATTCCGGAAGGAACACGCCCGCATCGTCCCGGCTGTAGCCGAAGGCCATCTGCGTGAGGTCGTTGGTTCCGAAGCTGAAGAAGTCCGCGACTTCCGCGACCTCGCCGGCGGTGAGGGCCGCCCGCGGGATCTCGATCATGGTGCCGACCGGAATGTCGAGTCGGCCCGTGTACTTCTTCTCCTTCTTGACCGTGGCAATCGTCTTGAGAATCAGTTCGCGGAGGATCTCCAGTTCCCGACGGGTGCCGATCAGCGGAACCATGATCTCGGGGCGTGCCTTCACGCCCTTCTTGAGACACTGGATCGTCGCCTCGGTGATCGCACGGGCCTGCATGGTCGCGATCTCGGGATAGGTGATCGCGAGGCGGCAGCCGCGATGGCCGAGCATCGGGTTCATCTCGTGGAGCATCGACACCCGGCGCTTGACCTCGGAGAACGAAACGCCCAGATCCTTCGCCATCGCCTTCTGCGCATCGACCTCGTGGGGCAGGAATTCGTGCAGCGGCGGATCGAGCAGTCGGACCGTGACGGGCAACCCCTTCATGGCGGTGAAGATGCCCGCGAAGTCCTTCCGCTGATACGGCAGAAGCTTCTTGAGGGCCTTCTCCCGGGCGATCGTGGTGTCCGCGAGGATCATCTCCCGCATCGCCTTGATCCGGTCACCCTCGAAGAACATGTGCTCGGTCCGGCAGAGTCCGATTCCGATGGCTCCGAACTCACGGGCCCGCTTCGCGTCCTTCGGCGTGTCGGCGTTGGTCCGGACGCCCATCCGCGAGACGTCGTCCGCCCACTTCAGGACGGTCGCGAGATCACCCGAGACCTTGCTGGGCACGACCCGCTCGATCTCGCCGAGCATCACCTCGCCGGTGGAACCGTCGATCGAGAGGATGGACTTGCGTCCGTAGGTCTTCCCGCCCACCGTGATCCGCCCCTTGGCGGCGTCGATCGCGATCTCACCCGCACCCGCGACGCAACACTTGCCCCAGCCGCGGGCGACGACCGCCGCATGACTCGTCATGCCACCCGTCGAGGTCAGGATGCCCGCGGCGCTGTGCATGCCGTCGACGTCCTCCGGCGAGGTCTCCTTGCGGACGAGCAGGACCTGCTCGCCCTCGCGGGAACGCTCGACCGCCTCCTCCGCGGTGAAGGCGAGCGCGCCGCTCGCGGCACCCGGCGACGCCGGAAGCCCGCGGGCGATCGTGGTCGCGGACGCCTTGGCCTTGGTCGGGAAGCTGGGAAGCAGGAGCTGCGTGAGATCGTTGGCGGGAATCCGCTTCAGGGCGACCTTCCGAGTGATCAGCCGCTCCTTGACCATGTCGACCGCCATCTTCACCGCGGCCGCGCCGGTTCGCTTCCCGTTCCGGGTCTGCAGCATGTAGAGCTTGCCACGCTCGATGGTGAACTCGATGTCCTGCATGTCCTTGTAGTGCTTCTCGAGCTTGATCCGGATGCGATCGAGCTCCTTCGCGACGCGGGCGTTCCACTTCGCCATCGCGGCGAGGGGTTCCGGCGTGCGGATGCCTGCGACCACGTCCTCACCCTGGGCGTTGATGAGGAACTCGCCGTAGAAGACATTCCGACCGGTCGAGGGGTCGCGGGTGAACGCCACGCCCGTGCCCGAATCCTCGCCCATGTTGCCGAAGACCATGGCCTGCACGTTGACCGCGGTTCCGTTCAGGCCGCTGATCTCGTTGATCCGGCGGTAGGAGATCGCCCGATCGCTGTGCCAGCTCTTGAACACCGCCTCGACCGCCAGTTCGAGCTGCTTGAACGGATCACTCGGGAACTCGGCGCCGACGTGTCGCTTGTAGACCGCCTTGTAGGCGATGCAGAGGTCGCGAAGCCCGTCGGCGGGGACGTCGGTGTCCTCGGTCACGCCGAGGTCGCGCTTGATCTTGTCGAACGCGGCCTCGAAGTGATGATGGTCGACGCCCATGACGACGTCGCCGTACATGTTGATGAGCCGCCGATAGGCGTCCCAGGCGAATCGTTCGTTGCCGGTCAGCGTGGCGAGACCCTCCACGGACCGATCGTTCAGACCGAGGTTGAGCACGGTGTCCATCATGCCGGGCATGGAGACCGCGGCACCGGACCGGACCGAGACCAGCAGCGGGTCGGAGGTCGAACCGAACTTCTTGCCGGTCTCCTTCTCAAGCTTCCGCACGTTGCTTCGGATCTGATCGGAGAGTCCTTCGGGGAATCGGCCGCCCACGTCGTAGTAGGCTTCGCAACTGTTGGTGGTGATGGTGAACCCGGCCGGAACGGGAAGCCCGATCGAGGTCATGTCCGCGAGGTTCGCGCCCTTGCCGCCAAGCAGCGTCTTCTGCGACGCCTTGCCTTCGGTCCGGGTGCCGCCGAAGAAGTAGACCATCTTCGCGGGCCGCTTCGACGTCGCCGCACTTTTGCGTCGAGGCGCCGCCTTCTTGCGGGAGGAGGTGCTGGGGGAGGTCGTCTTGCGACCGCGTGAAGTCTTCTTGGTCGTGGCCATCGGAGGTTCGGTCCGTCGATGCGCGGCCCGACGTCGAGTCGGACCGCAAGGAATTGAGTCGAGAAGTGTAGTCGCAACGCCAAAAACACGAAGCCGTCACGGGGGAAACGGGTAGCCTGAAGGTCGATTCATGACACGAACGTCCACCATCCCGCCACCATTCGTCCCGGTCGCCCCCGACGCGAGCGAGGATCTGCTCGCCGCGTGGCCCCGGGACCGACCGCTTGCGATGCTCGCATCGCACGGAAAAAGCCCTTTCGCGCGATTTTCGTTCGCCGCATCGCCGGTCTCGGAACGCCAACTCCGGGGTCCGGAGACCATCGAGACTCTCCGCCGGGAACTCTCGGGGCCGGCCTCGGGGCCCGACCCCGCCGCCGAACGACTCCCCACCGGGCACGGGCATTTCGTGATGCTCGGCTACGACCTGTTTCGACACCTCGAACCGACCGCCATCGCCCCCGCTCCCCCGACCGACGATCGGCACTGGCCCGACGCGATCCTGCTGCGGTGCGAGGGTGGCCTGCTCCAGCACGCCGGTTCGACCGAAGTCCGCGGGGATCCCGCCCGGGTGCCCGATCTGGTACCCCGGATTCTTCCGCCTCCGACGGTCGACGGACTCCGGCCCGATCCGGTCGACGGCGACTACCGACGCGACGTTGCGCGAGTGATCGAACACGTCCACGCCGGCGACTGCTTCCAGGCGAACCTCGCCCAGCGGTTCGGCTCGAACTTCCGGGGTTCGGTGCGGAGCCTCGCGGCGCTCGCCTTCCGGGCGGCGGCTCCGCGGTACGGCGCGATGCTCGAATGCGGACCAGGTCGGGCCATCGTCTCGATGAGTCCCGAGCTCTTCCTCGAAACGACTCCCGGCCGAGACGGGGTGGTGGTCCGTACCCGCCCCATCAAGGGCACGCGGCCGTCCTCCCGATCGGTCGACGAGCTGGAAGGCAGCGAGAAGGACGCCGCCGAACTCCACATGATCGTGGACCTGATGCGGAACGATCTCGGCCGAGTCTGTCGGGTCGGTTCGGTCCGCGTGAGTCAGCCTCGAACCATCGAATCACATCCCACCGTGCACCACGGCGTGGCCGAGATCACCGGCATGCTCCGTCCGGATCTCGGGATCGCGGATCTCGTGCTCGCCGCGTTCCCACCCGGATCGGTGACCGGCGCTCCGAAGGTCCGAGCGATGCGGATCATCGACGAGCTCGAGCCGGTGAGGCGGGGCCCCTACTGCGGCGCCGTCGGCTGGATCGACGATTCCGGCTACGCGGTGCTCAACGTCGCCATTCGCACGATCACCGCCACCGGCACGCCGCTGGAGGGATGCGACGAACTCGACGGCCGCCTCGATTACTTCGCTGGATGCGGAATCGTGGCGGAATCGGATCCCGAAGCGGAATACCGCGAGAGCCTCGACAAGACCGAGGTCTTCCGTCGCGCGATCGAAGACGTCTCCGCCGGCTCGATGGGACGCTGATCGGACCGGTCGCGATCGACGGTCAGCCGATCCGACCGGCGTCGCGCTGATCCCGCGCCTGACGCTGGAGTTCCTGCTGTCGGTCGATGTACTCGAGGATCAGGTCGGCGACCTGCGATTCATGCGCGGGATTGAAACTGAAGTCGAACGCGATGCCCACGTAGGTTCGCTGGGACGAGTCGATGTGCGTGTGCACGACCTTGCCCGAAGCACAGAGCGGCACCGGAATCTCGGGCTTCAGCGAAAGCCGCAACCAGAAGATCCGGTGACGTCCGACCGCGGCGGCGTTCTCGTGGTCGACCACGAGTCCGACGCCGCCACCGCCGAGGTTGGCGAGTTCGGCGGTGAACTTGGGACCGACCACCGGCATGACGGCGGCGGAGAGCAGTCCGTCCCCGTCGACCGTTTCGCCCTTGCGCCACGACTCGAAGGCCAGTTCCGTCGCACGCTCGCCGGGAATCACCGATTTGGGATCGAGCAGCGGCCAGATCTCGACGCTCGGCAGCGTGACCGTCTGCGTGTCGACTCGGACCCGACGGCGCTTCGAACGACTGACCTGGGTGGGCATCTTGAGGCGGAGCCCGGGAGGACTTCCCGGCCGACCGGAGACCGCTCCCATGTTGTGGGTCCGGAAGGTCCAGCGATTCTGCCCGATGGCGATCGCGGCGACGAGTTCGGTCCCGACGTCGATCCTGACTTCGCGACCGAGCGTCACCGGGAACTCCACCCCGATCTCCTCTTCGGTCAGTTCCTGGACCTTGACCCGCCAGACGAGATCGGGCCCGGTCGCGTGGAGCGAAGGATCGGTCTCACCGCGGTCGGGATGCGCGATCGCGAATTCGATCGCGCCGCCCCGCTCGTAGATCTGCTGGAGGAGCTTTCGCCAATCATGCGTTCTGCTTCGTGATGCCGGCACGCCGGACGCTCGCTTTCACGTGTTGTTGTTCGATCAGATGCCCCGCGACGGGGCCTTCCCGGAACGGACGATCGCCCCGGTCGGAACGGAATCCGATGAAACTGCACCCCCCGTGTCAACGTCCGGTCACCGATACGAAGGCCAGCGGGATCGAGATCCGCGTTCGAAGGGTAGCACTCCCGATCCGCATGATCCGAACGAGCGTCAGGAACGCCTCGAAATCAGGGACCGGACCCGGCCTCGAGTCCGATACCGGTGTTTTCGTTGCGGTGGACGTGGAACACGAGGGATGCGGCGGAATCGCGGCCGCCCGCGGTGAGCCCCGCCCGGTGGGCAGCGTCGTTCAACTCGGACATCGACCACAGCCGGAGCACCCGCTCCTCGGGGCGGGGTTCGAGATCCCGATCGTCGACCTCGGATCCGGCACGCATCACGAACTCGGGTTCACCGGGAACCCAGATCATCTGCATCGATCCGTCCTCGCTGATTCCATCGGCCCAGTTCCCCGCGGTCAGTTCGGACCATCCGGTGAATGGGAAATCGTCGTAGGCGAAGACACCTTCCGAATCGAGCCGGGTCGCGACGGCCCGAACCAGATCGCGGAGCACCACCGGCGACCGGACGGTGGTCAGGGTGTTCCCGAGCAGGAGGATCGCGTCGAAAGGACCGGTCGGAAGTTCCCGGAGACCGGCCGCCTCCGTGAAATCCAGATGCTCGAACCGGCCACGACCTTGGATCGACTCGAGAAACTCGTCTCGATGGTCCGCCTCCCGGTCGACCCCGGTCACGTCGTGGCCCGCCGCGGCGAGCATTCCGCCCACCCGACCGGCACCGCAGCCGAGGTCGAGCACCCGTCCCGGGCCCGCGATCAGACGGGCCACGACCCCTTCCACCTGCGAAAGCGTCTCGTCGTCGTCGTGAGGGCGTTGATCATGATCCGCGTGGCCGCTCATGCCGAAGGCTCCTCCGCGATCCGTCGAATGCGATCCGCCTCCGCCTCCACCGAACGCCGTTCACCGGAATCGAGACGGTGGCCACCGTAGCGGACCGCGTAGAAGAGATCGATCAGGGGTGCCGCGGCCGCGGCGACGTCCGGACGCAGGGACGACACCGATTCGAGATGCGCCCGTGGCGGCGCCCAGTCCGGCTTCGGACATCCCGCGATGGCGAACGCCTCCAGAAGCGTGAGATAGAACTCGGCCTCCCGCAGGCGGCGATTCGAAAACTCCGGCGATGCGTGCAGGAGCCTTCTCACGAGTCGACGGCGGCGGATCCAACGCACCGACGCCACCACCGCGAGCCCGATCGCGAAGACCACGATTCCGATCCAGATGTAACCCGCGGGCCCCAGCTGGAAGTACCGGTTGACCTGCCTCGCGACGTCGCTGATTCGTTCCACGACCCCGCGGCCGCCGCCTCCCACCAGACCGCCGAGCCGATCCGCGAGGGTCGCCTGACTGGTGCCGTCGAAGGTGACGAACCGGCTGGTCCAAAGAAAATCCGCGCGGTCGTAGATCCATCGCCAGTCGTCGGCCCAGCTTCGGCGAGACGCCTGAAGTTCCTCGAGCACCCGGGTGTTGGTCGGATCGAATTCACGCCACGACCAGCGACCGGTCCGAACCTCGACCCAGGCGTGCGCATTCGACTCTCGAACGATGTACCGGGCGAGTCGGTCGTCGAACTCCACCGCGACGAAGCCCGTCACGACCCGACACTCGATTCCGATCGACTGGCAGAGACCCGCGAGTCCGGAAGCGAAGAATTCACAGTGCCCGAATCGATACTCGGTCAGGAACGCGTAGATCGGGTCCACGCCACGACGCTGGACGAAACGTCGGAGGTCGAGGGCGTATCGGAAGTCCTCGCCCCGCAGGTAATCCGTGAACTCCTCCGCGATGAGTCGATTTCGCCGCCACTTCGCCTCGTCGTCGCCGACCGGCACGGGTTCGAGCAGCTCCGGGGCCCGCTCCGCGAGGATCCGACGGGCCTCCTCCCCCACCCCGGGGACGTCGAACCGCGGAGGGCGGACCGGTGGGATCGTGTCGCCCGCGATCGAGGCGATCGTCTCCGGCGCCGGATTGGGCGCGACCTTGAGCCGATAGGTCGCGAAACGATCGAGCCCGCCGCCCAGGTTGTCCTCGATCTCGAGGTTCGCGGGATCGAGCGTGAAGGTCCGAGCCTGGTCGCAGGCGATCGCGACCGGCGCCCAGCGCGCGAACACCCGGGACGTCGCGAGGGACCGCATGGTGACGGTCTGGGTGTAGAGACTCTGATCGACCGGCTCGACGCCGAGCGGCATGAACTGCTCCGGATCACCACTCGTGGTCACGGTACGGCGGAAGCGTCGGGTCTCGGCCACGATCCAGCGGCGGTCCGACGGGTCCCAACGGTCGAGCACCGCCCCGCGAAGGCGGAGCGGCTGCGGCCACTGGATCGCAACACCCTGTGGATCGGTCCACTGGACCGTCAGAACCTCGCGGTTGCTCTGCTCGATCTGATCGCTCCGCGTCAGATCGACCGTCGGCGAGAAACCGGTCCGCGTTCCGAGCGCCACCAGTCCGGCGTCGCTCGGTCGAGGAAAGATCAGGAACACCCCGGTGGCCAGTGCGGCTGCCACGATCACGCAGCCCCCGACGAGGAGTCGGAACTGCGTCAGCGGCGCCCGACCGAAGGCGGGCTCGACCGGCGGGACCGCGACATCCGCCACCAGATCCCGTCGCTCATGGCGAGCGTGATCGAGACCCGCTCGGAGCCGGTTCAACATCACCACGTGCACCGTCTCGACCGCGAAGACCACCACGATAACGCCGAGCAGCAGTTGGAAGGAGTAGAGGCAGGCGGCGACCACCGCGACCACCGACATCACCACCGCCTGCCGATCCTCTCGAGCGGCCCGACGCCCGAAGAGACGCAGCACGGCGAGACAGCAGGAGAGCCGCCCGACGATCGCCATCGTGGTGCTCGTGTCGGGATTCTCGAAGAAGCCGAAGATCGACCAGCCGAACACGCCGATCGCCAGGACGTTGATCAGCCAGGGGGGGAGGTGTCGACCGCGCGGGCCGTCACTGACGTAACCGCTGGCGACGGCGGCCGCGCCGAGCACGAACAGGAGTTCGAACTCCTGCAGCGCCACCGCGAACGCGGCGACTCCAAGCAGGATCTGGATGCGAAGATGACGGTGGTAACGGGCGAGCGGCGTCATGCGGCGGCCTCCGATCCCGACGACGACTCGCCACGATCCCCATCATCGCCATGATTAGTTGGATCGGCGACCCGATCGGTCGCCTCCGGCCGGCGCTCCATCAGTTCCTCGAGGTTCGAGGGCAGCAGATGCCAGCATCGTTCGTGGCCGATGGCCACGTCGATCCGGTCGACGTGGATCGCGACCATGGCCGCGACGTTCGGGGCCGGAACCGCCCGCACCCGGTCACCACGCGTCTCGTCGAGGTCGATCGATGCGAGATGCGCGAGCATCCGATCGAGATGCCGACGTCCGCCCCGAATCGGAATCTCCGGGAGATCGATCCCGGCGATGCGAAGCCCCACTTCCACGCCGTGCCGGATCGAGGATTCCGCGAGCGACGCCGCGAAGGTGATCGAAGCCTCCTCCCGTTCCCGTGGATCGACCCCGACCTCGAATCGAAGTCGGTCGGTCGGCCTTCGCAGATCAAGCAGCACGATGAGCCGCGGCGGCGCTGGAATCGCCCGCTGGATCACGACCGGATTCTCACCGGACCGGGATCGTTTCCAGGCCACGGAGCGAATGCTGTCGCCGGGGCGGTACTCGCGAAGGCCCGCGTATTCGCCGGCGGAACCGAGCCCCGATCCCGCCCGACCACCGCCGACCCCACCCCCGAGCAGTCGATCGATCTCGTTCTCGCGGATCGAAACGGTCCGAGGAAACACGAGCGTCTCCATCTCCTGCCGCACCGTGACCGACTTTCCGACCAGACCGAAGGGAAAGCTTGATCGCGCCTCGAACGCGTCGAATCGCATGCGGCCACGACGTCGGGGAACGAAGACGGCCTCGCCGTGGACGAGTTCCCCCGGGCCCGCGTGCATCACCCACGCCGACGCGGGGTCGGCGTGGGTCCACCAGCCATCCGCTCGGTCCGCACCTCGCCGGGACTCGGTGATGCGAACGTCGAACAACGGAAGGTATCGGCTTCCGCCACGGACCGAATAGCGGACGACCAGCGGTCGATCGACGCGACCGTTCAACGGGTCGAGCCGCCGCATGGTGAGCCGGAACAACGCACCTCCGCTGGTCAGGCCGCTGATGACCACCAGCGAGAGCAGGAAACCGAAGATCCAGACCAGCAGGTTGTTCGGACGCACCGTCGATGCGAATCCCACCAGCATCGTGATGCCGAGGTACAGACCCCCCGCGAGATTCAGATGGTATCGATACCGCATGCGTGCAGACCCTCCGATCGAATCGCGAACCGACGGGCGGTCAGCGATAGATCGCCGAATCCTTGGGAAGCCTGATGTCGAAGTTGTCGAGCTCGCGCTCCGCCTCCATCTGCAGCGACCCACCGGGCGTGCCGCTTCCCGGCTGCACCACGACGAGCAACCGGACCGAATCGGAATCGAATGGAAGGTCGAAGAGGTTCGCGGTGTAGTTCGCCCCGCCCATCGCCGCCTTCAATTCCCACTGCTCCTCGAGGAACCCGGCACCGAAATCGCTGATCGCGAGACGAATCGTCCCGTCGCCGCCGCTGTTCGCACTCGCGACGATCTTGCGACCGAGGGACTGCGGGTCGCGGATCGCCTCGACCCGGACGCCCGGCGTGCCACGGTCGGCGAGCCTCGGATCGTCCTTGTCGACGAGCTCGATGGTGTTGTACGCGCCGACCACCGCCCGTCCCTTGAGGACGTAGCCGCCGCAGCCGCCGAGCAGCATGACGCAGATCGACAGAAGGACCACAGGCAGCGACGAGCGGACTTGGATGGGGTCGTGGGTTCGCATCGGAATTCCTGTTCGCAGTGACCACGGGAGCGGTTCACGGTCTCGACGACCGAGCACGGACTTCTCAGGTTATCAGGGTCGCGATCACCGCCACCACGGCGAGGGCAAGCATCAGCAACCCGACCACGGTGCCCGCGACGCGGACCACGATCTTGAATCGCTTGACTCGATCCGCGCCGGCGAGCACGTCTCGCACCTCGTCGGGCGGTGTCCCGACGTCCAACTCGTCCCAATCGATGTGGGACGCGACCGCCGCNCGGTTCTCGAGCGTGTCGGCNCGCNTNANCCCCGGCGGCGTCGGCGACCAGCAACACCCAGTCCGGCGGATCGACGCCGTGACGGCGTTCCACGACGGCGGGAATCCCCTCTTCGTCGAGAATCAGACGCACCGCATCGAGTTCGCTCCGACCGGCGGCGGAGACGAGCACCACCGGCGGATGCGCAAGCGGATCGTCCTCGAACGGTTCAAGCGGGCCGGAGGCGTCGCTCATGCCCCACCCCTGGTCTCGCGACCGGCCGCGAAATCCATGGGGTCGATCCGGTCTTCGGGTCCGATCGTGGCCTCGCCCCGGACCAGTCGCCAACCATCGATGTCCGCGGCCTGGAATTCGACCGGAGTCCCCGCCGCGCGGCCGTCTCTCGTGTTCCGGAGGATCCGACCCGTCCCACCGTCGTCCTCGACCGAATCGACCTGGATCCACGCGTGTTCGACCCGACCCTCCACATCGCGGTCGAGCGGAATCCCCGCCAGCAGGACGAGCCCTTCCGGCGTCGACGCGCGGGCCGCGACCGCACGGCTCCAGCTGCGCCGCGCGATCGCCGATGATCTGACGGTCGCCGCGTCGCTGCGATAGATGGAGGCGTCCGCGCTCGAGAAGTGCGCGGCCGCCTGCCCGGGCCAGGTCCAGATCCTCTTGAAACTTCCCTTCGGTTCGATGTCGCACACCGCGGCTCGGCGGGCGAGGAGCGGATTCGGTGTCTCCTGCGACAACGCGGCCCGGTCCGCCTCGTCACCGAGGCTCTCGGGATCGAGGGCCTCGATCGCCTCCCGCCATGGAATCAACGCGACGTCGATTCCAGGGCCGATCGAATAGGGAATCTCCGGCGGCGGCGGACCGTCTTCGAGCAGGAGCCCCGCGACCGCGTCGAGCATCCGGGATGCCGCGGAAGCGCGGGCCCCCGGCACCTCGAGCAGCTCCAGTTCCGGCAGCCCGCAGCGAAGCAGGCCCCGGGTGAAGAGCCAGACCGTCCCCTGCTCGAGATCCTCGGACGTCGACACCGCCTGAACCCGCCAGAGCACGTCTTCCGGCGGTCCGAATTCGGCATCGAGGAGCTCACCGTCGATCTCCGCCTCGTCGAACCACTGTCCGGTGGAGGCGTCGAGCACCGCGATCGAACCTTCGTGCGCCGTCGCGATGCCGACCAGCTTCCCCCAGTCGATTCGCGGATCCTCGGCGTCAAGCAGGGATTCGACGATCAGGGTGAATCGGGATGCGGCGACCCGGCCCGCGATCGCGGGCGGCACCTCGTCCATCCGCTTGGTCCGCTCGAGCGAGATCACCACGGGCGCGGCTCGGCCGGGCACCCGCACCACGACGGACCATGGGTTCCGTTCGTCGGCGGACGGCAGGAACTCCAGCACCTCGACCGAAGCCTCGAGCACCCCGGCCAGTCCCGCCAGGAAGGCGTCGGCCTCGAACGGCGCGCCCACTGAAAGCGGTACGGCGAAGGTCACCGGCCACGGCTCCTCCGGACGCCACGCGGGATGCGTTCCGCCTGAATCCATCAGTTCGCCACCACGTTCACGAGTTTCCCGGGAACGACCACGACCTTCCGGATGGTCTTGCCTTCGACCAGCTCGCGGATTCGCTCGTCCGCGAGCGCCGCGGCTTCGAGGGCGGCCGCGTCGGCATCCGCCGGAACGGTGATCCGGCTCCGCACCTTGCCGAGCACCTGCACCGGCACCTCGATCGAATCGTCCTGAAGCATCGCCGGATCGAACGCCGGCCAGTCCGCGAGCACCACGCTCCGTCCGGCCCCGGCGTCGGGCCTGAGCTTCGCGTCGATCTCCTCCGCGAAATGCGGAACGAACGGACCGAGGATGCGGTTGAAACGATCGAGCTGATCCGCGGTCACGCCCACGCCGGTCGCGGTGTTCACGAACTCGATCATCGCGGCGATCGCGGTGTTGAACGCGAGCCGCTCGATGTCGTCCCCGACCTTCGCGACGGTCCGATGCAGGGCCCGTTCCACGTCCTCGTCGGGCTCGGTCCGCAATCGGAGCTCGCCGGTCGACTCGTCGACCGCGAGTCGCCAAGCCCGCTGCAGGAATCGATGGACGCCGACGATGTCCCGGGTGTTCCAGGGCTTGGAAGCGTCGAGGGGGCCCATCGCCATCTCGTAGAGTCGGAAGGTGTCCGCGCCGTAGTCCGCGATCACGTCGTCGGGATTGATCACGTTCCGGAGCGACTTCGACATCTTGGCCACGATGCGTTCGACGGTCTCGCCCGTCGCGATCTCGACCGCCGGACCGTCGTCCGACTCGCGGACCTCGTCGACCGGGACCAGTGATCCGTCCGCCCGCTTGAACGCGAAGCTCGTGATCATGCCCTGGTGGAAGAGGCGACCGACCGGCTCGGGCGTCGAGACCTCGCCCAGATCGAAGAGGATCTTGTGCCAGAACCGGGCGTACAAAAGGTGAAGCACCGCGTGCTCGGCGCCTCCGACGTAGAGGTCCACGCCCCCGAAGTGATGTCGGGACGCGTCGAACGAACCCTCGTCGGCGACCGACGGTTCCGTGTCGTCTCCGCGTTCCGATCGCATCCAGTACCGCTCCGCGGCGCGGGAGGCGAATCGTTCGTCGTTTCCGGGGTCGCAGTACCGCAGGTAGTACCAGCATGATCCCGCCCAGCCGGGCATCGTGTTGATCTCGCGCCGAACCGGGGTGTCGGCCGGAAGCACCGCCGGATCGACCCCCGCCTCGCCCGCGGTCGTGCGGACCCAGTCCACGGCCTTGCCGAGCGGCGGCGTCGGCTCGTCCGACTCGATCGGTTCGTAGTCCTCGAGATCGGGAAGGCGGACCGGCAGCGCAGCGTCGGAGACGGGGTGGTGATCGCCGGCGTCGTCGAAGACCACTGGGAACGGCTCGCCCCAGTAGCGCTGCCGGCTGAAGAGCCAGTCCCGCAGTTTGAAGTTGATGCGACGACGGCCGCAGCCCGCGGACGCGAGCCACTCGATCATCGCGGCCTTCGCGGCATCGGTGGCGAGCCCGTCGAGCGAGACCGCGTCGTTCGCGCTCGCGACGGCGACGCCGCCATCCGTCCGCGCCTCGTCCCAGTCGTCGCAGGCACCGACCGTGTCGACGGAGGCGGCGACCACCTGTCGGATCGGAAGGTCGAAGGCACGCGCGAACTCGAAGTCCCGCTGATCGTGGGCGGGAACCGCCATGATCGCGCCCGTCCCGTAGCCCATCAGGACGTAGTCCGCGGTCCAGATCGGCACGCGTTCGCCGGTCGCGGGATTGATGGCGTACCGGCCGGTGAAGACCCCCGTCTTCTCCTTCGAGTCGGCCATTCGATCCACGTCCGCCCGGTTTCGGGCCGCCGCCACGTAGGCCTCGATCGCCGGATCCGCATCCGCCCCGGCGACGATCTCGTCGACCAGCGGATGTTCGGGGGCGACGACCATGTAGGTCGCGCCGAAGAGCGTGTCGGGACGGGTGGTGAAGACGTCGAGCGTCTCCGCGCCGCCCTCCACCTCGAACCGGACCAGTGCGCCGTCGCTCCGGCCGATCCATTCCCGCTGCATGATCCGCGTGGACTCGGGCCAGCGAATCAGATCGAGATCGTCGAGCAGCCGCTGGGCGTAGGCGGTGATCCGGAACATCCACTGCCGGAGCGGCTTTCGGACCACGGGATGCCCGCCGCGTTCACTGCGACCGTCGATGACCTCCTCGTTCGCGAGCACCGTGCCGAGCTTCGGACACCAGTTGACGGTCTGCTCGCCGAGGTAGGCGAGCCGACGACCGTCGACGTACCGCCGGCGGGCTCCGGCGTCCATGGCCGACCAGTCGAGCGCCGCTTCGTCTTCGTCGGTGGGGACCACCTCGCCCGACGCGAGGCCCGCCTCGAGCTCCGCGATCGGTCGCGCCGCATCCACCCGCGGATCGAACCAGGATCCGTAGGCACGAAGCCAGATCCACTGGGTCCACCGGTAGTAGTCGGGATCGATGGTGGCGAATTCGCGGGACCAGTCGTAGCTGAATCCGAATCGCTTCAACTGTCGGCGGAAATTGTCCATCGCGGCCTGGGTGGTCTCGCGGGGATGGACCCCGGTCTGCACCGCGTACTGCTCGGCCGGAAGCCCGAACGCGTCGAAGCCCATCGGGTGCAGGACGTTGAATCCTCGCATCCGCCTGTAGCGGCACAGGATGTCCGTGGCCGTGTAACCCTCGGGATGCCCGACATGGAGCCCCGCCCCCGAGGGGTACGGAAACATGTCGAGACAGTAGAACTTCGGACGACTCGGATCGAAATCCGCGTCCCCGGGATTCGGCGTGCGATAGACGTCGGCTTCGTCCCAGACCGCCTGCCATCGTTCTTCGATCGCAATGGCCATCTCGACGTCGTAGCGACTTCGCACCGATGTGTTCTCGTCTCTGGCGTCGCCGTCGAGATTCGTGGGCGTGGTCATCGATGCTTCTCCGGTCGTCGTGAGCCGCGGGGCGTTCCCTCCGCGCCGATCGACCCATGATACGTGGATACGGCGTCACGGAGATACCGACGCCCGCCGCGAAGCATCGAGGCGGGCGTCGGGGAATTCATGCGAATTCGTCGTGACCTCATCCCACGGGGGAAGCGGTGTCCTCCCGGGACTTCCGCAGGACTTCCAGATACTTGATGGTCTCACCGACCAGGTAGAAACTTCCGGTGACGCAGATCAGATCCTCGCGACTCACGGCGCGGGCCGCGAGCTCCAGCGCCTCCTTCAGGGTTTCCGCGGTCTGGCACATCTTCCCGCTTCGTTCCATGAACCGGCGACGAAGTTCCTCGGGCTCCACGGCCCTCGTGTTCCGGACGGCCTTCGTGAAGATCACCTTGTCGGCGCCGAGACTGACCCGGTCGAGGAGCGAATCGACGTCCTTGTCCTGACCGCAGCCGAAGACGCAGACCATCGAGTCGTAGGGCACGTGCGCACCGACGCAGCGCATCAACGCGGTCAGGGCGTCGGGGTTGTGGGCGCCGTCGACGAGAATCCTCGGACGATCCCAGACCAGCTGCATGCGGCCGGGGATCACGGTCTCCTCGAGCCCCTCGGTGACCACCGACTCGGGACATTCGAAGCCGATCGACTTCAGATGATCCACGGCGGCGAGGGCGAGCCCGCAGTTGAACGCCTGATGTTCGCCCGGCAGGGGCACTGGAAGGTGCTCAAGCCGGCTGGTCTCGGTGTAGAGGCAGACCCGGTTGTGGGGGCCCAGCTCCACGGTCGAGCAGAACCGGTTGCTGAACTCGATCTCCTTGTTCACGACCCGGATCGTCGTCCCGACGGATTCCGCCTTGTCGCGAAGCACGCGATCGACGTCCTCCTGCTGCTGCCGCGTGATCACCGGAACACCCGGCTTGATGATCCCCGCCTTCTCGGCCGCGATCTTCTCAAGGGTGTCCCCGAGGATCCTCGTGTGATCGAGTTGGATCTCCGTGATGACCGAAAGCACCGGCATGATCACGTTCGTGGAGTCGAGCCGACCCCCGAGTCCGACCTCGACGATCGCCACGTCCACGGCCTGCGCGGCGAAGTGCATGAACGAGATCGCGGTGATCGCCTCGAAGAACGTCGGCCGCTCTCCGATCTCCGTCGCCGCCTTCGCGAGCGCCTTCATCGACTCCGTGAACTCGTTCTTGGTGATTCGCTGGCCGTTGATGCAGATCCGCTCGCGGATGTCGACCAGATGCGGACTCGTGAATTCGCCGACGCCGTAGCCGCACTTCCGCAGCATCGCGCTGATCATCGCGATCGTCGACCCCTTGCCGTTGCTGCCCGCGACGTGGATCGCCCGGAACTGATCCTGCGGATCACCCAGCGCGGCAAGCAGTGCTCGCATCCGGTCGAGCTTGAAATCACCGTGCTCGTCGTACTTGACGACTCGTTGTCGTTCCACGTCGGTGAGTTCGAGGATCCACCGGACCGCGGAGTTGTACGTGCCGATCCGGTCGACGGAGCCGGTCCTGGTGGCCGGGGCCGTCTTGGGTTCGGTGGCGGACCCGGAGACCTTCGCCCCCTCGGACTTCTTGCCCGGGGACTTCTTGCCCGGGGACTTCTTGCCCGGGGACTTCTTGCCCGGGGACTTCTTGCCCGGGGACTTCTTGCCCGGGGACT
>NZFT01000119.1 GCA_002690755.1 Phycisphaerae bacterium
TCTCTCCAGTCAACCAGCACTGCCAACCCCTGACAACATCCGTGCTGCCACCTTTTAATTGTAGATCCTGTCGTCGAAATTCGTAGATGCCATTCGTCCAGCAAGGTTCCTGCTCCTCGTGTTTTATGCCATTGCGCGTCTTGAGAAGCCGTGCCGAGTCGATTGACTGCATCGAGAGCGTTGATGGGGATTTCCGCAGTTCATTTATGCCCTCGCCCATAGTCTCAGCTTCGCTTCCATCTGCGGGCACGACGAATGAAGCTGGCTCGCACCCTGGGCCGACCCGTGACCGCGGATCACCGACTTCGCTCGGATGTTCCTAGTTGCAGGGGCCCCATGCGCGAAGCAGCATGCCCAGGTCCCGGGCGTTGACGGTTCCGTTTCCATCGAGGTCCTCGATGCAATCGGGACAGTCGCCCCAGGCCGAGTAGATCAGGGCGAGATCGATCGAATCGACCACGCCGTCCGCGGCGAGGTCACCGAGACATCCAGGGACGGTCTCCAGACAGCCGGTGCATCCGGGATACGGGTCCGCGTCCTCGAGTTTGAGGATGCAGGGAAGTTGCCAGCCGGGAATGTGCTGTTGGAGTGGTCCGAACTTGCCGTTGAAGATCCGGAGCGTGACCTGGAACATCGCCTCGTCGTCAATATCGGAGATCTGGCCGGGGGCATTCGGAGATGGAAGCCAGTTCAAGGTCGTGTCCTCGGCCGGCGGTGGGTTGGGGCTGATCAACACTCGATAGCAGCTCCGACCGTTGTCGTCCACGGTCTTCACCGCTCCCTCCTCTCCGAGCCACGTTCGGTGACTGGTACCGACCGCCTTCACGCAGAAGTTGCCGTCCGCGTCGCAGCTGCTGTTGTAGGTCGAGCAGAGGATCTGGGCTTCCGACTCGGACGAATCCGTGACGTACATCGTCAGGGACCAGTCGGAACAGAACCGATCGATGCTCGCATCCATGATCAGCACGTACTCGATGGACTCGGGCCGGTCCCCCCCGGTGACCGAGATCAGATTCGGATCGTCGGCGCTCGCGTTCGAATAGGTCGTCGCCGTGGGATAGAACTCGTAGGTCCGGGTGTCCGCGGCAAGCCCCAGCTGGGCGATGTAGGCGCGGAGCACGGCCTTCGATCCGTAGTCGCCGACGTCCTTGGGCGGAACAATCCACTCGCTTCGGTTGGGATCGACGGTGAAGCCGAGGGTCGCAGGATCGATCGGATTCGGAAGTGAGGGGGTGCCACAGAACAGGTCCACCGCACACTGGAAGCCCGCGGTGATCTCGTCGAGTTTCTCGGGGGACAATCCGGCGTTCGAAGGGCCCAGGGTGACCGCATCGACTCCGATGGCGCTGAGCTGCTGGGCGTAGTACTGGTCGATGAGATCCGGGGGGATGGGTGCGTACACCAGCGCTTGAGCGGCGATGTCCAGATATTCGATGACGTCGAATCCCGGGGCCTGGATGGCCGCGCAGTCGACCTTGTAGGCCTGGTTGCCGTCCACGCATGCGGGGAGCTGACAGGGATTGGCCGGCCAGGTCGCGAGGGCCAGCGGAATCTCGACCAGCCCCTGGCCCTGGACCCACTCGTAGCTCGTCGAGGTGAGCTGTCGACACAGGTTTCTCGTCTTCTCGAGGTCGTCGTATGGAACCGTGATGCGTCCCAGCATCCAGGCGAGCTGGTACGTGCTTTCGATGAGTGAGGATGGATCGATGTTCTCGTCGGACTCGAGTTCGTCTGCGTAGTCGGCGTCTCCCCAGTACAGGAAGTACTCGCGAGCACTGAAGTCACCCGACCGGGGATTCCGCGGATCGACGCTGCCCTCCGTGGACGATGTGGGGCCGGTGCCCCAAGGCGAGACGTGGAAGAACGAATTCGTCCAAGGGTCGACGAATTGAAGCGAGAAGGAGGCCTCCTGCGGCAATTCTCCGGGNTCGGGCGGGAAGTACATCTGCGGGTGTGTGATCAGGACCGGGCCCTTGGAAAGATCGAACTGGCCGACCACGTAGAGACTGTCGGTGTTGGGTCGGACCACCGGATTCAAGCAGCTGGAGATGTCCGCGGAGTAGAAGAGTTGGTTCTGGAAGTACTGTTCGGCTGGAACGAAGACATCACCGCCATCCGTCAGGTATCGCTCGGTCGTCNAATCGCAGGCGGTCACCTGATTCGCTCTCTGGCTCATGAAGTCCACGAGGGGGGAGAGATAGATGTAGCTGAGGAAGCCGCTCCGATACTCGGCGGACACGTNTTTCTCGCAGATCGGAAGGTAGGCGCTGTAGTCCTGTGCATTGACGTTCGACGCCGCCATGCAGACGAACGGCACGACCAGAGCGATGGCTTTCATGACTTCTCCGCTGGCAATGTGGACGAGGTCCAAAATTGATCGGNCGACGTTACTCGGTTTGAACAGGGGAGGCAANAACATCTGTTTAGTCGCCGGCTTCGAAGGAAGCAGGCCGTACTCGCCGCGATCGACGCGAAGCACGTCGCTCTCGGCCATGGGCGTCGGCCGGGGAGGTACCTTTCGAGAGTTCGATCCGACCCCAAAACGACCACCGCCCCCGGCATCGGCCGAGGGCGCTGATCGTTTGAGAAAGCGGGTGAGGCGATTCGAACGCCCGACATTCACGTTGGCAACGTGTAAGCATGCATTCAAAACCGGCCCTCGTACGCTGTGAGCGGAGGCGCTGTAGTGCATTTGCGCGTTCACACGACGGGATGCGGGCGGCCGGGGTATCGCTCCGGCCACCGGCAAGGAGGAGGGCTCCCGCCGCTGCCCGGACTCTATGACCGGTTCTGGCCAGATCCGGATCTGTTGTCGCCTTTCTCCCAGGTTAGCGCAACAGGTGGGTTGGATTTGATTCGTCAACTCGCAAAACCGATAATGCCGTCCATCAGGTCTTATATTGATCCGGATCCATCTTTCGATTTGGCAGAACAAGGGAGCAGCTCGTGGCAGACAAGGCACTGACGGTTGGCGGGTACCTGGCAGCGAGACTTTCCGAGAATGGAGTGGGCCATTACTTCACCGTTCCCGGTGACTACAACCTGGTTCTTCTCGATGAGTTTCTCAAGCATGACGGCTGGGAGATGATCTCCTGCTGCAATGAGCTGAACGCAGGCTATGCCGCCGATGGCTACGCCAGAGCCACGGGTGGTCTGTCGGCCGCCGTCGTGACCTACAGCGTGGGCGGTCTGTCGCTCATCAACGCCGTTGCGGGTGCCTATGCGGAGGATCTGCCCATGGTGGCGATCTCCGGTGGGCCGAATTCGAATTCCGCCGCTGAAGCCGAACTTCTTCATCACAGTATCGGGCATCTTGATTACACCTATGTGCGGGAGATGTTCTCACGAGTCACGGCGAAGTCGGTCATCATCCATGATCCCGAGGCCGCCGCTCGCCAGATCGATGACGCCATCGCAACCGCCTGTCGTACGCGCAAGCCGGTGTATCTCGAAATCGCCTGCAACATCGCCAGTTGTTCGATCACCGCAGCGAATCCACGTCAATTCCAGGTCAATCGAGCGAGCGATCCGGTGTCACTTGCCGCAGCAGTGGATGCCGTGGCGGCGCTTCTGAACAGCGCGTCATCGCCGGTACTGGTCGCCGGCAGCAAACTGCGTTCCCATGGAGCGGAAGCGGCCTTTGCAGGACTCGCTGATTCCTGTGGTTACGGAGTCGCTTCGATGCCCAATGCGAAGAGCTTCTTCGATGAGTCCCATCCCTCCTACATGGGTATTCACTGGGGCGATGCGGGTACGGGAGGTTCGACGGGCGCAGTGCTCGAGTCCGACATGGTTCTTCTGGCGGGTTGCATCTTCACGGATTACACCACCACGGGACATACCATCCGGATCGATCCTGACAAGCGGATCGAGATTCACGCCGACGGGGTCGTGACCCCTGATCAGGTCTACCACGGAATCCAGCTGTCCGACTTTCTGGAAGCACTTGCGATCAGGCTGAATCCCAATGAGGCATCGCTGGTGGCCTGGCGCAACCGGCACGATCCTGCGCCGGATCATGGCATGGACGAACCGGATGCTCGATTGACGACTCGTCAGGTGTTCAGTCGTATCCAGAAGCTGCTTGATGAACGATCCGCCTTGATTGCCGAAACAGGCGATTCCTGGTTCAACGGGATGCAACTCGACATGCCTTCCGGGTCGAGGTTTGAAATCCAGATGCAGTATGGCTCCATCGGCTGGTCGGTCGGTGCGACGCTGGGTTATGCGATCGGTGCGCCGCAGCGTCGAGTCATCGCCTGCATCGGAGATGGTTCCTTCCAGTTGACCGCGCAGGAGTTGTCCACCATGATCAGGTACAACGCCACTCCACTGATCTTTCTGATGAACAATCGGGGCTACACCATTGAAGTGGAGATCCATGATGGTCCGTACAACAACATCGCGAACTGGAACTACGCCGAGTTGATGGGGGTGCTTGGGGGTGAACAGGGCGGTGGCCGGGGATTCAGAGCCGGGACCGGAGCGGAACTCGAAGCGGCCATTGCTGAGGCGGTTGCCCACGATGGACCTTGTCTGATCGAGGTTCTCATCGATCGGGATGATTGCAATCCAAGCCTGATCGGGTGGGGGACGCAGGTGGCGAAGAACAATGGCCGTCCACCACGTCAGGTCGGATGTTGAGATCGAACTTCTTCGCGCTTCGGCATCACCAAGGACAACCGCCCCCGGCGTGAGCCGAAGGCGGTTTCTTCAAAGCGGGTGAGGCGATTCGAACGCCCGGTATTCACGTTGGCGACGTTCGAACACCAGCACTCCATCTGGTCGAGCCATCTGGGACTCGACGGCCCCGGTCGGGAGCAGCGGGCGTCGACTCAAAGGCACGACGCCCGAACCGAGGTCCGGGCGTCGTGATCGAGGTGTCTGGTGGTCTCAATCTCGTCGGCGGCGGGAGCCGAGGCCGACGAGACAGAGCAGCGCGGCGGCTCCGGGAGCGGGTATCTGGACCGTGATCGAGTACTCGATGCTGGTCGCATCCCAGATGTCGTGGAAGCCGTACTGGATCGGGATGAACCCAGCGTGGTAGATGTCGGTGATGTCGGGGGGGAGGAAGCTGTCGCCGAACCACTGCAGCGGATCCACGTCCGTCTCGTCGGGGAGCTGTGCGGTGACCGTGCCCGAGACGAAGCTCCAGGCCGAGCCGATGTCGATGCCGTCTCGGGGGAACACGGCCCCCCCGGCTCCGAAGTAATTCCCGGTGTCGAGAACGATGTGGGTTGCGTTGGCGCCGTCGGGAAGGATGAAGAAGGCCGGGTTGACGTTCGAGAAGATCTGGCTTCCGTTGGAGGTCGACCAGGTGATGTCGATCGTCATGAGATCGCCGATCAGGTCGGTGTTCGCCTGCACGGTGATGGGACTGACGCCTCCCGCCCCCTCGTTCGCGATCGGATCGAAGAGCGCGGTCGGGCCTCCGCCCACCATGGGCGAGAACCCGGGAATGAGGGAAGAGGCTCCGGCGCTGACGTTGGCGTTGCCGAAGTCGAGGGAGCCGATGGGATCGTTCGGATCGACCGCGATGGCCGCGATGCCCGCGGTGAAGGTGTCGGTGAGGTCGGCATGCGATACACCCGCACAGAGGGCGACCGCCGCCAGAGCGCATTGGAGCTTCATGTTCTTTCTCATTCGGGAATTTGGAGGGAAGGGGGAAGGGAGCCGCTCGAACTGTAGCAAAGCCGTGCTCAAGAAGGAAGGACTTCATTCGCCTTGTGGGGAGGATGATCCGGTGATGAGCGGCGACAGCGACTTGCCGTCGACGTCGGTCGGTCGGGCGTTGCGGCCGTGGTGCCGGTAGATGGTCTTCTCGGGAGTGATTCCGAGTTGATGCAGCATGGTGGCGTGCAGATTGCCGATCGGCTCGCAAACGAAAGTGATGCTTGGAATGGTGGGCTGGTTGATTGCGACAGGCTCAACCGAAAAGCAGGCAATGTCGTCACCCTGGAGGGGATTCGCCGTTGCATGGGGTTGTTCATTGGTGATCAGTGAACCTCTGGTGTCTTCTGTGACTCTTCCTTGGGAACGCGATCCAGCCCGGCCGACCCCAGAACGACAACCGCCCCCGGCACGAGCCGAAGGCGGTGTTCGTTTCTTCAAAGCGGGTGAGGCGATTCGAACGCCCGGTATTCCCGTTGCGCGGCGTCGCTCAGGAACGCCCCTGATCGGGGTCCTTCGAGACTTGTTCCAACGGGGACGACTTCAAGGACACATGGATGTGTCCATGCCACAGGGTGTCCACGGGGGAAAGTTTTCCGGAGGGGGGTGTGTGAAGAATTCGTCTCTTCCTAACCGGGGCTGGCTGAGCTGGCAGGAGTTCTCGAAGGTCACTCTGCTTCAGGTTAGGAGTCAGCCCGCTTCAGCCTGAGGACCGGCCCGAGGACCGAATCGGTCATCCACCGCTTGAACCCATGGCTGTCCATGCACTGTTTGCGGAGTCCGGTGTCATCCTTCATGACTGGGATCATCACCGGTACCGGTGCCCTGTCGTGTTCGATCTCGGCGTCCAGCGTGTCTGAATTGACGTGGGCGATCATGCAGGCGGTGTCCTCCGAGACCCATGCCGGGATTGCCTAGGTGATCACGGTCCGTACTCGGTCCGCACCCTCCCACGGGAGATCACCAAAGTGGTCCCTGAAGGTTACGGGGAAGTTCGAGAGCCGATCGAGTTCGAGCGCACCTCGGCCGCTTCCAGATCACACCGCCGGGCCAGCGGATGGTGCCGACGCTGTCTTTGGTAAGTGGATCACATGGATCGCCCGGTGAGGGCAAAGCGGATCAGGCGTCCTTCACCGCGCTGTTGAGTTCGGTCATCATCGCTCGACCGTCACCAAAGAGCATCATCGTCTTGTCGAGGTAGAAGAGATCGTTGTCGACGCCCGCATACCCGACCGAGAGTGAACGCTTCACGATCACCACGGTCCGGGCCAGATCGACGTCGAGGATCGGCATGCCGGCGAGCGGTCCCTCACCTTCCCGTGCCGCAGGATTGCAGGTGTCGTTGGCTCCCACGACGAGCGCCACGTCGCATTCGGGAAACCCGGGATTGATCTCATCCATTTCGATCAACTGCTCGTAGGGCACGTTCGCCTCCGCGAGCAGGACGTTCATGTGCCCCGGCATCCGTCCCGCGACCGGATGGATCGCGTATTTGACCTCGGTGCCGTAACGCTCGTACAGAAGATCACCGAGTTCCTTCACCTGGTGCTGGCACTGGGAGACGGCCATGCCGTATCCGGGGACGATGATGACCTTCTGGGCGCCGTCCATGATCATGGCGACCTCCTCGGGATCCGAACCCATCTTGGTGCGGGTGACCTTCTCGCGGGTGCTCCCTCCGTAGGCCTTGAATAGCACGTCGGGCAGCGTGCGATTCATCGCCCGGCACATGATGAAGGTGAGGATCAGACCCGAAGCCCCGACCAGTGACCCGGCCACGATGAGGACTGGGTTGCCGATGATGAATCCGGTGAACGCGGCCGCGATCCCGGAGAGCGAATTGAGCAGCGAGACCACTACCGGCATGTCCGCCCCCCCGATCGGAAGGACCAGCGCGAGACCCAGCAGGCAGGAGAGTGCGACGATGGTCAGGAGGTAGATCCAGTTGGTCGGATCACCGATCGAGAGGAGGATCAGCATCACGACCGCGAGGAGCATCAGGGCCTTGACCGGGTTCAGCCAGGGCGGTCCCCAGTCGGGCGTCGGGTACCAGGTCCCGCGTATCTCGAGGCCTCCTTTCAGCTTGAACATCGCGAGAATCGAACCGGTGAGCGTCGTCCAGCCCACCAGGGCCGAGAAACCGGCTGCGACCACGATCACCTGCCGGTCGAGTCCCACGGGGAGTGCGATCGTCGGATCCTCGACGTACTTCCAGGTCTCCGAAAGAGCGACGAGGGCGGAGGCCGCCCCGCCGAACCCGTTGAACAGAGCGACCAGTTCCGGCATGTCGGTCATCTTGGCCCGCACCGCCATCACCAGACCGATGATCGAACCGATCACGAGACCCGCGACGATCAGACCCCAGCTCACTCCGCGCTCGCCGGACAGGCCCATGTCGACCACCGTTGTGATCACCGCGAGCAGCATGCCGAGGGCCCCGTACTGGTTTCCGCGGGGGGCCGTGCGGGGATGGCCCAGCTTCTTCAATCCGAGGATGAAGAGCGCCGTCGCACCCAGGTAGCCAAGCGGGATCCATGCGGCCATCTCAGTCCCTCTTCCTCTTTCCGGCGATCATGTTGAGCATGCGACTGGTGACGGTGAAGCCGCCCACCACGTTGATCATGGCCAGAACGATCGCTACGAAAGCAAGGATGCCGGAGACCACCGTGTCGCCCCCCTGGTACGCCACGTTCGCGCCAATCAGCGCGCCGACCACGCTGATGCCCGAGATGGCGTTCGCACCGCTCATCAAGGGCGTGTGGAGCATCGCCGGGACCTTGGTGATGATCTCGACCCCCACGAAGAGCGCCAGCATGAAGAGCGTGAGATTCGCGACGAGTGAGGCTTCGGTGATCATCGGTCCATCCCCGACAGACGGCTGTGGGCGGGATGCACGGCACCTGCTCGACAGACGAGCACGCCACCCATTCCTTCCACATGAAGGTCGTCACCCTCGGGAGACCCGACCAGGACGTCATCATCCTCCCGCAGTGCCAGTGATCCGTCCTCCACGAGGGAGGTGAGGAAGGCGGTGAGGTTGTTGGAATAGAGCAGGCTTGCGGTGCCGGCGACGGTTCCGGGGAGATTCGTGGGCCCGATCACAGAGACGCCGGCCCCGACTCGGACCACCTCGTCGGGCACCGTGAGTTCGCAATTGCCGCCCACGTCGGCGTTGAGATCGACCACCACCGCCCCCGCCTTGAAGCCCGCGACCGCGGAAGCGGAAATCGTCGTCGGCGCCGGACGGCCGAAGGTCCGGGCGGTGGTGATGACGACCTCCGCCTCCGAGGCGACCTCGCACACCACGCGATTGACCTTCTGCACGAACTCCGGGGTCAGGGGGCGGGCGTACCCCGATGCGTCCTCGAAGTCGTCCATGCCTTCCACGTCGATGAACGTTCCTCCTACGGACTCGATCTGCTCGGCGGCGGAACGTCGGACGTCCGAGGCGAAGACGACGGCCCCCATGCGTCTGGAGGTCGAGATCGCCTGCAGTCCCGCGACCCCGCTGCCCATGACCACGACCCGTCCCGGTCGCACCGTGCCTGCGGACGTGGTCATCATCGGAATCGCCCGGCTGGCATGGGCCATGCCCATCAACGCCGCCGCATATCCCGCGAGGTTGTCCTGACTCGAATTCACGTCCATTGACTGGGCTCGAGAGAGCCGCCGCGGGATGAGATCCATGGAGAGCAGGGTGATTCCCCTCTCCAGGCATGCGCTCAGACGGTCCGGATGACGGAAGGGGTCGGCCATGCAGACGAGGCTGGCATCCGGGGCGAGGTCTTCCACGCCGGGGAATCGAACCGCGGCCAGCGTGTCGCAGCGACGCACCTCCGCACGATCAACGATCTTCGCTCCGGCATCCTTGTACGCCGAGTCGGGATGGTTGGCGGACAGCCCCGCTCCCCGCTCGACGTGCACTTCAAAGCCGGCTCGAGTGAGTCTCCGGAGACTGGACGGTACGATCCCGACGCGGGGCTCGCCTTCCGGCTCTTTCGGCACTCCCAGCTTCATAGAAATCTGTTCGGCCGGTGGCGACCTCGGGATGCACCAGGTTGGGAAAGCCGCGGGAGTCCCTGGGAACGTTTCGCCCGATCCCGGATCTTCTGGATGCGATCGGTTGGACGCGATCGGTCGAGGCCGCGGCCGCCTTCTTCCCGCGGGGCCCGGAGAGCCGACTTCCAGCGATTCCGTCAAGACTGGTGAGGCTCATGACCGCGGCTTGAGTCGCTGGAGGTCTCCGGAGATGTTAATGAAATGAGATGCGATACGCGTCCGTGGTGTCCTCGAGGTGGGCGTACCTCGTCGTCCTCGTCGTCCTCGTCGTCCTCATCGGCCGAGGTGGTTTTCGAAAACCACCTCCAGCTGACGGAGTGATGTGTCTCCAACGCGTGACAACCCGCCCCGATCGGGATCGAGGCGGGTGAGGCGATTCGAACGCCCGACATTCACGTTGGCAAAACGCATGGCCTTCAAAAAACCGTGTTCCTGTTCACAGGAATCCGTGTCGAATGTAGCAACCGTCGCCCGTGTTGACTCAACCACGTCAACACACCGCCAGCAACCGACAGCCACGAGCAGCCGCGGCGGCCACCCTCGCGTTCACCGCTTCGGGCAACAACTTCGAACTGGCGATCGCGGTCGCCATCGCGGTGTTCGGCATCGGTTCCGGCGTGGCGTTCGC